>CAMYOO010000369.1 GCA_947260035.1 uncultured delta proteobacterium
GCCGTAGCGGAGCGACTGCGCGCGGCCCAGACCCACGGCAAGGCGCGGCGGAAACGGATCGTCTTCGCTGGTCGCCTGGGCGGCCAGGTAGCCCGAGATGGCCGCGTCGTAGGCTGCCGTGCGCTCGAAGGCCTTGAGCGCCAGCGCGCGCCGCGTGGCGTCCGCCAGCACGCCGTCGTTGTCGCGCAGCTCTTGCAGCAGCGTCGGGTAGTCGGCCGGATCCACCACCACGCCCACGTAGGCGTGGTTCTTGGCGGCCGAGCGGATCATCGACGGGCCGCCGATGTCGATCTGCTCCACGGCCTCGGCGCGGGTCACGCCCTCACGCGCCACCGTCTCCTCGAACGGGTAGAGGTTCACCACCACCAGGTCGATGGGGCCGATGCCGTGCTTCTCCACCTCGGCGCGATCGCCTTCGTGATCGCGGCGGTTCAAGATGCCGCCGTGCACCTTGGGGTGCAGGGTCTTGACCCGGCCGCCGAGCATCTCGGGGCTGCCGGTCAGGCTCTCGACCTCCTGCACCTCGAGCCCGGCCTCGCGCAGCGCGCGCGCCGTGCCGCCCGAGGCCACGAGCTCGACGCCGAGCTCCGCCAGCCCGCGACCGAACTCGTCGAGGCCACTCTTGTCGGAAACGGAAAGCAGCGCGCGAACGACGCGTGCAGGGGGCATGTCGAATGTCTCCCGGAGAAGGTGGGGGGGCGGGGACGAGGGATGGGTACCGAAGGGCCGGCCGGGCCGCCAGCGAGACGCACTCAAACGCCGTCTCAGGCGTCGTCGTCGACGACCACGCGCGGGACACGGGGGCCCACGCCGACGAGGATTTCGTAGGCGATGGTGCCCGCAGCCGCGGCCAGATCCTCCACGGCCGGCGCACCCGGGCCCGCCCCGAAGACCAGCGCCTCGTCGCCGATCGCCGGAAACGAGTCGCCGATGTCGACCGTGACGAAGTCCATGGACACACGCCCCACCACGGGAAAACGCCGCCCGCCGATGGCCACCTGGGCGCGGCCGGCGGCCGCGCGGGGAACTCCATCGGCGTAGCCCAAAGCCAGGGTCGCCACGCGGGTGGACTTCGGCGCATGCCAGTCCCCGCCGTATCCCACCGCGTCGCCCCGGGCGAGCTGGCGCATGTGCACCACCCGGGTGGCCAGGGTCATGGCGGGGCGCAGCGCCGCGGGCCGGCCCGGCGCCGGCTGCGCCCCGTACAGCGCCAGCCCGGCGCGCACCGCGCCCAGCGGCGGCGCGTCGGGGCCGAGCTCCTGCGAGGCCAGCGCCGCGGCGGAGTTGCCGTGATGCACGCAGCCCGGATCCACGCCCCGAGCGCGGGCCGCCTCCAGCACGGCGCCGAAGCGGCGCAGCTGCTCGCGGGTGGGCTCCAGGTCGGGCTCGTCGGCCCGGGCGGGATGGGTGTAGACGCCCGCCAGGCGCAGGCCCGGACGGCCGGCCACGTCAGCCAACAGCTCCGGCGCCTCGGCCTCGGGCACGCCCATGCGCCGCATCCCGGTGTCCACCTCCACGTGCACCGGCAGGGGCCGGGCCGGGTCGGCGGCCCCGGACAGCAGCTCCGCCTGGCCGCGGTGGTGGATCACCGGGGTCAGGCCCAGCGCCGCCGCTCGCGCGGCCTCGGCTTCGTCGCGGACGCCGCCCAGCACCAGGATCCCCTCGTCGCGACCGGCCGCGCGCAGCGCCTCGGCCTCGTCCACGCTGAGCACGGCGAACGTTCTGCAGCCGGCATCGGCCAGGGCGCCCGCCACCGCCGGCGCCCCGTGCCCGTAGGCGTCGGCCTTGACCACGGCGATGACGTCGTGGCCGGCGGCGCGGCGCACCTCGGCCAGGTTGGCCCGGATCGCGCCCAGGTCGATGCGCGCCTGGGTGGGTCGGTGACCGCTCTGCGCCTGGGTGGGTCGGTGGCCGCTCTGCGCCTGGGTGGGTCGGTGGCCGCTCTGCGCCTGGGGGGGTCGGTGGCCGCTCTGCGCCTGGGTTGGGCGGGGAGCTTATCGCACAGACCCCTCGCCTCTCGTATCTTGTGCGGTGATGTCCCCCCTCGACGGCGATCTGGCGATCCGCGTCAACGGCGACCCACGGCAGGTGCCGGACGGGTGCAACGTGACGAGGCTGGTCGGCCTGCTCGGCCTGTCCACCCGGCGCATCGCCGTGGCGG
Source organism: uncultured delta proteobacterium (assembly GCA_947260035.1). Lineage (GTDB taxonomy): Bacteria > Myxococcota_A > UBA9160 > UBA9160 > JAFDET01 > JAFDET01. The sequence continues at coordinate 2,162 of CAMYOO010000369.1, forward strand.
TGAACCGCGACGTGGTGCCCCGCTCGGCGTTCGACGAGCACCGTCTGGCGGAGGGCGACCGCGTCGAAATCCTCGAGGCGGTAGGAGGAGGCTAGCGATGCAGGCGGCGTTCACTCTGGGCGACCACGCGTTCTCGTCCCGGCTCATCATCGGCAGCGGCAAGTATGAGTCCATCCAGCAGAACCTGGACTGCGCCAAGGCCAGCGGCGCGGAGCTGGTCACGGTGGCGCTGCGCCGGGTCAAGGTGGACGCGCCGCGGGGCGAGAATCTCTACGACGCCTTGAGCGCCGCCGGCTTCCGCATCCTGCCCAACACGGCCGGCTGCTACAGCGTCGACGAGGCGGTCACCACTGCGCGCCTGGCCCGGGAGCTGCTCGACACCGACCTGGTGAAGCTCGAGGTCATCGGCGACGAGGCGACCCTCTTCCCGGACGCGCCTGCGACGCTGGAGGCGGCGCGCATCCTGGTGGCCGACGGTTTCACCGTCCTGCCCTACATCAACGACGACCCGGTGGCCTGCCTGCGCCTGGCGGAGATGGGCTGCGCGGCCGTGATGCCGCTGGCCGCGCCCATCGGCTCCGGCCTGGGCATCCGCAACCCGGCCAACCTGCGCATCATCCTGGAGCAGGCCAGAGTCCCGGTGATCGTCGACGCCGGGGTGGGGACGGCCAGCGACGCCGCCGTGGCCCTGGAGCTGGGCGCCACCGCGGTGCTGATGAACACCGGCATCGCCGGGGCCGGTGATCCGGTGAAGATGGCCGAGGCCATGCGTCACGCCGTCGAAGCCGGGCGACTGGCCCACGAGGCCGGCCGCATGCCGCAGCGGCTCTACGCAACGGCCTCGAGCCCGCTGGACGGGCTCGCGCGCTTCTGAGCCGGCCCCTTCCCATCCTCTGCCTGGTCACCGACGCGAGCGCGGCGCGGCAGCCGCTGCTGCAGGCCGTGGCGGCTGCGCTGTCCGGCGGCGTGGACCGCGTGCAGGTGCGTGCCCGGGAGTTGGGCGGCGCCGCGCTGGTGGAGCTGGTGGCAACCCTGGCCGCCGCCGCGCGCCGGGAGAGCCCCGCCGCGGAGATCCTGGTGAACCGCCGCGTCGACGCCGCACTGGCCGCCGGGGCCGACGGCGTTCACCTGGGATTCGACGCCGTAACGCCCGCCGAGGCCCGTCGGCTGCTGCCGGCAGGGGTCCGGATCGGGGTCTCCTGCCACGCACCGGAGGAGGTGGCGGCGGCCGCCGCCGCCGGGGCCGACTACGCCCACCTGGCCCCGATCTTCGATCCCCTGTCGAAGCCGCGCGAGCGCCCGGCCCTGGGCCTGGACGCTCTGGCTGCGTCGGCGAGCCACGGCATCCCGGTGCTGGCCCAGGGTGGCATCGAGGCCGACAACGCCGGAGCCGCAATCGCGGCCGGGGCCGCCGGCGTGGCCGTGACCGGCGCCATTCTCGCCGCCCCGGATCCGCGGGCGGCAGCCGTCGGGCTGCGGGCCGCTCTCGGCTAGACTCATCCGCAAAGGTCGACGTGCCGACACCCAAGCCATGCATCTGCTCCGCTCCAGCCTGACCCTCGCCACCCTGCTGGCCGCGCCGCTCCCGGGGAGCGCGCAGACCGCGGAGATGGCGGCCTACGAGGAGCTCCAGGCCCGCATCATCCAGGTCTCCGAGCGCGTGACGCCCTCCGTGGTGCACATCGAAGCCATCTCGCTGCACAACGACCGCCGCAAGCAGGTCACCGGCTCCGGGTTCGTGGTCTCCCGCGATGGCCTCATCCTGACCAACGAGCACGTGGTGATGAAGGCCGAGAAGGTCACGGTCACCATCCCCGGCCGGAAGCCCAAGTACCCCGCCACGGTGATCGGCACCGACAAGCAGACGGACATCGGTTTGCTGCGAATCGTGCCCGACGAGCCGCTGAACGCCGCCGAGATCGGCGACTCGGACACGCTGCGCGTGGGCCAGTGGGTGCTCGCCATCGGCAACCCCTACGGCCTCGACGGCACGGTCTCCTTCGGAATCGTCTCGGCCAAGGGACGCAATCTGGAGGTCGACCAGCTCCTGAACGACTTCATCCAGACCGACGCCATGATCGACCGCGGCTCGTCCGGCGGCCCCCTGGTGGATCTGGAGGGCCGCGTGGTGGGCATCAACTCGCGGGGCCAGGGGCGGGGGATCGGGTTCACCATTCCGATCCGCACGGCGCTCGACGTGATGGAGCAGATCCAGACGGGCCGCATCGAGCGCGGCTGGCTGGGCGTGACCACGCAGCCGCTGGACCGCGAGCTGGCGGCCTACTTCCGCATGCCCGGCGCCACCGGCGTCGTGGTCAACAGCGTCAGCGAGGGCTCGCCGGCGGCCGCCGCGGGACTGCGTCCCGGCGACGTCATCACGGCCATCGACGACGTGCCGCTCGAGGCCGAGAAGCAGCAGGACCTGGGCATCTTCCAGCGGGAGGTGGCCTCGCTCGAGCCCGGCCACAAGGTGCAGCTCAGCGTGCTGCGCGACGGCCGCAAACGCTCGACCCAGGTGGTGATCGGCGTACAGCCCAAGGTGGTGCCCGAAGAGGCGCGCAGCGAGGCGGGCTTCCACGTCCAGGAGATCACCGAGCTGCTGTTCCGCACCCATCGGCTCGCTGAGCGCGACGGCGCCTACGTCTCGTTCGTGGAACGCGGCTCGCCGGCCTTCGAAGCCGGACTGCGCCGCGGCGACGTGATCGCGCGCATCGAGGAGAGCGGCGTCCAGGACCTGGATGACTTCCGG
>CAMYOO010000370.1 GCA_947260035.1 uncultured delta proteobacterium
GTCGCCTACCGCTGGGCCAAGGGCCAGCCGGTCATCCACCCGTACAACCGAACGCGCGTACGCATCGGGACGCCGCTCGACTTCCTGGTGATCGCCGACCACGCCGAGTTCTACGGCGGGATCCGCGACATCTACAACGAGGGCATCCAGGATCCCGACGCCGGCTTCATCGAGCGCCTCTTCTATTGGTACAACGAGCGCCAGATCCGCAGCGCCATCGACGAGGGGCGCGGACCGGAGTACTTCGCCAGCGTGCTGCCCGTGGCCGGCGACCCGGTCGAGGCGGCCGCCAACTGGGACGAGGTGGCGGGAGCATCGCAGGCGCCGGGCGCGGACGTCTCCGCCGCCAACGCCTGGGAGAGGCTTCGGGGTTTCGCCGAGAAGCACGACGATCCGGGGCGCTTCAGCGCGATGCTGGGCTGGGAGTGGAGCACCGTACCCGGGGGCGCCAACCTGCATCGCGTGGTGATCACCGACGCCGATCCGGCGACCGCCGCGGAGTTCATGCCCTACTCCTCGGCGGACAGCCCTTATCCCGAAGATCTCTGGGCCTGGCTCGAGGCCACCTCGTCGCGCACCGGAGCGCGCTTCCTGGCGATTCCCCACAACTCGAACATTTCGAAGGGGGTGATGTTCGGCGAGCGAACCCTTCGGGGTGAGTGATTCGGAGACGCACCCGAAGTTCTCGCCCGAAGACCCCTTCGCGGACTTCGAGACGTACCCCTGGTACATCCAGCAGGATCGCCGCGGCTACGAGCCGCGTCCCGGCGACTTCGTGCGCCCTGCGTTGCGAGCCGGCCTCGCCCTCGAGAGGAGTACCGGCGTGAACCCGTTCCGGTTCGGGCTGATCGGTTCGACCGATTCGCACACGGGCCTCTCCTCGGCTGAGGAGCCCAATTTCTGGGGGAAGATGGCCTACGATTCCGTCCCCGAGAACAAGCGAGGGCGCACGATCGCGGCGGGGCCGACGGGTTGGAGCATGTCGGCTTCGGGCCTGGCGGCGGTCTACGCCGAAGAGAACACGCGCGCGTCGATCCTGGACGCGTTCGAGCGGCGCGAGGTCTTTGCCACCTCGGGCCCGCGGATCCGGGTGCGCTTCTTCGGCGGCTGGGACTTCACCCGGGCCGATCTCGAGTCCGGCGAGCTCGCCCGTCGCGGCTACGCGCGGGGCGTTCCGATGGGAGGCGATCTGAGCGGGAAGGACGGGCTCGGTGCCGCTCCCACGTTCCTGGTTGCGGCCCTGAAGGATCCCGCGTCCGCCCACCTGGACCGGGTGCAGATCGTCAAGGGCTGGATCGACGCGGAGGGCGAGACCCGCGAGAAGATCTTCGACGTCGCCTGGTCCGACGGGCGCGCCATCCGGCCCGACGGCTCGGTCGAGACGGTCGGCGACACCGTGAACCGTGCGAACGCGACGTGGACCGATACGATCGGCAGCCCTCAGCTGTCCGCGGTCTGGACCGATCCGGACTTCGTCGCCAGTCAGGCCGCGTTCTACTACGTGCGGGTGCTGCAGATCCCGACGCCGCGCCACGCCCTGTACGACGCGATCGCTCTGGGTATCGCCGAGCCGACCGAGGGGCCGAGCGTCATCCAGGAGCGGGCCTACACCAGCCCCATCTGGTACTCGCCCTAGCGAAGTTTCCCAGCAGGAGCGCCCGCCGGCACCGGCGTGGCCGCGACTACGGCTTCAACCCCATGAACGCGACAACCCGATTCTCGACGTGTTCGTAGAAGGGGTTCCAGTGCATCCGCAGCAGCACTCCGCCGGCAACCCGGAGAACGCCTCGCTCTCCGCGCAGCGCGACGTTCCCGAGCTGCAGGCCCGGGCTCTCGGCCGCATCCGGCCCACCGTAGAGCGGGTCCTGGGGCGAAAAGGGAAGTGCGATGTGGGCGAGCGAGTAGACGCCCTGCGGCCACTGCCCCACTGCCGCAGTCGTGGTTACGGTGGAATCGCCATGGCGCTTGTGTCGCGCAACCACATCCGTGCTGTCGACGCTCGCGTTGGTCACCAACGTCAAGTCGAAGCCCAGGTTGCGCTCCTTCAGCATGGGACCGAACACCGCACCTGGATCCTGCTTGAGCATCGGCTCGATTCCCGCTCTGCGGTTGATGTCGAAGAGCACCAGTTCGTTCCCGGCCGAGGGCAGTCGGGCCAGGAGGTGCTTTACGAGATCCGGCGCGGTGACCGTCGCGTCCACCGCGGACTGGAACGCCAGGATGCGGGGCATCTCCGTGAGCTTCCCGGTGCGGTTCAGGGCGTCGAGCTGCTGCTGGATCCGGGCGGTGATCCGGTAGGCGACATCCCCCGCGTTGGTGGCGAAGGAGTTGTACTTGAACGTGTCGTACTCGGGCTCGATGGAGGTCCAGGCGAGCTTCTCGAGACCGAGGAGCCGGCCCAGGCGATCCAGCCCGCTCGCCAGGGCGGCCGCCTTCGCCACGCCGATCTCGGGCGACATCAGCACGATTCCCTGTGGGAGGGGAAGGGAGGCGTCGGCGAGCGCCGAGAGCGAGTACTCCACCGCCAGAGCCCCGCCGTTGGAGTAGCCGACGAGGTAGAGCGGTGCGTCGCCGATGGCGCCGCGCAGGTGGCGGACGGCCAGCACCACGGCCGCGGACATGTCCTGCCAGCGGACGCTCACCAGCCCGGAGGGCGCCGTTCCGTGGCCGGGCACCCGGAGACCGACGACCCAGGCCTGCTCGGCGGCCAGGCGCTCGCCGAGCGCGCGCATGCTGTAGGGCGAATCGGAGAGACCGTGGAGCAAGAGCACGCCGGCCCGTGGTGTCTGGCTGGGGTGCTCGAAGGACCGGTTCCAGGGAGTCGGCCAGCGCCGGGGGTCGGCGAGGCTGCCGCGGCTGTAGCGGTTCAACACCTGCTCCGGCCCGGTGGGGACCTGCCGGTAGACCTGTTCGTCGAGCTGCGCGAACAGCCGCTCCTCCAGGTCCAGGTAGCCCGCGAAGTCCTCGACCTGCGAGTCGGCGGTGAACTCCCGATCCAGCTGCGCGCGATGCCAGATAGAGAGCTCCGGCTGGCTGCGCACGTAGTACGCAAAGCCGGCCAGCAGCACGACCGCAGCGCCCAACAGGGTGTAGACCGCAATGTGCAGCGCGTCGGAAATCACCCTTCTCCCCTTCCGAGACATGAAGGCTGGTCTCGATCCATCGGCCGGCGCGAGGCTTCCGGCGTCTCGGCCCCGATCGCGGCAGGCCTTCCCAACGACAACCAATAGTATGGGAATCCGAGCCTGCTCACTTCTCGAGGCCGACTAGGTCCTCGGGGACGTCCAGCTGCTGGAACATGGCGCGCGCACGCTCGCGGAAGGCGCTGCGCTCGTCGGCGTTCGGGGGCTCTCATCGCGGGCGAGGATACGCCGATACTCGGCATCCGCGAAGACGCAGTTCGCCGGCGCCGGAGGCGGCCTTCAAGGTGGCCGTGCGAGCGGCCGATCCTAACCCCATGCATCGCCGCCTCCTCGGCTGGACCCTCGCTTGCCTTTTGGCCGGGTTGCCGGCGCCGCTGGCGGCGGAGATCTACCGCTGGACCGACGCCGGCGGCGAGCACTTCACCACCGACCTCTCGAAGGTGCCGCGGCAGCATCGGCCGGCGGCTCGGCAAAGCGCCACG
>CAMYOO010000371.1 GCA_947260035.1 uncultured delta proteobacterium
CGCGAGCAGAACCAGGCCCTGCAGGCCGCCAACGAGGTGCTGGCTCAGCTTTCCATCACCGACGGTCTCACCAAGCTGCACAACCACCGCTTCTTCCAGGACCACCTGACCCGTGAGCTGAAGCGCGCCAACCGCAGCGGCGAGCCGCTCTCGCTCCTGCTGATCGACATCGACGACTTCAAGGCGCTCAACGATCAGCACGGGCACGCCGCCGGCGATGCCGTGCTGGAGCGCATCGGTCAGGTCATGAACACCGCCATCCGTGAGAGTGACCTGCTGGCGCGCTACGGCGGCGAGGAGTTCGTGGTCCTGGCGGCCACGGACCTGGAAGGAGCGGTCAACCTGGCCGAGAAGCTCCGCATGCAGATCGGCAACACCGCCATCCCCATCGACGACGACGCGATCGTCTTCGTCACGGTGTCGGTGGGCGTGTCCCGCTACAAGGGCGACCGCAAGGCCTTCTTCCGCGACGCGGACCGCGCCCTCTACGCAGCCAAGGCGGCCGGCAAGAACTGCGTAGTCGTCGACGCGGAGCCCTTCTAGCCCGTCTCGCGGGCCGAGCCGCTATCCTCTTCCCATGACCGTCGTCGTCGGCCTCACCGGGGGCATCGGCTCGGGCAAGTCCATGGTAGGCGCCCTTCTCCAGGAGCGGGGCGCGGTGCTGGTGGACGCCGACGCCATCGTCCACGAGCTCCAGGCGCCCGGCTCGCCCATGCTGGGCGAGATCGCCCGGGCGTTCGGCGACGACGTGATCGATGCCGGCGGCGCACTGGACCGCAAGGCGCTGGCCGCGAAGGTCTTCGCCGATGCGGAGGCGCGCACCCGGCTCGGCCTCATCGTCCACCCGCCGACCATCGCCGAGATGGGACGGCGCATGGAAGCCGCCAAGGCGGCGAGCGTCGAGGTCGTGGTGCTCGACATCCCGCTGCTCCTGGAAGGACGGCGCACGGGCACCGGCAGCGGCGCCCTGCTTCCGTTCGACGCGATCGTGCTGGTCTGGGTCCCGGAGGCCACCCAGATCGAGCGGGCCGCGGCCCGGGACGGTGCCTCACGCGAGGAGATCGAAGCCCGCGTGCGCGCCCAGATGCCCCTGGACGAGAAGCGCGCCATGGCCGACCACGTGATCGACAACTCGGGCACACCCGAGGAGACGCGGCGTCAGGTGGACGCGCTGTGGCGCGAGCTCACGAGGCCGCGCGCAGCGCCGTCTTGAGCTCGCCCACGAAGCGCGCCACCGACTCCACGGCCTCGTCGGGACACGCGGCCGACTCGATGCGCTCCACGATGGCGCTCCCTACGACGACGCCGTCCGCGTAGCTCCCGATCTGCGCGGCCTGCTGCGGCGTCGAGATGCCGAAGCCCACGCAGACCGGGCGCGGGCCGGCCGCCTGGGCTCGCTTCACGCCCTCCTCCACGTCGCCCGCCACCTGATCGCGGGCGCCCGTGACGCCGGTCAGGGACACGTAGTAGAGGAAGCCCCGCGTGCGCTCGGCCAGCATGCCCAGACGCTCGGGTGTCGTCGTGGGCGCCGCCAGCAGGATTGCGTCGATGCCCGCGGCTTCCTCGGCGGCGAAGAAGGACTCGCCCTCCTCGGGAGGAAGGTCGACGATGATCGTGCCGTCCACGCCAACCTGCGCCGCCGACTCGACGAAGGGCGCGTCGCCCAGCGCCAGGAAGTTGTTCGCATAGCCCATCAGGATGAGCGGAATCTCCAGATCGCCGCGCAGCGATTTGACCAGTTGCAGTACGTTGCGCAGCGATACCCCAGCGCGCAGCGCGCGCTCACTGGAGCGCTGGATGGTGGGGCCCTCGGCCGTGGGATCCGAGAACGGCACGCCGATCTCCACCGCGTCCGCGCCGGCCTCGGCCATGGCGCGCACCAGCGCCTCGGTGACGCCAAGATCCGGGTCGCCCGCCGTCAGGAAGGGGATCAGAGCGGTCTCGCCCCGCTCGCGCAGTGCCGCGAAACGCCGGTCGATGCGGCTCATGCCTGCTTGGAGCCTCCACGCAGGAGATCTCGCACCTGGCTCGTATCCTTGTCTCCGCGGCCCGACAGGCCGAGCACGATGATGGCATCCGCGGGCAGCCCGGGCGCCAGCTTCTGCACCTCGGCGATCGCATGCGCGGTTTCCAATGCGGGAATGATGCCCTCGCTGCGGGACAGGAACTGGAACGCGTCCAGCGCCTCCTGGTCGGTCGCCGCCACGTACTCAGCGCGACCGCTCTCGTGCAGCCAGGCGTGCTCCGGTCCCACGCCCGGGTAATCGAGACCGGCGGAGATCGAGTGGGCCGGAAAGATCTGCCCGTCGTCGTCCGAGAGCACCAGGGTGCGCATACCGTGCAGGATGCCGTTGCTCCCGGCCGACACGGCTGCGCCATGCCGGCCCGATGCGACCCCCTTCCCCGCCGCTTCCACTCCGACCAGGCGCACGCCCTCATCCTCGATGAAGGGGTGGAAGAGGCCCATGGCATTGGAGCCGCCCCCAACGCAGGCCACCAGCACGTCGGGCAGACGCCCTTCCGCCTTCAGAATCTGCTCCCGGGCCTCTACACCGATGATTCGCTGAAAGTCCCGCACCAGGGTCGGGTAGGGATGCGGACCCATCACCGAGCCGATGCAGTAGTAGGTATCGCGAACGTTCGTGACCCAGTCGCGCATGGCCTCGTTGATGGCGTCCTTCAGCGTGCAGGAGCCGCTCTCGACGGGGCGCACCTCGGCCCCCAGCAGCTCCATCCGGAAGACGTTGAGCGCCTGGCGCTGCACGTCCTCGACGCCCATGTAGACCACGCACTCCAGGCCGAAGAGCGCGCAGGCCGTGGCGGTCGCCACGCCATGCTGGCCCGCGCCGGTCTCCGCGATGACCCGGCGCTTGCCCATGTGACGGGCCAGCAGGCACTGCCCCAGCACGTTGTTGATCTTGTGAGCACCGGTGTGCGCCAGGTCCTCGCGCTTCAGGTAGATCTTCGCGCCGCCCAGGATCTCCGTCGTCCGGCGCGC
>CAMYOO010000372.1 GCA_947260035.1 uncultured delta proteobacterium
GCGCGGTCGGTGACGCGCGCGATGCGGGCCGGATAGATTCGATCGTCCACGCCTACCCGGACCTGTGCATCCTCGGCCACGTACTGGACCCAGCGCTTCTTCTCCGGGTTACGGCTGGGAATGTAGAGCCGGCCCTCCTGCGCCACGCACCACACGGTCACCGAGTGCGGATCTTCCAGACGCGTCTCGAGCTGGACGGTCTCGTGGGATTTCGTGAAGGACCAGTCCTCCACGGGCTCGGCGACGACCTCGCCTTCCAGCTTCCCGCCGGGGATCGGACCGATCGGACCGCAAGCGGCCACCGCGAAGACCGCACAGGCCACGGCCAGGTGCAGGCGGGTGCGTCCCGGGGGTTGAAGATCCATCACGCGGGAGTCTATCGCGTCAGCCCGCGGTAACGCGATCCACGATCCGGCGGAAGCCCGGATGCCGCAGCAGGCCCAGGGTGTTCCCGTCGCGCAGCAGCGCGATCACTTCGGGGTCCTCGGCCAGCCGCTGCACCTCCGGGTCCTCGCGCAACCTGCGGATCCGCGGGCCCGCCTCGGCCAGCGCAGCGGACACGGCGGACCGGAAGGCCTCGGGATTCGCGGCGTCGGCCTTGGTGATGAAGCCGCTGTCGGCAAAGCGCGTGCGGAGCTCCTGACTGTAGGCGACGGTGGTGAAGCTGACCCGCGAGGTGGCAGCATCGACGTGACCGGCCTCGACCGCACGCCAGAAATCGCCGTCGTCGCGCAGCATCTCGAGCCGGGGATCCTCCAGCAGCGCCTGCACCGCGGTGAAGGTCTGCGCGGGGTGCGCCATGGCGCGCACCGCCAGGCGACCTCCGGTGCTGTCCCCGTCCATCAGGGCGCCTGCGGCCGACTCCACCACGACCTGGCTCATGGACGCCACCGTCGAGTCGGCCACCGCCGGGGCCGCAGGGCGGCCGGCCAGGGTGTTGAACGCCTGCAGCCAGTAGCCCAGTACGCCCACCAGCAGCGCCAGGGAAACGCCGCGGACCGAGCCGAAGAAGGCGCCCAGCGCGCGGTCGCCTGCACCGCGCGGGCTGCCCGCGCGGCGCCGGCGCTCGCCCCAACGCACCAGGCTCGACACCAGGCCGAGCCCCAGGAACGCCACCAGGAAGACTCCCGCCCCGGCCACGGCGGTCGCCAGCAGCATCGGAAGCTGTAGGCCATCGGCCACGGCCGGGCCGAAGCCCGGCGCGAAGATCACGGCCGCGGCGTACGCGCCTACCAGCGTGACCAACGACAGCGCCGACGCCAGAGCGCCGCGCATGGCGCCGACCACGATGAAGACGGCCAGCAGGACCAGTGCCAGGAGATCGATGCCCATCCCGGGGTGCGAATCGTCCCCCCGGCAGGAAGCCTTGAGTTGGCGGCCGGCAGGACCGCGGCCGGGCCACGCTGTGGAGCCAGGGCCGCCTTCCCAGCGCGGCGAGCACCGCGCCGTCGCGGCCGGTCCACCAGAGCGCGTATCCGGATGCGCGCACTCGCTCCTCGACCTGGGGATCGGGCATCCTGAAGCGGCCCTGGCAGGGGGCGCTGGCAACGGCGGCCAAGCCGCCCACGGCCGCCAGCAGCGCGGCCGAAGAGGAGGTTCGGCTGCCGTGGTGAGGCAGCAGCAGGAGATCCGCACGGAGGTCGGCGCCGGACTGCACCAGCGCGAGCTCGGCCGCGACGGACAGATCGCCCGGAAGCAATACGCGACTGTCCGACACGCCGACGCGCAGCACCAAGGAGGCGTCATTGCCGCGCCAGCCGCCGCCCTGCGGCGGCCACAAACTCTCGACGCGAAGGCCATCCAGATTCAATGCCGCCGCACCGGCCCCTCGTTCCACGACGGTCACGCCGCGCTCCCGGGCGACGGCCAGCACGTCCGCGAAGCCGGCCGCGTCCCGACTGCCGAGAGGCAGCCACAGCCGAGCCACCGGCAGGCTGCGCAGGATGGCGGGCGCACCACCCCGGTGGTCGAGATCGGCGTGAGTCAGGGCGAGCAGGTCGAGGCGCTCTACTCCCAGGGCCGCCAGTGCCGGCAAGACGGCGTCGCGTCCCCGGTCGCCGCCGGGGAAGGCGCCCCCGGCATCGACCAGGATTGCCGCACCGGCGCCCTCGACCAGCACCGCGTCGCCCTGGCCCACGTCCAGGAACACGACCCGCGGCGGTGACGGCGTCAGCGCGCGGGGTGGCGCGTGGGCTAGCACCAGGCCCGAGAGCGCGGCGCAGGCCAGGCGGACGGCAGTTCGCGACGATGCCAGACCGAGCCAGGCCAGCCCCAGCGCCACCCCCAGCGCTCCGTAGGTGGGGGCGGTCACCGTGGCGTCCGGCGCCGCGCGGGCAGCGGCCTCGGCGAGATGCAGCGCCCAGGCCGCCACACGCTCGGCAGCTGCAGCCAGCATGACGGTCGGCGCCGCGCCGGGCGCCGCAGCGACGGCCAGCGCGGAGAGCAAGGCTGCCGGCAACAACACCAACCCCGCCAGGGGAACGGCCAGGGCGTTTACCAGCAGCGCTGCCGGGGCCGCGACGCCCAGGCGCAGAGCCGCCAACGGTGCCGTCGCCAGCAGCGCCGTGGCCGATGCGCGCAGCCCTGCACGCCAGCCACCCTCCAGACCGGCCGGCGCCAGCACCAATGCGGCCGTGGCTGCAAACGAGAGTTGGGCCCCGGGCGAGAAGAGTGCAGCCGGATCGAACGCCAGAACCACGCAGGCGGCGGCGGCCAGCGCCGCTCCCCGACGCGCGGGGCGCCGCTGGACCACTTCCGCGGCCACGGCCAGCAACAGCAGCAGTGCCCGCCGCACGGGAATGCCGAACCCCGCGAGCAGCGCCTGCCCCAGCGCGAACCCCAGGGCCAGCGCCAGTGCCGGGCGCCGGGTATCCAGGCGCTCCGCCGCCCACGCCCAACGAGCCAGGCCCCGCCGGGCTACGCCGAAGGCGAGACCGGCGCCCAGCGCCAGGTGCAGGCCGGACACGGCGAGCAGGTGCGC
>CAMYOO010000373.1 GCA_947260035.1 uncultured delta proteobacterium
GTGTGGGGGTAGCCGGAGAGGATGAAGGCCTCGATGCCGAGCTCGCGGTAGGCCTCGAGCTTGGCGAGGATCTGGTCCGGATCGCCCACCAGGGCCGCGCCGCAGCCGCTGCGCGCGCGGCCGATGCCGGTCCAGAGGTTCTCCTCCACGTAGCCCTCGTCGTCGGCGGCCTCGCGCACCTCGGCCTGGCGCCGCACGCCCACCGAGGCGTGGTCCAGCGAACGCCGCCGGATGGCGTCGCCCTCGTCGGCATCCAGACGCGAGAGCAGCCGCGCGGCGGCGGCGCGAGCTTCACTCTCGGTCTCGCGCACCACCACGTGCACCCGGTAGCCGAAGCGCAGGGTGCGCCCGTGGCGCGCGGCGCGCGCGCGCATGTCGTCCAGCAGCGCGCGCACCGCGGGCATGCGGTCCGGCCACATCAGGAACACGTCCGCCGCCTGGGCCGCCACCTCGCGCGCCGGCTCCGAAAGGCCTCCGAAGTAGAACGGCGGGCAGCGCCCGGACACCGTGCCCACGCGCGGCGGCACCACCTCCAGCCGGTAGAACTCGCCGCGATGGGAGACCGGCTTGCCGTCCAGGAGCCGGCGCAGGATGGACATCACCTCCAGGCTGCGCGCGTAGCGAGGCTCGGACTCCAGGGGCGCGCCGGGCAGATCGCTGGAGATGATGTTGAGGGTGAGGCGTCCGCCCAGCATCTGGTCCAGGGTGGCCAGCTGCCGCGCCAGCTGGGGCGGCCACAGCTCCGCACAGCGCACCGCCACCAGCAGCCGCATGCGCTGCAGCAGCGGCGCCACGCCTCCGGCGAAGGCGATGGAGTCGATGCCCAGCTGGTAGCCCGAAGGCAGCAGGCAGTTGTCGAAGCCCCCCTCCTGCGCCGCCAGCACGATGCCCCGGCAGTGCTCGAAGGAGCTACGCAGCGCCGGGTCGGAGACCCCGAGCAGCTCGTAATCGTCATCGCACAGGGCGGAGAACCAGGAAACCTCGACCGGATCGGGCATGGGGCGGTACGGTATCAGACATGACAGACGTCCTCCGCTACGGCCTGATCGGGGCCGGCATGATGGGTCTCGAGCACGTGCGCAACCTGCGGCTCTTCGACGACGTGGAGGTCGTGGCAGCCAGCGACCCCCACGAGACATCGCGCAAGTACGCACTCCTCACCAAGCCGGAGCTGGAGGTCTACGAGGACCACCGCGAGCTGCTGGGCCGAGACGACCTGGACGCCGTCATCATCGCCTCGCCCAACCACACCCACGTGGACGTGCTGGCGGACGTGTTCGCCGGCGACCTCCACGTGCTGGTGGAGAAACCCCTGTGCACCACGGTGGACGATTGCCGCAAGGTGGAGGCCGCCGCCAAGGGGCGGAAGGGCCTGGTCTGGGTGGGCATGGAGTACCGCTACATGGCGCCGGTGGCGCGCCTGATCCAGGAGGTGGAGGACGGGGCCGTCGGCGCGCTGCAGATGCTGGCGATCCGCGAGCACCGTTATCCGTTCCTGCCCAAGGTGGGCGACTGGAACCGCTTCTCGCGCAACACCGGCGGAACCCTGGTGGAGAAGTGCTGTCATTTCTTCGACCTGATGAACCTGATCACCCGGGCGCGCCCGCTGCGCGTCTACGCCTCCGGGGCCATGGACGTGAACCACCAGGACGAGCGCTACGACGGCGAGAAGCCGGACATCCTCGACAACGCCTACGTGATCGTGGACTACGACAACGGCCGCCGCGCGCTGCTGGACCTGTGCATGTTCGCCGAGGCCTCGCGCAACGAGCAGGAGATCTGCGCCGTGGGCGACCGGGGCAAGGTGGAGTGCTTCGTGCCCGAATCCAACGTGGTCCTCGGCACGCGCATCCCGCGCGACGTGAAGACCGAGCACGTAGCCGTGGACGAGCACATCCTGAAGGCGGGCTTCCACCATGGCGCCACGTACTTCCAGCACCGGGCGTTCGCCGACGCGATCCGGGGCGGCGCCGCACCCGCGGTGGGCGTGCCCGACGGACTGCTGGCGGTGGCCGTGGGTCAGGCCGGTGAGATCTCGGCGCGCGAGAAGCGGCCCGTGCAGCTCTCCGAGCTGGGGGTGGGCTGATGCGCTGGCTGATGCGCGCCCTGGGCATCCTGGTCGTGCTGGCGCTGGCCGGGGCCGTCTGGGTCGCGTGGCGCCTTCAGGACCGGCCGGACCTGTCCCGCTACGCGCGCTACGAGCTTCGCGCCGCACCGTCCGCCCGCACGCCGCAGGTCACCGTGAGCTTCCTGGGCATCGCCACGCTGCTCATCAGCGACGGCGAGACCCACCTGATGACCGACGGCTGGTTCACCCGCGTCCCCTTGAGCGACCTGCTGCTGCGGCGCGGCCTGTCCCCCGACGACCACGCCATTGCCCGCGGCCTGAAACGAGCCGGTGTCACGCGGCTGGCGGCGGTGATGCCCGTGCACTCCCACTACGACCACGCCCAGGACGCGCCGGAGGTGGCGCGGCGCACGGGCGCCATCCTGCTGGGCTCCGAGTCAACCGCCTGGATCGGCCGAGGCTCCGGCATGCGCGAGCAGCAGATCCGCGTGGCGGAGCCCGGCGTGCCCACGCGCTTCGGGAAGTTCACGGTCACCCACATCCTGTCGAAGCACGTTCCACTGCCGGGCAACGCCGAGAAGGGGCCGCCCCTGACGGCGCCGCTGGTGCCGCCGGCGAAGGCCATGGACTACCCCATGGGCGGCGCCTGGTCGATCCTGATCGAGCATCCCCTGGGCACAGCCCTGGTGCAGGGCAGCGCGGGCTTCGTGCCCGGCGCCCTGGAGGGCCGCCGCGCCGACACCGTCTTCCTGGGCACGGGCGCCCTGACCCGCCAGTCCGAGGAGTACCAGGACACCTACCTGCGCGAGATCCTGGACGCCGTGGACGCGCGCCGCGTGATCCCCATCCACTACGACGACCTGTTCGCACCGGTGGGCGACGCTCTGGTGCCCTCTTCCAGGCTGGTGGAC
>CAMYOO010000374.1 GCA_947260035.1 uncultured delta proteobacterium
GCCATCGAGAAGATCGACGGACCCTACTACGCGCTGGGGATGATCGCGCGCAACATGCACTACGTGGTTCCGAACACCGGGGCGAACAAGTTCCACTTCGCGCCCGTCGACTTCATCGCGGACGCCTTCTATCACCTGTTCGAGGACGAGGATTCGATCGGGAAGGTGTTCCACATGGTGGATCCCGAGCCCTTGACCTACCTGGCGTTCTTCGACCTGGCCTGCGCGGCCATGGGCAAGCGAAAGCCGCTGTTGAAGGTGCCCGGCCCCTGGATGCGCCCTGCGGCAGGCCTGCCGGGCTTCGAGCGGTTGACCGGCGTGCCTCGGGAGGCCTTCGAGCACTCCTTCCTATCGGCCGCCTTCGATCAGACCCACGCGGCGCCGGTCCTCGCCAAGTACGGCGTTTCGTGTCCGCGCGTGTCCTCGTACATCGACGTCATGGTCGAGTACTTCTTGAAGCACTCGGATGATCCCCGCATCCGGAAGGGCGACTGGCGGCAGACCACCACCTGAAGAAGAGGCCGAAGCCACGCAGCTGGAAGGCCGGCTCAGAGCTCCTGGATGTCGGCGACCTGCCAGCCGCGGCCGGTGCGGGAGAGCGCCTGGGCGCGAGCGCCGTCGGCGCTGTGGGAGCGCACCGTCAGCACGCGCGAGTTGGGCTTGCCCCGCTCCTTCACCCGGATGCGGAACACCCGCAGCGTGGGCGCCAGCCGCTTCCCGCCGTCTGCTTCGTCATCCGTCTCGCTGTCGAGCGCGTGTTCGAGCAGCTCCTGGAACTCGGGCGGCGGATCCAGGATCTCCAGCCCGACGCCTTCGGGCACCGAGGCCTGGAGTCGCGGGGGTACGACGCGCTCCCGCGCCACGCCGGCCTCCACGCGGATCTCGGGCCGCGACCCGTCCGCCGGGAAGATCAGCTCCACCAGCGAGTTGGGCTCGGGCCGCGCTCGGGTCTGCACGAACACGCCCAGGGCGGAGATGTCTCGCAGGATGGCCGGGTGTCGCTGGGACCCCACGACCAGTTGGCAGGTCAGTCGCTGGTGAGCCCGTTTCTGCCGGCGCTTCTCCACGCTGCGAACTCCCCTTGAAGGCCTCGCAGCCCACATCGGCTCGCCGGCCGCGCGGCTTGATCGGCGTCCGCGGGCGGCTCCTGCCGCTGCGGCTGGAATGCGGGCACGGGCCTTGGCATAGTAGGTGTCCTCCACCGAGCGTCCGCTGCGCCGGGCAGCGCATTCCGCTCTTTCCCTCGCGCGAGGCCATCCCCATGCCCATGAACGTCCAGCCCATTCCCACGCTTTCGGATCGGATCAACCAGATCCGGCATCTCACCGCCGAGATCGTGAACCGCGAGATCCTGCCGAACGAGAACCGCCTCTGGGCGTGGCGCAGCAAGGGCGTCTCCGACGCGGACCGCCAGCAGGCGCGCGAGCTTCGTGCCGACATCCGGGCCAAGGTGAAGCAGGCGGGCTTGTGGGCGCCGCACCTCCCGGAGGAGTACGGCGGCTGCGGCCTGAGCTTCCTCGAGCACGCCTACATGAACGAAGTGCTGGCCTACAGCCTGGGCGCGGCGTCGCTCTTCGGCGTGGTGGCGCCCAACTCGGGGAACCAGAAGATCCTGCTCAAGTACGGCACCGAGGAGCAGCGCCAGAAGTGGCTGGTGCCGTTGACCGAGGGCAAGCTCGAGTCGGGCTTCTCGATGACCGAGCCGAACACCGCGGGGTCCGATCCGCGCTCCCTCAAGACCACGGCTCGGCGGGATGGCGACCAGTGGGTCATCAACGGCCACAAGTGGTTCACCTCGAACGGACTGCGGGCCGACTTCCTGATCGTGATGTGCCGCACCGACGATCCCGAGGGCCCGGCCGAGCAGAACGGCAAGATGACCCAGATCATCGTACCCACGAATACCCCGGGCGTGAACATCGTGCGCGGGGTCGAGGTCTGGGGCCGAGCGAGCGACCACTGCGAGATCATCTACGACGACGTGCGGGTGCCCCTGGAGAACCAGTTGGGCAAGACCGGCTCCGGCCATCAGGCTGCGCAGGATCGACTGGGTGCGGGCCGCGTGTACCACTGCATGAACTCGGTGGGGCAGATGTGGCGCGCCTTCGATCTGATGGTGGAGCGCACCATGACCCGCGAGGTCCACGGCGGCCTGCTCGCCAGCAAGCAGTTCGCCCAGGGCTTCATCGCCGACTCCTACATCGATATCCAGGCCGCGCGGCTGATGACCATCCACTGCGCGGAGAAGATGGACGGCGGCGGAGATGCGCGGACCGACATCTCCGCCATCAAGATCTTCGTTCCGGAAGCGTTCCATCGGGTCGCGGACCGGGCCATCCAGGTATGGGGTGCGGCCGGCGTCTCGGGCGACCTGCCCCTGGCCGCGATGTACCAGGGGGCGCGCACCCTGCGTCTGGCCGACGGGCCCGACGAGGTCCACAAGATCCTGATCGCGAAGAACGTGCTGAAGCACTACCGCGAGGGCGAGTCCTGGGACTTCGGGAGCTGACGCACCCGTAGGTCCGTAACGCAAGTCGTCCTCCGGCATCCGATTGCAGGCCGGAGGCTCGTCCGGGCCTCGTCGAGGAGGTGTGCAGCATGAAGAAGGTCCGGATCGCCACGTTCGCCGAGCTCGATCCCGCGAAGCCGCTGCACGCTCTGGTCGCCAACGTGGATCTGGTGATCGTGCGCTGGCCGGACGCCGACGAGGTTTCGGTGCTCTACGGCCGCTGCCTGCATCGCGGCGCCATGCTCGCCGACGGCGAGATCCGCGGCGAAGACCTGATCTGCGGCCTGCACGGCTGGGACTTCCGCTTCCGCACGGGCGTGTCTTCCTACTCCAACGAAGAGAAGCTGCACCGCTTCGGCCATTGGATCGAAGACGGCGAGGTGCGGGTGGACGAGGACGAGGTGCGCGAGTGGGAGCGCTGCCATCCCCAACCCTTCGATCGCAGCGCCTACCAGGGTGCCTATGCCGAT
>CAMYOO010000375.1 GCA_947260035.1 uncultured delta proteobacterium
CCAGGGACTGTGGTTCCCGGACTTCGAGCCCGACGTATTGGCCGATCCGGAGAGCGAATTCGCACTGGATCCGGAGCTGGTCGGACTGCTTCCGGCGTTGGCGCCGGGACCCCGGGGCGCGCCCGCCGCCGCGTTCGTCGACGAGGACACGCCCGACGACGGCGACCCGAGCACGTGGGGCTTCGGGTTCCGCGCAGCGCGGGTGGTCGGCGAGTGGGACCTGGCCCTGCACTACTGGGACCGCATCGATTCGCGCGGCGTGTTCTCGCGGCGCCTGGCCCCCCTGCCCGGTGGACGCGGCGCACCGTTGAACGTCCTGGAGCGCGAGTTCCCGCGCGTGCGCAGCGTAGGCTTCTCGTTCTCGACCACCGTCGGAGACTTTGCCTTCTGGGGCGAAGGCGCCGCGAGCTTCGGACGCGGCTTCGTGGTGAACGACCTGACCGAGGGCGACGGCTATGTGACCCGGCCCGACCTGGAGTATGCGATTGGGCTCGATTGGACCGGTTGGGACTTCCTGTTCGCCAATCTCCAGTTCATCCAGTTCGTGATCTTCGACCACGACCGCTCCATCGACCTGGAGTCCCACCGGGAGTTCCTGTCGCTGCTGCTTCGCTTCGACCTGCTGGGGCAGACGCTCTTCCCTCAGCTCTTCGTGCTCTACGGCGTGCAGCACAACGAGTCGCTGGTGCGCCCCTCCCTCGAGTGGCGCGCCACCGATCGATTCTCCATCACCGCGGGAGCCGACATCTTCACCGGCCCCCGCGAAGGCCTGCTCGGCCAGTTCGCCGTGCGCCGGAACCCCAATCCGCTCTTCGACGCCCCGCCGGGCCGGACCAGCCGCATCTTCCTGCGCTTCCGCTACGAGTTCGGATTCGGTAACTAGCCTCCATGGACGCCGCGATCGTAGTCGGTGTGGGCGCAAGCCGGGGCCTGGGTGCCGCCCTGGCCCGGCGCTTTGCCCGCGAGGGCCTGCACGTCGGTCGCCGGCCGCACCCAGGCGCGCCTCGAGCAGGTCGCTGCCGAGATTCGCGACCTCGGGGGACTCGCCGGCGCCGTGCCGACCGACACCACCGACGAGGCCGCCGTGGCGGCCCTGTTCGACGCGGCCTGCGCCGACGGCCGACGCCTGGCCCTGGCGGTCTACAACGCCGGCAACATGCGCATGGGGAACCTGGCGGACATGCAGGCCGACAGCTTCGAGGAGATCTGGCGCACCGCCTGCTTCGGGGGCTTCCTGGTCGGTCGCGAGGCGGCGCGCCGCATGCTCCCGGTCGGTGCAGGGACCCTGATCTTCACAGGAGCCACGGCATCGCTCCGAGCCCGACCGCCCTTCGCCGGCTTCGCGTCGGCCAAGGCGGCCCTGCGCGCCCTGTCCTTCGGCCTTGCGCGCGAGCTGGGACCCCAGGGCATCCACGTGGCCCACGCGATCATCGACGGCGTGATCGCCGGCGACCAGGTCCTGGAGCGCTTCCCGGAAGCACGCGAACGACTGGGCGAAGACGGCATGCTCGACATCGACGCCATCGCCGACGCCTACTGGAGCCTGCACCGCCAGCCGCGAACGGCCTGGACCGCAGAGCTGGACCTGCGCCCATACAAGGAACAGTTTTGAGGCGGCCGAGCCCCTCCGCTCGCCTGCGGCTCGCTGCGCGCGCGGCAGCCCGCTCGGGTGCATGATCCGGCATCGAGTGCCGCGCTTGCAGGCCACAGGCTCCCGGGGATACAGCGAGCCAGGAGGGGCTGAGCTGCGGTCTCGAAGCGGGCTCCGGGAAGCATGGCTCGATCGGGTAGGCTTGCCGGGCGCGATGAATTCGACCGGTGAGGACGTAGCGAGCGCCGTGCTCGCGCACTCCGGGGTGCGGACGTGGGGCTGATCCGGAGCGCGGAGGACGTCGGGCGCTGGGATGCTGAGGTGGACGTGCTCGTCGTCGGGCTGGGTTGCGCCGGTGCGGCGGCGGCCTGGACCGCCGCCCAGGCCGGCGCGGAGACCCTGGTGCTGGAGCGCGCCGGGGGCGGGGGCGGCACCTCCGCCATGTCGGGCGGCGTGGTGTACCTGGGAGGCGGCACCGCTCTGCAGCGGTCCTGCGGCTTCGAAGACACGCAGGAGGAGATGTTCAAGTACCTGATGGCCTCCTGCGGGCCCGCTCCCGACGAAGGCAAGCTGCGCCTCTACTGCGAGGGCTCCGTCGAACACTACGACTGGCTCGTCGCCCGCGGCGTTCCGTTCAAGCCCGTCTTCCACTACGGGTGCAGCGGCGAGCCGCCCAACGACGACGGACTGGTGTGGTCCGGCTCCGAACGCGCCTGGCCGTACTGCGAGATCGCCGTTCCGGCGCCGCGCGGGCACGTCCCCCAGATGGATCACCAGGCGGGGCCGCTGCTGATGCAGAAGCTCATCGCCGCGGTGGAGGAAAGCGCGGCGCGGATCGCTACCGACCACCGCTGCATGGCTCTGGTTCAGGACTCCGGCGGCGCGGTGCTGGGCGCGGTAGCTCGGACCAGCGAGGGCGAGCGCACGATCCGCGCGCGCGGCGGCGTGATCCTGACCACCGGCGGCTTCATCCAGGACGACGCGATGATCGCCGCCCACGCGCCACGCGTGCGTCAGTGCAGCTTCCGCGTCGGTGCCGAGGGCGACGACGGCTCGGGCATCCGGCTGGGCACCGCCGCCGGCGGTGCCACCATCCACATGGACGCCGTCTCGATCTCACTGCCCGCCACCCAGCCGTGGGGCCTCAAGCGCGGCCTGTTGATCAACGCGCAGGGCCAGCGCTTCATCAACGAAGACGCCTACTACGGCCGACTGGGCGAGTACGCGCTGCTCCGGCACGGCGGGCGTGCCTGGCTGGTGGTCGACGACGCGGTATTCGAGAAGCCGGACTACCCGAGGGAGGTGGCCGCCGTGGGCAACACCCCGGCAGAGCTCGAACGCGAGCTGGGCCTTCCGGACGACAGCCTCTGCGCCACCCTGGAGCTCTACAACCGCCACGCCGAGCGCGGCGCAGACCCGGTCTTTCACAAGGCCAGCGACTACGTGCAGCCCCTGGCCAAGCCTCCGTTCGGCGCCTTCGACTGCACGACCGAGGGCTCCCTCTACGCAGCCTTCACCCTGGGCGGCCTGGCCAGCGACGGCGAGGGTCGGGTGCTGGATCCCGAGGGGCGCGCGATCCCCGGGCTCTTCGCCGCCGGCCGAGCCACCTCGGGCCTGTCGGTCGGCGGCTACTCCAGCGGCCTCTCCCTGGGCGACGGAAGCTTCTTCGGACGGCGGGCCGGAGCACGCGCCGCGACGAGCCCCAGCGCCTGACTTCCGGCCCGTCGGCCCGGGAGCGCTTTTCCGCCCGCGGCGGCCCTGCCGGTGATCCCGATCACGGTCTGGATCTCCTTGCCGGACGAGGGTTTGGGAAGCCGGGCTGCGGCTTGCGGGGTGCCACCCGGAGTCCGGCAAGTAAAGCGCAACGGGCTTTCACCCGATAAGTTTGGCGCTGCTGAATCCGGCAGAAGGAGCAGGCGAACAATGGCGAAGACGATCCTGGCGGCCCTGGCGGGCCTGATCCTGGCAGCTCCGGCGAGCGCGGCCCCGGCGGGCTTCGTGGCCGCCGTTCGCGGCATGGCCGAGGTGAGCTCGGCCGGCAGCGACAGCTTCACGCTGGCCACCGTAGACCGGGAGATCTCCGAGGGCGATAGCGTGCGAACGGGTCGCTACGCCTGGGCGAAGATCCTTCTCACGGACGACACGACGATCGCACTGGACGAAGAGAGCGAGCTGCTCTTCGACAAGCTGGTCGTCGGCGGCGGGTAGGAGCCCAGCCGGCTCGAGCTCCTGTCCGGGCATCTGCGCACCAAGGT
>CAMYOO010000376.1 GCA_947260035.1 uncultured delta proteobacterium
GAACTGGTTCGAGAGCAACGTGAAGTCCGGGATGCCGGTGGCACCATCGCCTGTGCAGTCCCCCACGCAGCCTCCCGTACAGCCGAAATCGTTCGAGAGGTCCGTGAAGTCGGGGATACCGACCGCGCCATCGCCGTTCAGATCACAGGCGATCTCGGCCGAGCCGCCGGGGAGGTCGCACGCATCGCCGCAGCCGTCGTGGTCCGCGTCGGCCTGATCCTGGTTCGCCACGAGGGTGCAGTTGTCGAAGGCGTCCTCAACGCTGTCGGCGTCCGAATTGGGACCCCCGGGCGCCGGTCCACCGATCGCCGCGAACGGCAGCCCCACAGCGAGGAAGCAACCCAAGGCGAGGGTCACAAAGTTTAGCTTCATCATTCTTCTCCTCGGTATATCCACCAAAGCCCTGAAACCCGATCCCAGCGACATCGTCCAGCTGTGAGGGCAGGCTCCGTTCCTGTTTGACAAGGCCTCGCGGCCAAACGATCGAATCTCCTACTCAGGCTTCGACGAGCACCCTGCTCCAAGCTGCCCGGGCCATCTCAGCGCCCGCCGCTCTACTTAGCAAATGCTGTGCCGACGCCTTGCTGATGCCTAACATATTGATTCTACGAAACTCTTTCTCATCCGGGCAATATGGCGGGAGGGAAAAACTTTTCCAATTTCCGGAAAATCGGGAAACCCTTTTCCTCACCCGTGCTCCAGGTCGCATTCAAGAGGATCCTATCATTCTCAGCAATCGGAAGCGCCGGAAAGGCTTTGCTGAGAGAGCTCAGCTTCGATTCCCTGGAGGAGTGGTCGCAGCTGGTGGTAAAAGCTCAGAAGTTTTTCCTCGGCTGCGATGCGTCCGCTCCCCAGGGGGCCGTGGATCGGCACCCCGAGCCGCACGGCCAGGATCTCGCCCGGCTGCCGCCAGCGGCTGCGGTCCAGAGCGAGCAGGGTCCTCAGCGCCTCCCGGCGCCAACCCCGCGTGCCCTGGTACCAGTGATAGACGAGGATCCGCCGGCTCCCCGCCCGCATGACCCGCGCGCGCACGCGCCCCCCGTCCCCGACCTCGAGTTCCTCCTGGCTCTCCACGATCCAGCCGCTGGCCGGGATCCCGGTCTTGGGAGAGAGGGGGCTGCGGGCACGGGCCGCCCGGTCCCCCACCCCGAGGAAGAGGAAGACGTCGTCCTCGCCCAGCTCGAAGCGGCGCAGGAAGCTCTCCTGGAAGCCGACGCTGCCGAGGAAGCGCCGGTCGACCTCGAGCTCCTCCGAGATGCCGAGGGCGGACGCGAGACGGGCGGAGGCGCCGAGATAGGCCGGCGGCGTCGGCTCGAAGCGGGGAAGCCACAGCGACAGGGCGCAGGCCGCCATCAGGGTGAGCACGAGGCCCGGGGCCCCGCGAAGGGCGCTCCTGGGCGCGGGCACCGGCGTGGCTGGCTGCGCGCCCCGCGGCTCCGGGGCCGGAAGCAGCCGCTCCAGCAGCCCGTCCCAGAGGAAGAGCCCCACGAGCCCGCCCAGCAGAATGGCAATGCCCTGCAGGACGTGGATCGCGACCACCTCGGAGTGGGGGTTCAGGATCAGCAGCAAGGCGCGCATGCCGTTGAGGAAGAAGGCCACCGGGGGCGCAGCCAGCACCACCAGCCAGGCGTGCAGCGGCGGGCGCCGGAAGAGATCGGCCATCAGCACGGATACCAGGGTCAGCGTCTGGATCGAGCGCAGCCCGCTGCACGATTCGATCACCGAGAAGGTGTGCTCGGTGCGCAAGATCTGCTCTCCGGCCACGTAGTGGGGAACCTCCAGCAGGTAGAGAAAGAAGCCCGCGATGTCGGTGGTGGCGATCTGCAGGCGGAAGACCAGCTCGTTGAGGGCCGGCGCCGGGATCGGGATCGCGAAGAGCAGGAACGCCACGGGCAGGCTGGCGACCCGGAGCGCAGCGGCTCCCTTCCACAGCCACAGGGCCCCCGAGACGTGCAGCATGAGCGCGGGCACCAGCAGATCCGGCGCGCCGGTGTAGGTGGCCCACGCGTAGGCTCCGAGCCCCGCCGCGAGCAGCGGCGCGGCCACGCCCCACGAGCCCGGCGCCGCCGGCAGCGCGCGAAGGCTCCCCCAGCGCCGGTAGAAGAGCCAGGCGCTCAGCACCAGGACCATGGGCCCCAGCGTGTCCGTCGGGACGAAGAACCACTCCTCCAGCTCCTCGGGCAGCTTGCGCTCCGCCTGGAAGCGCAGCAGGTCCCGGTAGGCGAAGAGCGCCAGCACGAGCGTAGCCACCCGCCAGGCCCAGCCGGCCGGCAAACTCGGTAAGCAGCACGAATCGCTCGTCCGGCAGGTCCGCGCTGCCCACCAGGGCGCCGATCTGTACCGCTGCCCGCATCAGTGCCCCGGTCTTCGCGACGTGCAGCGCTTCCAGATGTTCCAGTTGCAGAGATTGCTGTTCTGACGCCAGGTCCAGCTGCTGGCCGCCTACCATGCCCTGCCAGCCGGCCGCTTCGCTCAGCAGGGCAACCGCCCGCAGCCGGGATTCCGGCGGGACGTTGGTGGCGTCTGCGAGGGTATGAAAGGCCAGCGCCTGCAGCGCGTCGCCGGCCAGAATGGCGTTGCCCTCGCCGAACTGGATGTGATTGCTGGGGAGGCCGTGGCGCAGGGAATCGTTGTCCATGGACGGCAGGTCGTCGTGGATCAATGAGTAGGCGTGGATGAATTCAACGGCGCAGGCGGGCGCCAGGGCGTCTTCCATCGCCCCTCCAACGGCGATGCAACTCGCACACACCAGCATCGGACGGAGCCTTTTGCCTCCAGACAGGGTGGCGTAGCGCATCGCCTCCACCAGTGGTTGTGCAATGGGCGACTGGTGGGGCAGGTGGTGATCCAGGGCGTCCTCGATGGTGGCTTTGAGGGCCCTGAGATCAGTCGTCATCGAACTCCTCGAGGTCCAGCGCCTCAAGCTCGTCGTTTTCGGTAAGTTTTTTTACCTTGAGTTC
>CAMYOO010000377.1 GCA_947260035.1 uncultured delta proteobacterium
TCAGCCCCTGGGCGGCGCTGGCCGCCCTGGGCATCGTCACGGTCGTGTCCGCCAGCTTGCTGGAACGTCACCGCGGCGCCCTGACTGCGCACGTGGTCGAGCTGCGCAGCCGCATCGGAGGCTGGAGCCACTGACGGCTCCAGCAACTCCTCCCCCCGTCCCGCTCCTGTGGGGGGAGCAACGACGCCCCCGGCGCCGGAAATACCGGTGCCGGGGGCGTCACGTTGGGCTCACCGGCCCTAAACGCAAGCGGCGCGACAGTCCCCTCCGGACCGCCGCGCCGCTTCAACCCGTGTGGGTCGGATCCGTCTTCGTCTTCGATGTCGGTCTCCGAATCGCTGTCGGAATCTCCATCCGAGTCTCCGTCCGAGTCCCCATCGGAATCGGAGTCGCCGTCATCGCCCGAGGCCTTGTCGTAGCAGTTGAAGCGGCTCTTCTTGCCCTTCTTCTTGTCGGCCTTCTCATCGACCACGGTGGGTTCGCCGGTCACGGCATCGACGCGCACGCGCAGCCGGGGCCAGGGCCAGCGTCAGCGCCATCAGCAGGAACGCCACACTCAGCGGCAACAGGTTTCTAGAAAGCGGAATCGTCATCGTCATACACTCCCAGGGTGGTGACGGCCGCCCGCCGCGCAGGGTGGTGGCGGCCGCCCGCCGCGCAGGGTGGTGGCGGCCGCCCGCCGCGCGCGGACCGTATCGGAGGCCCCGAGCGCGCTGCCGTGACTGCGGTCAACTCGGGAGGGCCCGAGGCGTGCGGGGTTCACTAAGCTCCCCGCCATGCCCAGCCTCGTCGCCCGCGGAATCCGCCGTCTTGCCCGCCGCTCCATGAAGACCACGGAGCGCGAGCCCGACGCCGTGGTGCGCCACTTCCGCCGCGCGATCGATCGCGCGCCCGTCATGGCGCGCATGCCCCGGGGCGTGGCCCGCCGGGCGGTGGATCCCGGCGAGCTGCCCGGCGTTTTCGGCGAGTGGGTGGGTGTGCCGGCCGCCCGCCGCGCCATCCTCCACCACCACGGCGGCGCCTACGTCTCGGGCCGGCCGGAGGCGTACCGCGCCATGTTCGCGCGCCTGGCGCGCGCGCTGCAGGCCGACGTGCTGTCCGCCGCCTACCGGCTGGCGCCGGAGCACCGCTTTCCCGCCGCGCTGGACGACGCCCTGGCCAGCTATCGGGCAATGATCGACCGCTTCGACCCCGCCAACCTGGCCGTCAGCGGCGACTCCGCCGGCGGCGGCCTCTCCCTGGCCCTGCTGCAGCGCGTGCGCGACGAGGGCCTTCCGCTCCCGGCGGCGGGCGTGCTGCTCTCGCCGTGGGCCGACCTGACCGACGACGCCCCCAGCCGCGCCTCGAACAACGAGGCCGACGACATGCTGACCCGCGAGACCCTGGCCGGAGCGGCCAGCGCCTACCTGGATGGCGCCGACCCTCGCCAGCCCGCGGCTTCGCCGATCTTCGGCGATATGAGCGGCCTGCCGCCGCTGCTGATCAGCGTGGACGAGTCCGAGGTCCTGCTCGACGACTCCACGCGCATCGTCGAGGGCGTGACCGCCGCCGGCGGGCGAGCCACCTTGATCCGCCGCACGGGCCTCTTCCACGTGTGGCCCGTCGCCGTGCCGATCCTGGCCGAGGCGCGCGAGACCGTCGGCGAGATCGGGCTCTTCCTCGATCAGCGACTCGGGTAAGCCCGAGCCCACGGCTGCGGCCCGGCAAGGGAACGTCCGGCCCGCAGCAGGGTCCTCGGCTACCGATCTCCTCGATTTCGGAAGTCGGAGTCGCGCTGCTCGGTCTCGGGCGCGCCGGGTCCTTCCACCTGGAGAGCCTGCGCCAACTTCCGGAGGTGCGCCTGCGCCAGGTCTACGACCCGGACGAGCCGAGGGCCCGGCGCGTGGCCCGCGAGATGGGCTGCCACGGCGCGCGCGAGGCCGAGGAGGCGATCAGCGCCGCCGACGTCGATGCGGTGTTGATCGCCACGCCCACCCTCACCCATCACGGCCTGGTCCTGGCAGCGCTGGACGCGGGCCGCCCGGTGCTGAGCGAGAAGCCCCTGGGCGTGAAGCCGGCGGAGATCGACCAGTGCTTCGAGCGCGCGCGGAAAAGGGACGTTCCGCTGCTCGTCGCCTTCCAGCGCCGCTTCGATCCCTCTTTCGTGGCCGTACTGGAGGTCGCGCACGCGGGCGAGCTCCAGTTCATCCGCTCCGTCTCCCGCGACAACCCGGTCCCCAGCATCGACTACATCCGCACCTCCTGCGGCATCTTCCACGACTGCGCCGTGCACGACATCAACATAGTCTACCAGATCGCGCAGGCGGCGCCCGAAGAGGTCTTCGCTTTTGCCAGCAGCTTCATCCCCGAGATCGACGCCGTGCGCGACGTGGACAACGTGGCCATCTCGCTGCGCTTTCCCGGCGGCCTGCTGGCCACGATCGATGTCAACCGCAAGAGCGCCTACGGCTACGACCAGCGCCTCGAGGTCTTCGGCAGCGCCGGCATGCTCCAGGTGGAAAACCGCCCCCGCACGCACACTGTGCGCTGCGCCGAGGCGGGCATCGCCCATCCCACCGTGAACCCCTCCTTCCCCACGCGCTACCGCGACGCGTACCGGGCCGAGTTCGAGTGCTTCCTCGACTGCGTCCGCGGCACCCACCCGGTGCCGATCACCCACGAGCACGTGCGCCGCAGTCACGCGGTCGCCGACGCCGCCGAGCGCTCCTTCCGCGAAGGCCGGCCGGTAGCGCCGGAGTTCTAGCCCGGCGCGTAGCGCCCCGGATCGTGGTCGTGGGTGAAGGGCGCGTCCAGGTAGGGATCGCCGGTTTCGCGCATGTGGGCGTCCAGGCGCGCACGCAGGCGCTCCAGCGCGTCGCTGTAGGCGGGATCGCCGACCCGGTTGCGCTGCTCGCGTGGGTCCGCCGCCAGGTCGTAGAGCTCTTCGGGCACACGC
>CAMYOO010000378.1 GCA_947260035.1 uncultured delta proteobacterium
CGGCGAGAGCGGCACCGGCAAGGACGTGCTGGCCCGGACGATCCACTTCACCGGCAGCGCCGGCGATGCGGCCTTCGTACCCGTGAACTGCACGGCGATACCGGAAGGCCTACTGGAGAGCGAGCTCTTCGGGCACGTGCGGGGCGCCTTCACCGGCGCGCACACCACCAAGCGCGGCCTCTTCGAGGTGGCCGATGGGGGAACGTTGTTCCTGGACGAGATCGGCGACATGGGTCCGGGCCTGCAGGGCAAGCTTCTGCGCGTGCTCCAGGACGGCGAAATTCGCGCGGTGGGCGGGACTCAGCCGATCAAGGTGAATGTGCGCGTGATTGCCGCCACCAACAAGGACCTGCGCAAGGAGCTGGACGAGGGCCGCTTTCGCCGCGACCTCTTCTATCGACTCAACGTGATTCCGATCCACATTCCACCGCTGCGCGAGCGCCCCGAGGACGTTCCGCTGCTGGCGGAGTTCTTCCTGCGCAAGCATGCCACCGATCGGCGCATGACTTTGTCTCCGGCAGCGCTGCAAAAGCTCCTGCGCTGTGCGTTCGAAGGCAACGCACGGGAGCTGGAGAACCTGGTCGAACGAGCCATCGCCCTGTGCGACAGCCCGGAGATCGAGCCGGAAGATCTGCCGCTGCCCGAGAGCGAGGCCGGCGCCACCAGCACCGGCGAGCCCCTGGCCCGGGCCGCGGCACAGCGCCAGATGACGTTGCGTGAGCTCGAGGACCTCTACGTGGAGGAGATCCTGCGCCAGACCGGCGGCAACAAGGTGCGTGCCGCGCGAATCCTTGGTATCGATCGCCGTACCTTGTACCGGCGCCGCGAGCGCGAGACGCGCCGTTCGCACTCGGTCAACGGTGAGGAGATGGCGCAGGAGGCGTGAACGCAGCGAACCGAGGAGAGCCATGCATCCCTCCGAGATCCAAGAACGCGTCCTGCTCGATCACGAGAACCTGCGCACTCGGCTCGCCATGATCGAGTCGCTCTCGCAGCGCGCCGGCGATGGCGAGGTCTACGCACTGGATCAGCTCCGCGACCGCGGTGACGAGCTGTGCCGCAAGCTGGGACGCCACCTGGACCTGGAGGACCTTCACCTGGTGCCGCTGATCCAGGAGACCCGCGGTCGCGAGGCCGCGCAGCAGCTCGCGGCCGAGCATCGCGAGCAACGCCTGCTCTTCGACTTCGTACTGGACCGGCTTCGCGATGCCAAGCGTCCGACGCGGCTCATCTGCCGCGAGATGCAGGCCTTCATCGACCTGCTGCGCGACGACATGGATCTGGAAGAAGAGGAACTGGTCCTCGCCGCCGAAAACGCCTCCGCTTGACGAGGGCGCTCGGGTCCCCTCTAATCCGTCGCGTGCGATTCGGGGAGTCGGTCGAATGCGCGGCGGCCTGAGGCAGGCGGTCAAGAAGCGGGTCCAGCGCTACAGCGAGCGCCGCGCCACGCTCCCGGCCTGAACGGGGAGCCCATGGGCGCCGTGGACCCGATTCTGCGATTGCGTCCGGAGGACCCGATCGTCGCCGGCGCCGCCGACGATGGCTACGCCATGCCGTTGGCCGTCTCGATCCGCTCGGTGATCGACCGGCTTGCTCCCGAGCGCCGTCTGGGCATCGTGGTCCTGGATGGAGGCATCCGCCCCGCGAACCGCGAGCGCGTGCTGCGCTCCTGGCCCGCGGACCGCGTGCAGGTGGCGTGGCTCAAGCCCGACGCCTCGGTCTTCGACGACGCGCCGACCTGGCGGTGGGTGAACCGGGTCATGTACTACCGGCTGCTGCTCCCCCAGCTGCTGCCCGAGGCCATCGCGAAGATCCTCTACCTGGACGTGGACGTCCTGGCGCTGTCCGACATCTCCGCGCTGTGGGACGAGCCGATGGGCGACGTGGCGCTGCGGGCCACCCAGGATCCCACCAGCCCCTACATGGACGCCGAACGTGCCATGCCCAGCGGCTGGGTGCAGCCGGCGGAGGGCTTCACGCCGCAACCGCTGCCGAAGTACGAGCTCCACGGCTTGGAGCCCGACACGCCCTACCTGAACAGTGGCGTTCTGATGATGAACCTGGACTGGTGGCGGCGACACGAAGTCACCCGGCGCCTGCTGGAGTGCCTTCGCGAGAACGCCGGCCACATCGAGGCACCGGACCAATACGCTCTGAACGTGGTCCTGCGCGGTGCCTGGGCGCCCATGGATCCCGGCTGGAATGCCCTGGCCGTGCTGCACCGGCGCGGCTCGTGGCGCGAGACCCACTACGACGAGGCCACCTTCCGGCGCCTGCTGGAGGCTCCGTACATCCTGCACTGGGCCGGGGTGCAGAAGCCCTGGAACGGCCTCGGGGCCGTGCCTCGGGAGGAGTTCTTCCATCGCACGCGTGCCGGAACCGCCTGGGCCGGGTGGCACGGGCAGCAACGCATGCTGAGCTTGCGGCTGGCCCGGGCCGGAAAACGCGCGCGGCGGCGCGCGCGCCACGCGCTGCGCGATGTGCGGCGCGCGACTCGGCAGCCGCGCAAGAAGGCGGCGGCCGCCGCGGCTCGAGTGGCGCGCGCCGGCGAACGCAGCGAGCGCTGGGCGCGACAGCGCCTCCAGGGTCCGCGCGACGGCGCCCGGGCCGCCTTCCTGGTGGGATGCGGACGCTCCGGAACCAACATGCTGGTGGATCGGCTGAGCCACACCTGGGAGCTGGACCCGGTCAACGAGTACGACCCGGCGGCCTTCCACGAGTGGTGGCTACGCGATCTGGACACCGTGGCCGCCGTGGCGCAGCGCAGCCGCGCGCGCACGGTGCTGTTCAAGCCCATCCTGGACACGCCGCGCGTGCCTCAGCTGCTGGAGCGCTTTCCCAACGGCCGCGTGCTCTTTGCCGTGCGCGATTGGGCTCCGGTCGTGCGCTCGGCCCTGGCGCTCTTCGCGGAGTTCGGCGCGCCGCTTCCCGCGAGCGCACGGGAAAAGCTGCAATCACTCTGGCGTCCCGGCCTGGATCCCACTTCGGCGACCGCTTTGTACTGGCTGTTCTATACCGGGCTCTACTTCGATCTGGATCTGGATATCGACCGGCGCGTCCTCCCGGTGTGTTACGAGGCCGTCTTGGAGCAGCCTGAGGCCCGGCTGCGCGAGGTCTGCGACTTTCTCGACATCGGCTACCGGCCACGCATGACTGCCGGCGTGGAGCCGCGCAACCGCCACGTGCACGCGGCGCTGGATGTGGAGCCCGCCATCGTGCAGGCCTGCGACGCGCTCTACGCGCGCTTCGCCCGGGCCGCGTCATCGATGAGCGAGGCATCCAGAGCTTCCAGGAACGAGCTGTAGATCGGGATCGCCTTGCTCTCGGCGTACTCGCGCGCCCAGGCGCGATGCTTGCGCACGACCGTGGGACGCGAGGATTTGTCCCAAGGCCAGCGCTCGTGGCGCTGTCGCGCTCGCTCCAGATGCTCCTCCTGCGGTAGCTCCACCAGCGCGAAGCGCACGCCCGACCAGCTTTCGACATCGGGCACACCCGCCGGCCCCAGCAGGCACAGTGGGCCGGAGGCCTCGCTCAGCCTGCGCCGCGCCAGCACGTACCAGGCGTCCAGGCGCGCTGCCGAGTCCAGCCCGTCGAGCACGGTTTGCGGACGGATGCGAATGCCGGCGCGGCCCGCAATCCTGCGCAGCCAGGCGTGCCAACCGGGCCCGGACTGGAGCTCGAGGCCGAAGTCCAGGACCTCGACTCCCCGGTGGCCCGAATACTCGCGCGCGAACACCGTCTTGCCGCTGCAAGGCGCGGCCATGAGATAGAGGCGCACCTCGACATTGGGCGCCGTGGCGCCCTCGCTGGCTCCCGGGGGGATGCACGGGCGGGATTCTATAGGCCGCTCGCGCGTAGTCGGGCCGCAGGTAGCCCATACCGAAGATCGCCACGGGAAT
Organism: uncultured delta proteobacterium; assembly: GCA_947260035.1. GTDB lineage: Bacteria > Myxococcota_A > UBA9160 > UBA9160 > JAFDET01 > JAFDET01. Next base: position 3,900 of record CAMYOO010000378.1, read on the forward strand.
CGCCAGGTAGAGCGCGGTG
>CAMYOO010000379.1 GCA_947260035.1 uncultured delta proteobacterium
CCATGAACTCCAGGTAGCGGCTCTCGCCGGTCACCGCCGCCAGCTTGGCGATGGCCGGCGGCGACATGAACAGGGCGTCGCACCACCAGTAGTCGATCGGCTGATACTCCCGCCGCCGCGGCGGGGGTGAGGCCATCATCCGGTCGACGACCTCGCGAAATGGCTCGATCATCCGGCTCTGTCGCTCGATCCGGAACAGATCGAGATAGGTCTGGGCGATGGCGTGATCGTCGGCGTGGCGCAGCCGGGGGCCGGGCAGCCAGTCGTGCTCTTCGCCCACCCGCATCAGCGGCGCCAGGTAGCCGGCCTCGCCGACGACGCGATCGGCGGCCAGCACCCCGGCAAAAAAAACGGCGTTGGTCCAGTCGCGCGGCTCGTGTCGCGGATGGGCGAGCTGCCAGTCCGTGGCCCGCTTCACGATCGCCCGGATCCTGGCGGGAGCGAGCGCCTCCGCCGCCGGTGTCGTGCCGCCGCGCGTGCGGGCGAGCACGAAGTCGATCCCGCGCTGATGTCGCCGCTCGACGATCTCGGTCTCGACCGGCAGCACGTAGTCGGGCCGATCGGCGGGCTCATCGCTGAAGAGCACCAGCGCCGAGCCGGCAACGGGCCTCGCCTGCGGGCCGACGGTGCGCACCGGATGACCGAGGTAGAAGAACAGGCTGGAGTGGTGAAACCCCCCGCTCACCGGCGTCGTCCAAAGCGTCTCCCCCGGCTCGAGATGGGGACGAAACGCCGCCGCAACGCCGCGCAGGGACCGCTTCTCCACCCTCGCCGGCTCGAGGACCGCGGTGTGCACCAGCCAGTGGCCGAGCGCGATCGACAGGGCGAGCAGGGCGCGGCCGGAAGCGAGACGCCGCCTCCGGGTGAGCAGGACGAGGGCGACCCCGGACACACCCAGTGCCGCCGCGACGGCCCGCATCGGCAGGTCCACCGGCCAGGAGCCGAACGCCACGGCAAAGGCGGCGAGGGCGACGGCGACGGCCAGCGCCGGCAAGCTGCGATCGACGAGCCTCGACCCCTGCGCCGGCCGACCGTTGCCATGGGCGGCCATGCCGAACAGGATGCCCGCGGAGGCGGCGAGCGGCAGGAAGTAACGGGATTCGGTCGACGGCACGATCGTGAAGGCGAGGGCGCTGGTGACCAGAAAGGCGGCGGCGCTCAGCGCGAAGCGCCGTTCCAGCGGCACCCGGGACCGCCACCAGCTGGGCCGCAGAAGCTGCGGCAGGAAGATCGACCACGGCAACAGCAACGCCACCACCAGGAACGGCTTGGTCAGCGCCAGCCCGAACGTCGCGTTTGCCTTCGATCGCGGGTAGCAGCGCTTCACGGATGTAGCGGGGCGTGCACACGGGGTGCAGTCGCACGCCGTCGGCCACTTCGGCCGCGACCCCGCACATGTAGGGGTTCACCGCCGCAACCAGCACGGGTATGTCCGGGTGCTCCAGCGGCGGTGGGGTGAACAACGGCACGGTCAGGTTAAGGTTGTAGCGGTCGCTTTCGAAGTCCAGCGGGGTCTGGTTCTGCCAGCTGCTCCAGATGGCGCGGACGGCCCGCACGTAGTCGCGCATCCAGGGCCCGGGCGGGTGCCAGGCCATTCCGAAGCGGCGCACGATGTGCCCGCGGACCTGGGAGCCCAGCCCGAGTTCGAAGCGACCGCCGGACAGCTTCTGCAGGGTCCAGGCAGACATGGCGGTGACGTAGGGGCTGCGAGCGAAGGCGATGGCGACGGAGGTGCCAAGGTGCACCCGGGTCGTGGCCTGGGCGGCCAGTGCCAGCACTTGGAAGGGATCATCCTTGGTCTCTTCCATCAGCAGGCCGTGATAACCCGCCGCTTCCACACGCCGGGCGTCGTCGGCAACGCGGGAAAGGTCCAGCGCCGACTCCGGCTGCGCGAGCCCGGGATCCAGCTTGCCCAGCGGCAGCAGCGTTTCTGATCTCATGACCGTTGGCTTCGGGCCTTCATCGTCGGCGGCTCAGCCGTCCAGCTTGCCGCCCGCGGCCTCGACGGTGCGGACGTGCTCATCCAGCTCGCGCAGGACGTCGTCCAGCGGTGACGGCGGCACCCGGAGGATCAGCCGGTCGACCTCCAGCGCCTCGAAGGTCTCGACGATCTCGCGGGTCGGGCTCAGGCCGGTCACCGTAACCGAGGGGGGCGGCTTTCCCGCTTCCGCGGCCATTCGACGCAGCTCCGGCACGGATTCGACAAACTCGTCCATGGGTGTCTGCCGGCCGCGCATCTCCTCGGGAATGCTCGGAACCACCACAGGCAGCCAGCCGTCGCAGTATTTCACCACCCGCCGCAGCACCCCGGGGCCGGCGCCGCCGATGATGATGGGCGGATGGGGCTGCTGGGTCGGCTTCGGCCACTGCCAGACCGGGTCGAAATCCACCAGCGAGCCATGGTATTCCGGGTCCTCGTTCGACCACAGAACCTTCATCGCCTCCACCCGCTCGCGCATCAGGCGGAACCGGGTGGACGGATCGGTACCGTGGTTGCCCATCTCCTCTTCGTTCCAGCCGGCGCCGATACCGAAAAGCAACCGGCCATTGGACAGGCGGTCGAGGCTGGCGATGGTCTTGGCACAGTTGATGGGGTCGCGCTGAGTGACCAGGCAGATGGCGGTGCCCAGCTTGATGCGCGACGTCACCGATGCTGCCGCGGTCAGAGCGATGAAGGGATCCAGCATGGACGCGTAGATGCGCGGGTCGAAGCCCGGGAACGGTGGCTCTGACGACTGGGGTATGTGGGAGTGCTCGGAAACCCAGAAGGAATCGAACCCTCGCGCCTCCACCTCGCGCGCCACGTCTCCCGGACCGGCGCTGCGATCCGTGCTGAACATGCTGATGCCGAATTTCATGCTGGATATCCCCCCGTTTATGATTTCGTAGCTTACCGTATCGT
>CAMYOO010000380.1 GCA_947260035.1 uncultured delta proteobacterium
ATCTCGGCGATCAGCGACTCCGGATCGTCGGCCATGTCGTCGCCCACCCAGTCCGCCAGGCGCACCTGCTGCATCGCCACCATGGTGCGGGCCATACGGTCGGGATCGCCTTCGTGGAAGACGCCGCTCTGCATGCCGCGGCGGAAGAGCCGCGCCTGCATGGCGATGCCTTCCTCCCAGGCGCTTCCGCGTGCGCTGCGCGCGGCGCTGCTGGCGCGCAGTCCCCAGCCGGCCCCCTCCGCGATGTACATGCGCAGGTAGTCCGGGTGGGCCAGGAAGAACTGTACGTAGGCGCGCACTCCGGCGATCAGCGTCTCCAGCGGGTCGCTCAGGTCGCGCGCGGCGACCCCCGCGCGCTCCAGGACCTCGCGCAGCCGGCGCTCGTGGAGCGCGTCCACGATGGCGGCCTTGCCGCGGAAGACCGCGTAGACGGTGCCCAGGGACAGCCCCGCCGCCTCGGCGATCTGCTCCATCTTGGAGCTCTCCACGCCGTGCTCTCCGAAGGTGGCCTCGGCGGCCTCCAGCACCAGATCCCGATAGAGCGCCTGGCGCGCCTCCTGCGCGCGACCATTTCCCTTGCGAGAACGTGAGCTTGCGGTGGGGCGGGGGGAGGCCATGGGGCCACTCTACGAGACGTAGAATTCGATTTCAAGAAAAAGAATCTCAATATGATTCCGCTCGGCGCAGTCCGGACCCCAGGTACACTGCGCCGCATGAAACGCGTTGCGCTCGTGCTGGGGGTGTTGGTGCTGTTGGCGGGAGCAGTGCTCGTGACGCGCCTGCAGCCCGGCGTCGCCCTCGCGGTGGGCGCGGGCTACGCGGCGCGCGTGACCTGCTCGCTGGTCTTTCACAGCGGCATGGACCCGGAGTGGGTGATGCGCCGCTACGTGTCCTACGACCTGGGGCCGGCGCACTCCCTGGTGAAGGTCAGCGTGGACCGCGAGGCCGGAACGGTGGACGCGGTCGCGGCCGGGCTGGCGCGCGCCCGCGCGATCCACCGCGCCGGCATCGGCTGCACGCTGCTGGCCGACGCCGACGAGGCGACGCTGCGGCGCTTCCGCGATCCGCCCCACGCGCTGCCGCTCGACGCCGCGCTGCCCTGGCCGCGCGGCGAAGCCGCCGTGGCGACGCCTCCGCCCCCGGCAATGGCTGCCGCCCTGGACGAGGCGTTCCGGGAGCCCAACGCCGGCGCGGACCCTCCGCGCCAGACCATGGCCGTGCTGGTGGCCCACCGGGGTCGTCTGGTGGCCGAGCGCTATGCCGATGGCATCGGCCCCGAGACGCCGCTGCTCTCCTGGTCCGCGGCCAAGAGCGTGATCGCGGCGCTGGTAGGCGTCGCGTTTCGCGAGGGTCGCATGAACCTGCGCGCTCCTGCGCCCGTTCCCGAGTGGCGCGGCCCGGGCGACCCGCGCGGCGCCATCACCACCGATCAGCTTCTGCGCATGTCCAGCGCCTTGCGCTTCGACGAGACCTACGGGGCCGTCAACGACGTCTCACGGATGCTCTTCACCCGCGCGGATGCGGGCGCGTTCGCCGCCGACTTCCCCCTCGTCGGCCCGCCCGACAGCGTGTGGTCGTACTCGAGCGGCACCTCGAACATCCTGGCTCGGATCGTGCGTGACGCGTTCGGCGGCGACCTGGAAGCCATGGTGGCTTGGAGCCGCCGCGCGTTCTTCGACCCGATCGGAATGCGCAGCGCCGTCTTCGAGACCGACGCGTCGGGAAGCTTCGTCGGCTCGTCCCTGTTCTTCGCCACGGGTCGCGACTGGGCTCGCTTCGGACAGCTCCACCTGCAGGACGGCGTCTGGGAGGGGCGGCGCATCCTGCCCGAGGGCTGGAGCCGCTACGTGAGCACGCCCACCCCCAAGGCGTCCTACGGCGACTACGGCGCCGGCTGGTGGCTCAATGCCGGCGACCCGGATGACCCGGCGCGGCGCAGCTGGCCCTCGCTGCCGCGCGAGGTGTACTCCGCACGCGGAAAGAGCGGGCAGTACGTGGTGGTGATTCCGTCGGCCGAGCTGGTCGTCGTGCGGCTGGGCCTTACCCAGGGCCCGGACGAGGACCTCGACGGAGTCGAGCCGCTGGTTCGAGCCGTCCTGGACGTGCTGGCACCCGGGATCTAGCGGTCCGGCCTACGACACGCAGGCCGCTCCGTAGCCCGAATCGCTTGCCAGCAGACCATCGCCAGACCGCACTGAAGGGCGGTCGCTGATACCGATCAAGGACGGCCTACTGCGTCTCTCCCATGCAGCCCTCTCGACGCCCCCTGATCGGGCGCAAGGACGCTTGCAACCTAATCCGCCAAATCGCCCGCTTAGACTGCATCCACCTATCCTACCGGACGTTATGCAGCATCCAGATAACATGCCCGCAACGCCGACTAAACGCCGCAACCACTCGAATTCCCTGAGGTACAATGAACGCCGCTGGCCACCCCAAGCATCCCGCAAGGGGTCGCCACTGAAGAACCTGTTGGGCGGCGGCGCGAAAGTTGGAAGCTCTTCCATGGCGTTCACTGAGCTCGAGCTGAAGCGCTACCACAAGGCAATGGAGCGATACATAGAAGCGCACCGACCACCTCCCCACATCCGTCCGAAGCTCGACCTCGCGTACCGCATCTCTGGCCAGAGCGTGGAGATCTTCGAGATTCGGCCAGCCTTCGGGGATCCCAAGGAAACTCTCGAGGAGTACGCGGCCAAGGCGACCTTCGTTCGGCGTGCTCGGGAATGGCGAGTCTATTGGCAGCGTGCCGATCTCAAGTGGCACCGTTACCAGCCGAGGCCGAGCGTTCGTTCCATCGATCAGTTCTTGGCACTCGTTGAAGAGGACAAGCACTGTTGCTTCTTCGGCTGAGGTCACTCCCTGTGCAGGTTGGGCCGCCGCCCAA
>CAMYOO010000381.1 GCA_947260035.1 uncultured delta proteobacterium
CCTGCGACCCGCCCCGAAGCTATGCCTCGTCGATGCCGCTCTCGCCCTCGGAGCGCGCGATGATGGCGGCGCCGCACGAGTCGCTGAAGACGTTCACCGAGGTTCGGAACATGTCGAGCGGGCGGTCGATCGCCAGCATCGCGCCGACGATGGCGTCTACCTCGGGTCCCCGGAGATTGACGGATTCCAGCACGAGGAAGATCACCACCAGCCCGGCCGACGGGACCGCCGCCGCGCCGATCGACGCCAACAGGGCCGTGAACACGACGACCACCTGCTGCGTGGTCGAGAGGTCCGCGCCCAGAACCTGGGCGATGAAGAGCACCCCGGCGCACTCGTACAGTGCGGTTCCGTCCATGTTCACGGTGGCGCCGAGGGGAAGCACGAAGGACGACGTGCGGTTGGAGACGCCGACCTTCTCCTCCACAGTGCGCAGCGTGACCGGGAGCGTGGCGGCCGACGAGGCGGTCGAGAAGGCCATGGTCAACGGCTCGACCATGTTCCGGAAGTGCACCCGGGGACGGATCCTGCCCAGCAGGAGCAGCAGCAGCGGGAGGGTCACGAGGAGATGGATCGAGAGGCTGGCCGCGATGGTGAGCATGTAGAGCGCCAGCGCCCGGAAGGCCTCCAGCCCCGCCGTCCCCGTCACCCGCGCGATCAGGGCGAAGACGCCGATGGGGGCAAGGCGGATGATGCCGCCGGTCAGCCGCATCATGGCCTGGAACGCGCTGTCGAAGAGCCGGGTCAGCGTCTCCCGCGGCTGCTCGGGCAGGCCGGCGATGGCCACTCCGAAGAGCACGGAGAACACGATCAGGGCCAGCATGTCGCCGTTCGCGGCGGAGGCGACCACGTTGACCGGAACCATGTCCAGCAGAAGCTCGACGGCGGAGTCCGGGGTGCTGAGCTCGGGAAGGGGCGCGCCCTGCGTGCCGGTGATCTGCGCGCCGACTCCGGGCTTGATCCAGTTGACCATCGCCAGGCCCACGCCGATCGCCAGGGCGCTGGAGAGCACGTAGTAGCCCAGGGTCTTGGAGAAAAGCCGGCCCAGGCTACGCGCGCCGCCCAGCGACGCGACGCCGCTGACGATCGACGTCAGCACCAACGGCACGATGATCATCTTCAGGAAGCGGACGAACAGCGTCCCGATCCAGCCGACCCGCTCGGCGAAGGACTCGCCGCCGATCGCACCCGCGGCGGCGCCCAGGGCCATCGCCACGAAGATCTGCCAGTGGAGGCGTCGGTACCAGGGTCCCGGTGCGGGCTCGGACACGCGGCGACCCTACCCGAAGGCACGCATGGTGCAAAGGGGGCCGAGCGGGTAGGGTGCCTGCGTGGAGGAGCACTCGCAGGCAGGCCTTGTCTTTGCGCTGGCGCTGGGCGCGGGCATGGTCGCGCAGCTGCTCGCACGCCACGCCCGCGTCCCCAGCATCGTGTTCCTGCTGGGTGCGGGGGTCCTGCTGGGGCCCGATGGGCTGGGACTGGTGCGCCCTCGCGAGCTCGGAGACGGGCTGATGGCGATCGTGCAGCTGGCCGTCGCCGTGATCCTGTTCGAGGGTGGCCTCAACCTGGAGTTGGATCGACTGCGGCGCGCCGGACGGGCGATCCAGCTGCTGGTGACGCTGGGGGCTTTCATCACTGCCTGCGGCGCCGGCCTGGCCGCGTTCTGGATCATGGAGTGGCCGTGGCGGCAGGCCCTGCTCTTCGGGACGCTGGTGATCGTCACCGGGCCCACCGTGATCCGGCCGATCCTGCGCAACGTCCCGCTGCGGGGCCGTCTGGCGACGCTGCTCGAGGCCGAGGGCGTGCTGATCGATCCGGTCGGCGCCATCGTGGCGGCGGTGGCGCTGGAAGTGGTGCTGGTGCCGGCGGCGTTGGAGGTGGGCTTCGGCGCACCGGCGCTGATCGCGCGCCTGGGGTTCGGCATGGTCGTGGGCCTGGCCGGAGGTTGGGTCCTGGGCCAGCTGTTGCGCCGGCCGGAGATTGTGCCAGAGGGACTCGAGAACCTGGTGGCACTCGGCGGTGCGCTGGTGCTCTACACCGGCAGCAACGCCTACCTGTCCGAGAGCGGAATCCTGGCCGTGACGGTCGCCGGCGTCGTGGTGGGAAACCTGGGGCCGCACGCCGCCGGCGAGCTGCGCGAGTTCGAGGAGCGTCTGACGTTGGCTCTGCTCGGTGTGCTCTTCGTGCTGCTGGCCGCAGACGTGCGCATGGCCGACGTGAGCGGCCTGGGCGTGGCGGGCGCAGCGACGGTGGCGGCGGTGATGCTGCTGGTGCGCCCCCTCAACGTGCTGGCCTGCACCTGGCGCTCGGGGCTCGAGGTGCGGGAGAAGCTCTTCCTGGCCTGGATCGGGCCGCGCGGGATCGTGGCGGCCGCGGTGGCCTCGCTGGCCGCCGTGCTGATGGAGGCCGGTCAGCTCGAAGGCGGAGTGGAGCTGCGCGCACTGGTGTTCCTGACCATCGCCATCACGGTGGTGGTGCAGGGCGGCACGGCGCCGCTGGTCGCGCGGCTGCTGGACGTGCGTGCGCCGGAGCGGGCCAGCGTGGCGATCCTGGGTGCTGAAGACCTGGCGCTGGCGCTGGGCGAGGAGCTGCGGCCCGAGAACGGCGACGTGGTGTTCGTGGATGCGAACCCGGGCCACTGCGCCACCGCCGAGGAGCGCGGCTTCGTGGCCGTGTTCGGCAATGCGCTGGACGAGCGCGTGCTGGCCCGCGCCCGCCTGGAGCGTTGCCGGGCCGCCATCGGACTCACGGCCAACGATCAGGTCAACAGCCTCTTCGCCCGCGAGGCCCGCGAGGACTTCAGCGTGTCGGACACCTACGTGGCCCTGGCGCGCGGGGAGCGGGGTGTGACTCCGCGCATCCTACGCCATGGCCGACGTGCGCCGCTTCCGTTTTCGCGGCGGCGTCGAGGATGCGGACGACCCGGGCAAGCCGGCCGTGTCCACCGACGCGGATCCGTTCCTGTTCCTGGCGCTGGAGCGAAGCAGCGGACGCGATCCGATGTACGCCGCCTACGCGCCCAAGGAAGGCGAGGTGGCGCGGGTGGCGATCTACCGCAGCCAGGAGGACGATGCGCTGGCAAGCCTGGGGCGGCTGGGCTGGGAACCGGCCGCGGATGCGCCGGAAGAGGGCGGCTAGTCCTCGCCAGCGGCTGCGCGAAACACGCTGCTCTCGGGGTGAAAGGCGATCCACGCGAACCAGTAGCCTTCGATGACCTCGACGGCGTCGGGCGCCTGCACGTCGAAGACCTGGGCCTCGGGGTCGTAGGCCACGCGCACGCGCTGGCCGGAGAACTCCTCGCTGGCGGCGCCACCGGCCTGAACCAGCTCCGAGGCGGGGTAGGCGCGCGCGGCGCCACCCGCGATGCGAAGCCCCAACGTGGGCATCTTGGGGTGGTAGCGGCGATCGAGCCGCGTGGGCGGGAAGAAGCGCTCGACCACGTCTTCACTGGTGGCGTAGTCGCCGTAGGGTGAGTCGCCGTAGCGCCGTTGGTGGCCCGTCTTCGGCGACAGGACGGTGGTGTCGGGATGTCGGCGGCGCCAGGCACCCCACGGCTCGATGCGAGCGCGCAGCATCTTGAGTCGGCGGCCGCGGCTGGGGCCGGTGACGGCCTCGGCGGAGATCTGCGACCAGAGGCTCTCCGTCTCGCGGTCGTACATCAGC
>CAMYOO010000382.1 GCA_947260035.1 uncultured delta proteobacterium
TCGTTGTGGTCCAGCAGCACCACGCCTTCGGCCATGACATCGAGGGTGGCCTGGACGCGGCCCGGAATCACCGCCGACGGATCCAGGTGACGCAGGGTGCGGCGCATGAACAGCAGGTAGGCCACGAACCCGAGCGTTCCCACCAGCAGCAGCAGCCGTGCGAGCGGGCGCTCCCACAGCGCTGCGAGGAAACCGCGCGAGGCGAGGCTCTGGAAGCGCACTTCGATCGTTCCCCACTCCGCTCCATTGCGAAACAGTGGGACGCGCACGTGGGTCGCCGTCGAGCGATCGGGGCTCTCGGGAGCCCAGAACCTCTGGTGTTCACCCGCCTTGAGGGCGAGCCGGCCATTCGCGGTGCGAAGCCCGGCGGAAAGGACGTCGGGGTTCCGATGCACCGCGGTTCGAAGCGTCGCGCGAACGGAGGCGAAGTCGTCGCGCTGGACCGCCGCCGCGGCCTGGCTGGCCAGAGTCTCGCAAATCCGCATCCGTTCCTCGGTCACGCGATCCGCGGGGACGGGCAGCAGGCCCACCAGATCGAGCCCGATCAGGATGACGCACGTCAGCAACACGAGGCCCGCGCTGATGCGGATCAGGGGGCCTAGACGTTCCATCTCGCGGCCTACTCGTCGAGGAAGCGCACCTGGCAGTGCAGCCCGCCAGGGATGGTGTGGTCGGGATTCGGCAGCTCGAGGCGCACGGCGAAGGTTCCGCTCGCCGCGTCGATGACCCGGTCGACGATCTTCACGGAGGCCACGTGCACCTGGTCCCCGGGAACGTCGGGGGTGATGGCGGCCCGGTCTCCCGCCTGGATGGAGCCGTACATTACCGAGGGAAGGATCACCTCCACGCGCAAGGGGTCGATCTCGGCGACGCGCAGGATGGTTTCTTCGTCCACGACTTCGCCGGGCGACATCAGGCGATCGACCACGACCCCGGAAACCGGGCTGCGGATGGTCCGGCGCTTCAGCATGGCGTCGGCCTGGGTCAGCTCCAGGGCGGCCAGGCGGCGCGCCTCGCGGGCCTGCTGCAGCTCGAGCCGGCCGAGCTCGGCCTGGGTCTCCGCCTCTTCCTTCAGGTCGAGCGAAAGCGCGTTTCGCTCGAAGAGCTTCTGCGCGCGGTCCTTCTTGCGCTGGTCGAGCTCGGCGGCCGCTTCGCGCGAAAGAATCTGGCCGTCCATTTCGGCCCGGGCCTTCGCCACCGCCACGGCGGCGACCTCCACGCTGGAATCCAGGTCTACCAGGGCCTGTCCCGCCTCGATCAGGTCGCTGCGCTCCACGTGAACGTTGTCGATCCGGCCGGTCACGGGACTGCCGATCGCCACCACCTGGTTGGGCTCGATGATGCACTCGAGCGTCGAGGGCGCGCTCAGGGCAGCGTCGCTAGACGCCTGGGATTCGGGTCCCGGGCTCGCGGGCTCGAGCGCCGCGTAGTCGTGCCAGTCCGCATCGGCCGCGCTGATCTCGCCCGTGGCTCGCGTCGAGGAGGGCTCCGGGGACGGCTCCGGGCGTCGGTCGATCAGGCCCGGTCCCAGGACCAGCGCCAACCCCAGAAGGGCCAGCGGCCAGGCGAACCGAAGCGGTTGCCGCAGGCGTTTCGCCCACGACTGACAGCGCTCGCGGAACCGCGTCATGTCCTCCCCGTCTCTACGTCACTGCGCCCCGCCGCTGAACGCGAGGAGATCCCGCAGGTAGTCCTCCAGCGCGATCAGGCTCTTTCTCATTCGCGCGTGCCTCCTCTCTTCGGCACGCTGGGGAAGCCACGTAAGCAGTTCTGCTTGCCGCTTCCCCACGGGGACACCAATCAGGGACAGCCAGTCGACGAGGCGGAGGATGGGCGCGGGGTAGTAGAGCTGGAGCGGCTCGTCCTCCAGCGACAGCAGCGCCTGGCAGGTGCCCGGGTCCCCCTGGCGACCGCAGCGGCCGAAGAGCTGTCGGTCGATGCGCCGGGCCTCTGCCCGCCGGGTGGCGATCACGTGCAGGCCGCACGTCTCCGCCACTCCCGGCCCCAGGCCGATGTCCGTCCCGCGGCCCGCCATGTTGGTGGCGACCGTGATTCGGCCGGCCTCGCCGGCGGCCGCCACCACGGCCGCCTCGTCCGCGTCCTGCTGCGCGTTCAGCACCCGGTGGGCCAGCCCCCGCTCGCGGAGCAGGCGGCTCAGGTGCTCGGAGGAGGCCACGGAGCAGGTCCCCACCAGGATCGGCCGTCCCGCGCGGTGCAGCTCGTGGACCTGGTCGACCAGCGTCGACCAGCGCAGCGCGTCCGTGCGGAAGAGCTGCGCGGGCAGCTCCTCGCGCCGACTGGGAAGGCGCGGCGGAATGGCAACCGTGTTGAGCCCGTAGACGGACCACAGCTCACGCGCCACCTCTCGCGCGGTTCCCGTCATGCCGGCCAGGCGCAGATAGCGGCGGAAGAAGCGCTGGTAGCTGATCCGCGCCACCGTCTCGCGCTGGGGCGTGAGCGGGCAGCCCTCCTTGGCCTCGATCAGCTGGTGCAGGCCCCGTTCCCAGGCGCGGTCGGGCATCGCTCGCCCGGTGGGCTGGTCGATGATCTCGACTTTGTCGCCCCGGACCAGGTAGTGGCGGTCGCGCGAGAACAAGTGCAACGCGCTCAGCGCGCGGGTCGTCCACTCCTCGCGCCGCCGGGGGCCGGTCCAGAACCCGCCGAAGGGCCGCGCCAGCTCCTCGAGCCGATCCCGCCCGCGCTGCGAGAGCTGGATGGCTCCGGCGCGTCGATCGATGGTGAAGTCGGCTCCCTCCTCGAGGGAGCGAGCCAAGCGTAGGGCCCGTTGGTACGACTCTTCCTCTTCGGGCGAGCCCCCCGGCCCCGAAAGGATCAGCGGGGTGTGCGCGCTTCATCGATCAGGACGCTGTCGGCTTCGTCCACGAGCGCGAAGCAGAGACCTCGCAGCATCAGCCGGTTGCTCAGCGAGGGCCCTTCGTGCAGGGACTCGAGCTGGTGGGAGAGCGGGTCCCTCCTCCGCCCGCGCACCAGGCCGTCGCGCAGGTAGTCGAACGCCAGCTGTTGGCTCGTGACGTAGGTGACATCACACGCGTAGGCCGCGCGGCGCGCATCCGGATCGCGATCCGCCTGGGTCACCGTGCCGACGCTGAGCCCCAGAGCCTGATACACGGGCTGCATGGCCTCGGCGTCGCGCTGGACCAGGTAGTCGTTGACGGAAACTACGTGAACCGGGATTCCAGCCAGGGCGGCCGCAGTCGCGGGCAGGGTGGCCGTCAGTGTCTTGCCCTCGCCGGTCTCCATCTCGGCGAGCATGCCCCGGGCCATCACCCAGCCGCCCACCAGCTGGACGTCGTAGTGCGGCATGCCGAGAGTGCGGCGCGCCGCCTCGCGAACCAGCGCGAAGACTCGCGCCAGCTCGGGATCCGACAGGCCCGCCCTGGTGAGACTCTCTCGTGCTTGGCCCGCGCGCCGCAGGAGCTGCGCAGCACTTGTGTCCGGGAGGCCCGCGCTCGCTTCTTCGACCGAGCGCGCAAAGGCGTCGAAGCCCCCGGGGTCTGCGTGGCGCCGCCGTCCAAGAGCGCCCGCGGTTCGGCGCACCAGAGCCTCGAGCCGGCCTTCCT
>CAMYOO010000383.1 GCA_947260035.1 uncultured delta proteobacterium
AAGCGCTACGTCGCTCGCGAGGTCTACCGCTTGCTACCCGATCCTCTGCCGGAAACGGCCGGATAACCCCTTGACGATCTATAGGAGCATCAACTCCCCGGGGGACTTCAACCTGGCAAGACCGTAGGCGGCAGCACGCCGACGAGCATGGTGGTGCGCACGTGGCCACGATCGACGATCCGGCCGATCAGCGGGCCGAACAGGCCCATGGTGAGTATTGCGAGGCCAGGGCCTGAGGCGATGACACCGCGGCTGGCCCCGAAATCGTCGGACAGTGGGATCACGAGTGCGCCAAAGGCCGCAAAGGTGACGCCGTTGGAGATGAACTGTGCGGCAAACGCCGCCGCGACGATTCTCCAGCCGAAGAAGGCTGCGGGCCATTCGCTCACGTGGGGCGGGGCAGGCAGATCGGCTGCGCTCATGGGCAGCCCACTCTGCAGGCCTACCCCCTCTGGGTCAATCGCCGTTTGCTCGATTTCCTCAGCGCGCGGCCCGCGGGCGCGGCGGCGAGATCTCGAAGTTGACCTCGTGAAGAGTTCCAGAGAACGCAAACGGAGACTGGTAGCGTTTCGATACCGCCGTCAAACGATCGCGCCCGATGTCGAGCCCCTCGTTGGTAAAGGAGACGGGGAGCGCGAGGGAGGCGCTGCCGGCGTCTTCGCCGTCGATCAGCAGCGTGCCGATTCCCGATACCGGGCCGGGTGTGCCCGAGAGCTCGAATCGGAAACCCACACGGCTAGCGCCCCGCGGCACTCTGCGACTCGAAACGATCCGCTTTCCGACCCGGGGAAGATTGTTCTCGTAGATCAGGCGTCCATCCTGGACGAACAGGGACCAACCGGTCTCGACGCTGCCATGGGCGACGAGGACGCCCTCTTCGTTTCCCGTAGGGCGTTCGATGGACGCCTCGACGCTGTAGCTGCGCCCGGCCAGTGCGGGCTGGGCCGATCGCTCGAGGGTGGGCGTTCCCACGTAGTAGGTGAGCTTCGTCTTCTCTGCAATCAAACCCGGATCGAATCCGGCGGCTTTCTCCAGCAGACGACGATCGTCCAGGGGCAACACTTGATGGCGCTCTGCAGCTTCCCACCATTTCGCCTCGAGCTCTGCGACCTTCTCGGGAAGCTGTGACGCGAGGTTTCGCGTCTCGGCAAAGTCGTTGCGCAAATCGTAGAGCTCCCAGTCGACTTCGCCGTAGCGTTTGTCCTGGGGGCGCCAGGCGACGAGCTTGAAGCCGTCGGCGTAGTAGGCGCGTTGGGCCTCGATCTCGTAATACTGCTCGCGGTGTCGGCTGGGGGCTTCGGCGTCTTCGAAGCTGTACGCCATGCTGACACCTTCCATCGGCAGAGTGCTGCCGCCCACCTTCTCGGATGGATGCTCGATGCCCGCGACTTCGAGCACCGTGGGGGCGACGTCGGTGATGTGGTGAAACTGCCGCCGAACCCCGCCGCGCGCGGCGATGCCCTCGGGCCAGGACACGATCATCGGTACGCGTGCGCCGCCGGCAAAGACGGAACGCTTGCCGTGGATGAATGGTGTATTGCTGGCCTGCATCCAGCCGCGCGGGTAGTGGGGATGGCTGTCGACGTCGCCGATCTCGTCGTAGTGGGCGAGGTTCTCGGCGGTGGTGGCGAGCTGTCCGTGATAGAAATGCCCAGCCGTATTCCACGAACCTTCGGGCCCGACTTCGCGGCTGCCGCCGTTGTCGGACAGGAAGATCACGAGGGTGTTGTCGAGCTCGCCCGTGGCTTCCAGATGTGCGAGTACTCGGCCGATGTTCTGATCGAGGTTGTCGACGAAGGCGGCGTAGTTCTCCTGGAATCTGGCGTAGGCCTTGCGTTGGTCGGCGGTCAATGAATCCCAGCTCGCAACATCCGGGCTGTAGCCCGCCAGGCGGGTGCTCTCGGGTACTACGCCCGTGGAGATCTGCCGCGCCAGTCGCTGCTCGCGCACGACGTCCCAGCCCGCGTTGTAGCGGCCCGCGTACTTGGCCCGGTCAGCGGGCTTGGTGTGGTGGGGGGAATGGGGGGCGCCCGTCGCGTAGTAGAGGAAGAACGGACGATCCGGGTGCTCCCCGCGCAGCTCCCGCAGCATCCCGATGGCTTCGTCCGCCATGGCGTCGGGAAAATAGAAGCTGCCGTCGAGCGGGTAGGGGGCGGGCTCGGTGCCCCGGTGCAGGACGTTGGGAAAGAACTGTCCGGTTTCGCCGGCGAGAAAGCCCCAGTAGCGATCAAAACCTCGGCCGGTGGGCCAGCTGTCGAACGGGCCGAAGCGGCCGCGGTGGTCTTGATTCGTGAGATGCCACTTGCCGATCATGAACGTCGCATAGCCCGCTTCGCCCAGCACTTCGCTCAGCATCGCCGCATCGCGCGTCGGCTCGCCGCGGTACCCGGGGAAGCCCATGTCGGCTTCGGCCAGCCAGCCGGTGCCGACGGAGTGATGGTTGAGGCCCGTCAACAGGGCCGCTCGCGACGGCGAGCAAATGGAAGTCACGGTGAAGTGGCGGTAGCGGAGTCCCCGATCGGCGAGGCCGTCGATGGCGGGGGTTTCGATTTCGGAGCCGAAGGCGCCGACGTCGGCGTAGCCCATGTCGTCCACCAGGATGAGCAGGACGTTGGGCGAGCCCGGTTGCGCCTGCTTCTCGGCAGCGCGGAAGCTGGGTGTGGCATCTCGGACGTCCCTCGGGAGGGACGCTCCCGAGCCGCCGGCACAGCCCGCGAGCAGCGCGACGCACAAGCACGCCGTAAAGCCCACGCCACGCCGTTCGATTCGGCTCTCACCCATCGGGATCATCCTCCCTGATTGTTGGCGTTTGCTTTCGCCGCCGCTGGCGC
>CAMYOO010000384.1 GCA_947260035.1 uncultured delta proteobacterium
CCAGGGCGTGCCCAGC
This sequence comes from uncultured delta proteobacterium, assembly GCA_947260035.1. GTDB lineage: Bacteria > Myxococcota_A > UBA9160 > UBA9160 > JAFDET01 > JAFDET01. The sequence goes on from CAMYOO010000384.1 coordinate 17, forward strand.
GGGCGATCGTCGCCCCAGGCGAAGGATGAATCGGTGACGACGCAGCGGGGCACGTACGCCGCGCTGTCCGACTCGTCGAACGAAAGGTCCGCTTTCGGGTGCCCCACCCGGTAGGAGTAGAGCGCGTCGTTCCACTCCAGGTCGCCGGCCAGGGCGCGGGCGTAGGGGTCCATCAGCAGCTTGTTGGGGTTGAAGCGGATGCCCTCCTCCGGCATCCACGGCCCTTCCACGCGGTAGGCGTAGAGCTGCCCGGGCCGCACGTCGGGCAGGTACACGTGCCACACGAGATTGGTCCGCTCGCGAACGTGGATGGTCTGGGAGGGGCGCGCCTCCCCGAGCTGATCGAAGAGCAGCAGCTCCACGCGCGTCCCCTGCTCCGAGAAGAGCGCGAAGTTGGTTCCGTGGCCATCCCAGACGGCCCCGAGCGGATGAGGTTTACCAGGCCAGACGCGCATGCGACCTCACGGCAGATGCCGGGCGGCGACTCCCGGGGGTCGGAGCGCAGCGGGCCCCAGTATAGCCACTGCGGCTAGCGGGCCCCAGTATAGCCACTGCGGCTAGGCTTCGGGGCATGAAGCCGGCGCGCCAGATCATCGCCATGGGCGGACTCACGGCGGACGGCGGAGACGCGGCCCTGTTCGGCTACGTCCTCCAGCAGGCGCGCGCGGCGCATCCGCGCGTCGCGTACCTGGCCACGGCCAAGGGCGACCGGGAACCCTTCGTGTCCAAGTTCTTCCAACGCGTCGAGGCGCTCGGCTGCGAGACCGCCCATCTCGACCTCTTCGGACGCACGCCCGATCTGGATGACTGGCTCGAGGAGCGGGACGTGATCGTGGTGGCCGGCGGCAACACCAAGAGCATGCTGGCCGTCTGGCAGGCCTGGGAGCTGCCGGAGCGGCTGCGATGTGCCTGGGAAGCGGGCGCCGTCCTGGCGGGCTGGAGCGCGGGCGCCATCTGCTGGTTCGACGAGGGGGTCACGGACTCGTGGGCCGGCCGGCTGGAGGCGCTGCCGGGCCTGGGCTTCCTCTCCGGAAGCTGCTGCCCCCACTACGACGGGGAGCCCGAGCGGCGCCCGGCGTACCAGCGGATGCTCGCCTCGGGCGGCATTGCGGCGGGGATCGCCATCGACGATGGCGCCGCGGTTCACTACGTGGACGGCGTGCCGACGCGCGTGGTGACGAGCCGCGAGGGCGCCGGCGCATACGCGTTGACCGCTGGCCCGAGCGGCGTGAGCGAGGAAGCCTTGCAGGCGGAGCACGTGAGGCTGGCGCCCCGCTGATGGCAGGCCTGCGAGCCTCAACGCTCGGCCTGCTGCTCGGCGCAGCCTGGGCCGCGCCCGCCTTCGGGACCTGGTCCATCGTGGCCGTCGACCCCGAAACCCGCGAAGTGGGGTATGCGGCCGCCTCGTGCACGGCGGACGTGCATCAGATCGGCGCCCTGGTCCCGGACCGCGGCGCCCTGGTATCCCAGGCGATGATGAACGAGGCGGGCCGCGTGCGCGGCGCCACCCTGCTGCGCGCGAGCGCCGACCCCGAAGAGATCCTGGCGTACTTGACCAGCCCGGACTTCGACCGCTCCCGGGGCTGGTCCTGGTGGTCGGGCGCCCAGGTGCGGCAGTACGGGGTCGCGACCCTCGAGCCCCTGGCCGCCGCCAGCTTCACCGGCCAGCGCACCACGTCGTGGAGCGGCGATTCGGCGGGCCAGGAGGTCGCCGTCCAGGGCAACATCCTGTGGGGCGAGAAGATCGTCGCCGACGCCCGCGCCGCCTTCGAGGGCGCCGCAGGGTGCGACCTGTCCGACCGGCTGCTGCTGGCATTGGAGGCGGGCGCGCGGGCGGGCGGCGACCGCCGCTGCGTACGCGAGCTGACGGCGCTGACCGCAGCCATCGAAGTGGCCGGCCCGCGCGACCCGGCGGATCGGCCCGCACTGCAGCTGCGCATCACGCGCGAGAACGCGGACCTGGGCGTCAGGCGCTCGATCTGGCACTTGATGCGCCCCTTTCGCGGGACCGCCCAGGAGAACCCGGTCGTGCTGCTGCGAGCGGCGTACGACGCCTGGCGCGGCGAGCACCCGCCCCGGCGCGGCGCGTGCGGCGCCGCTTCGGGTCGCTCGGATTCCCGGCTCCAGCCGAAACGGGAAACGCCCGTGAGCGCCGAGGGGAAGTAGCCGCGGCCGGGCTCAGCGCAGACCGATGATGCGCCCGTCGCGCAGGTCGATGGCCTCGGCCAGGGGCTTCCGCGGCAGGCCGGGCATGCGCATGATGTCGCCCGTGAGCACCACCAGGAACCCGGCGCCGGCGTTGATCTGGATCTCTCGCACCGTGACCTCGAAGTCGTCGGGCCGCCCGCGCCGCTTGGGATCGTCGGAGAGCGAGGTGGGCGTCTTGGCGATGCACACCGGCAACCCGTCGTAGCCCAGGCGCTTCACGTCGCGCAGGTCCCGCTTGGCCGCCTTGGTGAAGACCACGTCCCGGGCGCCGTACATGGTTCGCGCCACAGCCAGGATCTTGTCCGGGACCGAGGCGTCCAGCTCGTAGAGGGGCTGGAAGGGACTGTCGGCGGCGTGGTCCATGACGGCCCGCGCCAGGTCCTCCGCACCGGCACCCCCGGCGGCGAAATGATCCGACACCGCGAAGGGAACGCCCAGCGCCTCGCAGCGCCTGCGCACCACGTCGATCTCCGCGTCGCCGTCGTCGCCGAAGCGGTTCAGGGCAACCACCGGCACCTGACCGAAGGCGCGGATGTTCTCCACGTGCTTCTCCAGGTTCGGAAGCCCGCGCTCGACGGCCGCCGGATCCTCGGGGCCCAGCTGCTTGAGGGGAACGCCCCCGTGCAGCTTCAACGCCCGCACGGTGGCCACCAGCACGACCGCCGCGGGGTCGAGGCCCGCGGCACGGCACTTGATGTCGAAGAACTTCTCGGCGCCCAGATCGAAGCCGAAGCCCGCCTCGGTGACCGCCCAGTCCGCCAGGTGCAGGGCGGTGCGGGTGGCCACGACCGAGTTGCAGCCGTGGGCGATGTTGGCGAACGGCCCGCCGTGCACGATGGCCGGCGTCCCCTCCAGGGTCTGCACCAGGTTCGGCCACAGCGCGTCGCGGAGCAGCGCCAGCATGGCGCCGGACGCGCCCAGCTTCTCCGCCGTGACGGGCTCGCCGTCGTACGTAAAGCCCACCAGCAGCCGGTCGATGCGGGCGCGCAGGTCGTCTTCGTCCTGGGCGAGGCACAGCATGGCCATCACCTCCGACGCGGCGGTGATGTCGAAGCCGG
>CAMYOO010000385.1 GCA_947260035.1 uncultured delta proteobacterium
GTCGGTGACCCGAACCATGGTGTGCAGATAGCGCAAGGGAACCTCCGTCGTTGGGAACGAGCTAGAGCGAGTGCGCCGCTCGGACCAGGTTGCTCATCAACTCGATGGCGTCGTCGTGGGGCACGCGGCCGCAGCCGCACGACGACGAGACCAGCAGTCGCTCAGGCGGCAACACCTGCAGCAGTGCGTTGATGCGCTCGTGCAGCTCGCCGGCGCTCTGGGGCTTCGACTTTACGTCCGCGATGCCGGCGATCACCTCCATCGACCGGGGGATCTCCGCCAGCAGCGCGTGCTCCGCCCACTGTCCGGCGTAGGAGCACTCCACATGCACCCGGTCGACCTCGCCGTCCAGCGCCTGGAGGAGTGGAATCAGGTGACGCAGGTGCTGCTCCTGGGTGGCGGGACGGCGGCCCATGTCGCCGAGGCAGAAGTGGATCGTGCGCCGCACCCGCCGCACGGTGCGGAAGGGATACAGGATCCAGGGCACCAGCTCTTCCACCTTGCGGCCGCCGGTGACCAGGGCCACCGCTTCGAAGGGTGCGTCCAGCTGGACCTCGGTGGCGCCGGCCCGAACCATGTCGCGCACCTCGGTCTCTACCAGGCGCGCGATGTTCTCCATTTGTTCCGGCAGCCGGGGATCGCCGAGAAAGGAGAGAGTCATGGTCAGCGGCGACGGGATCGCGGCTTTCTCCAGATTGGGCTGGACGGCGTGCTCGCGCCGGAAGCCCAGGGCGTGGCCCGTGCCTCTCGGCGCCGACACGTCGCCGACGATGCGGTAGCGGCCGGTTCCCTCGACGCCCGCGCGGTGATCGCGCTTCTGCACGGCTTCCAGGCCCGCCAGCCGCGGCGGTACGTGGTGCACGAAGTCCGGAGCGAAGACCTCGCCGCCCATGATCTGGTCGAGCCCGCAGGCCAGCTGCTCGTCCATGGCGATGAGCGCAGCGGCCTGCAGCACGCCCTCCGCCTGCTCGTCGCTGAGTGCGCCCTTGTAGTAGTCGGTGAGGCGAGGCTTCAGGCCGAAGGGGATGGGCCAGCTTCCGACGACGGTGGTGCGGATCATGTCTCTGCCTTCGATGCTCCAGCTACAGCGGAAGCGTCAGCTCCTGGAGGGTCTGCGGGGCGTGGGTCAGGCTCAGGCAGCCGTCGTCGGTGATCAGCACCGTGTCCGAGTAGCGGAAGCCGCCCTGGCCCGGGATGTAGATGCCCGGCTCGACGCTGACCAGCATGCCCGGCTCCAGCTCGCGGGCATAGCCGTCGGCCAGGTAGGGGGCCTCGTGGCCCGTGATCCCGAAGCCGTGGCCGGTGCGGTGGAGGATGCATTCGCCGTAGCCGCGATCGGTGATGACCTTGCGCACCGCCCGGTCGATCTCGCCCATGTCGGCGCCGGGTCGCGCCAGCTCGTACGCGCGGGCACGCGCTTCCAGCATCGCTTCGAAGGGGGCATGGGCGTCGTCGGGGACGTTGCCCAGGAAGAAGGTGCGTTCCAGCTCCACCCCGTAGCCGTCCACCTGGCAGAAGGCGATGGTGACGTGAGGGCCCGCGTCCTCGAGCTGGGTTCCGAAGGTCGGGATCAGGTGCGGGTCGTGGGAGATGGAGGGCGGCCAGACGGCGCCGACGGTGCGCGTGACCACGAGATTGGCGTGCGGAATGTCGCCCAGGATCCGCGCCATCATCGCTTGGGACGCCGCCGCGTACAGCGCGCCGACCGGAGTTCCGGGACGTGCCCCCTCCAGGAGCTTCTCATGGCCCAGCTCGACGACGCGGCAGGCGTGGACGTTGCGTCCGATCTCGTACGTGGACTTCACGATGCGCACGTCGTCGATGATGTCGCTGATGACCGTGGTGCCCGGAGTTCGCTCACGGATGCCCGACGGCATGGCGGGCTCGATGCCGACGCGCGCGCCGGCGCCGACGACCTGTGCGTACACGTCCCACCAGTTCTCGCCTTCCGGGGCCGGGAACTCGTAGTAGGTGGCGTACTCCAGGTCGCAGCGGGCGCGGGCCCGCACGTGGCTGGTCTCCAGCAGCGGCGCAACGATGGTCGGCGTTCCCTGCGGCGGGATCACCAGCAGGAACGGCCGCTCGTGCACGTTGTTGGCGAAGTTCGTCAGGTAGTAGACGTTGACAGGGTCGAAGCTCACGTACGCGTCGAGCCCCTCGTCGCGCATCCGGCTCTGGACCCGGGCCAGGCGGGCGGCGAGCTCGTCCTTGCCGGGGGCCTCGGTGATCGGACCGGGCAGGGGGGCTCCGGCGATGGTGGGGGGCATGGGCTTGGGCTCCTCGGCGCTCGGCTCGATTCCCGCGATCCGAGCCCTATCTTCGAGGCACTACGATACCCCTTCGATCCGGCCGGGAGGAGATGGGATGAGCCGCTGGGGAATCCCCACCGACGCCGCAGATCTGCACGCCGATGCCCTGGTCTGGGACATGACGTTGCCGATCATCACGCCGGGCACTCCGGAGCGGAAGGCGGAGGTGTTCTCTCGCGCGGCCGCCGCCGGGGTCGACTTCCTGTCGATAACGCTGGCGATCGACGGCATGGACTTTCGGGCGGCAGCGCAGCAGGCCGCCATCCACCGGGCCTTCATCGCCGAGCGAGGGGACGCGTGCGTCCTGGTGGACTCCACCCAAGGCGTGCGGGATGCGCGTGCGGCGGACAAGCTGGCCGTCGGCTTCCACTTCCAGGGCACGGCGCCCTTCGAAGAGGAGCTGGGCTGGGTGGACCTCTACTACCAGCTCGGCATTCGCCATGCGCTGATGGCGTACAACGAGAAGAACCGGGTGG
>CAMYOO010000386.1 GCA_947260035.1 uncultured delta proteobacterium
AGATCGAAGAGCGTGCGGCCGAGCCAGGCGCGCACGTCGTCCGGGGCGGGGCTGCTCACCACCACCAGCTGCGCGCCCGCATCCCGGCACGCCTGCGCCAGGCGCGCCAGCAGGGCCGCGGAAACGGCGCGGCTGTCCGCCGCGGCGCTGGGGGCAGGAGCCCGCGCTACCGCACCGGGCGCGACGCCGGCCGTGCGCACCTGCCGCGGCCCGGCGGATTCGAGAAGCTGCTCCACGGCCTGGAGGCGATTGAAGAGATAGGAGCTCTCGCGCAGGAAGCGGCGCGCGCGCCAGGGCAGCGAGAGGCCCGGCACCGGCACGTTGCCCAGCACCAATCCCTCGGGCCCCAGGGTGAAGCGGGGCTTGGGGTAGCCGTAGCGGCGCTCGGCGGCCACGTCGTCGAAGTCGTTGGCGTGCAGGTGCAGCACCACCACGTCCGGCGCGAATGCGCGGCCGCGATCCTCGAAGAAGAGCAGCTGCTGGTCGGTGCCGTAGCCGCTGACGGCGGTGTTGATGATCTCCCAGCCCGGGTGCCGGGCTTCGAGGAGGCTCCAGAGGATTTCGTCGCGCTCTACGCCGAAGCCCCAGGCGAAGGAGTCACCCAGCACCAGCATGCGGCGCAGGCCCTCCACCCGCTCCACGGGGTACACCGCGTCGCGGAAGCCCTGCTCGCTGATCACCACGCGCACGCTGAAGTCCGGATGCCGCAGCGTGCCTTGCTGGCCCGGCTTGTGGGCCCAGCCCAGCAACGGATCGTGGCGCCAGAAGCTGCGCTCGGCGTGCTGGGGCGCCCACTGCGGCGCCAGCACGCGCGCCACCAGCTCTGCGGCGAAGAGCGTGAACACCGTGGCGACCGCGGCGAGTATCAGCGATTGGAGGACGCGCAGCACGCTCAGCCCTCCACCGGCGCGCCGCTGTAGCGCAGCACCCAGTAGCTGAAGTGGGGATCGGCGCCCTGGAAGTGGGCCACCACGCTGAACAGGTTGGGGTCATCCAGCAGCGTGAAGCCGCTGGGGAGCCGCGGGCGGTTTGCGGTGGGGTAGCCGTAGAAGACCAGCAGATCGCGGCCCTCGGCGCGCGCGCGTCGCATGGCGTCCACCACACCCTCGGCGTCGCGCACCCGGGTGATCCAGGGGTCGTAGAGGGCGGGCATCTCGCCGCCCGAGCCGTAGCCCACGCGGATCACCGAGAGGGGATCGTTGCCCGCGGTCTCGCGCGTGAAGGCGGCGACTTCCTGCATGGGCGCGTAGGGGAAGTGTCGCAGCACGTTGTTGCGCGGCTCCACCAGCGCGTGGAAGCCCAGCAGCCCCAGCGCCAGGCCCAGCGGCACGGCGATGCGCTGCGCGCGCGGCCAGGGGCGCGTGACGCCGCGCAAGAGCGCGTCGAGCCCGACGGGGATGAAGACCACCACCGCGATCAGCGCGTAGAACACGAAGCGCTCGTGGAAGAAGAGCTGCCCGGCCCAGGAGACGGCTATGGCCAGGGGCACGGCCAGGCCCAGCCCCAGGGCCGCCCAGCGCTCGGGGCCCTTCCGCACCAGCAGTCGCGCGAAGCCCAGCAGGGTGAGCAGCGGCAGCACGACGTACACTGTCGGCGCCACCCACGCCTTCTCCTCGGAGAGGCTCTCGGCGCTGGGGTAGGCGTAACGGTCCGGGTCATCGACGCCGTACTTGCGCGGCAGGCCGGCGAAGGCCAGGCCGGTCAGCGAGTCCAGCGCGCGACGTTGTACGACGCGGCCCTTGGACGGCTCGTTCACGTCGGTCCAGATGCGGGTCTGCGCCAGGTTGGGCGCCATCACCTGGAGCCAGGCCATGCCGGCCAGGGTCAGCGCCGCTGCCAGGCGCGCGGCGGGTCGCGCGCCGCCGCGCACGGTCAGCCCTACGATGCCGGCCGCACCCAGCGACGCCACCAGATAGAGCGTAAAGGGATGGGTCCAGAGCAGCAGGAACTGGGCCAGTGCAAAGGGCGCGATGCGCCCCGGGCTCGGCTTGCGCAGCAGCCGCACCAGCAGCCACAGGGACGCGATGCCCAACAGGCCCACGTAGCCGTAGGCGCGCAGCTCCGGTCCGTGCTCCACGTGCCATGGGTGCAGCGCCAGCAGGAAGGCACCCGTAACGCCCACGGCCGGTGAGACCCAGCTTCGCAGCAGCAGGCCCAACACCAGGATCGAAGCTACCGCCGCGACGTACGCGGGCAGCCGCAACGCGAACTCGTCGAAGGCCCAGGGCTCGCGCCCGTTCCAGGCACGCCACACCCCGTTGGAAACCCGCGCCGACGCGCTGTAGAGCACATGGTTGGTGGGCTTCTTGTAGTGGAAGAAGGTCCAGTGCCAACGCACCTGGCGGAACGAAAGCTGGGTGGGGTCCTCGGGCACGGGCTCGCGGTGGCCGACCACGGCGCGCTTGACGGTCCAGGCCTCGTCCCACCAGAGGCTGCCGTGGGCCAGGTTCCAGCGCAGCGCGCCGCCCAACAGCGCGGCCAGCAAGATCAGCGTCCAGAAGAGCACGCCGCGGGCGCGGGGCCGCGGCGGGGCCTCGGGCCAGCTCGGCACCTCCGCCGGGCCTGCCCAGAAGCCGGCGGTGGCTGCCAACGCCAGACACAGCAGCGCGTTGGGGATCGCCATCCACCAGAAGCCAATCAGGATGACGTCCACCATGGGGCGATCGGCGGTGGCGAAGAAGCCCGGGCCGCCGGCCACGCTCCAGGGCTTGGGCGCCAGCAGCAGGTAGAGGAGCAGCGCGCCGGCGGCCGCCAGCAGC
>CAMYOO010000387.1 GCA_947260035.1 uncultured delta proteobacterium
TAGCGCTCGGCGGCGGGGAAGGCGCCCGGTGCGAAGCCGCGCTCCTTCCGGTACCAGGCGTGCAGGTGCACGGGCAGGTAGTGCACGTGGGCGCCGATGCCCCGGGCGTGCAGCTCCTCGACGACGCGCCTTCGGTCCACGCCGGCATCCACGTCGAGCTGCACGACGTAGAGATGCTGCGACGAGCGCGCCGTGTCCCGCTGGGCCAGGGGCTGTACCCGCGGATGCCCTGCGAACGCGGCGTCGTAGCGGGCGGCGATGGCGCGGCGCCGCTCTACGAACTGCGGAAGCCGGCGCAGCTGACTGCGCCCCAGGGCGCAGTGAAGGTCGCTGGCCCGGTAGTTCATGCCCAGGCCCTGCATCTCGCGATGCCAGGGCCCCGGGTCGGTCTCCTCGAAGTGGCGCGGATCACGAACCATGCCGTGGTCGCGGAAGCGGCGCAGGCGTTCGGCCAGCTCCGGGTCGTTGGTGGTGATGGCGCCGCCTTCCCCCATGGCCACCTGCTTGACGGGATGGAAGGAGAACACGGTCATGTGCGAGTGCCGGCAGGCGCCTACGGGAACCCACTCGCCCGCCGCCGTGTCGAAGTATTCGGCGCCCAGGGCATGGGCGCCGTCCTCCACCACCACGGCCCCCAGCGGATCGGCCAGGGCGCGCAGGGCCGGCATGTCGGCGGGCTGTCCGGCCATGTGCACGGGAGCCAGCACGCGGGTGGCCGGGCCCAGGGCCCGAGCCGTGGCCTCCGGGTCCAGCAGCGCCGAGTCGGGATCCACGTCGGCGAAATCCACGCCGGCGCCCAGATAGAGCGCCGCATTGGCAGTGGCGGCGAAGGTGATCGGCGTGGTGAGGCAGACCTGCCCGGGGCCCAGGCCGGCGGCGTGGTAGGCGGCGTGGAGGGCGGCGGTGCCGTTGCACACCACCACGGCGAAGCGCGCGCCCACCATGCGGGCCAGCTCTTCTTCGAAGGCCTCGACCTGGGGGCCCTGGGTCAGCCAGCCGGAGCGCAGCACCTCCACCACGGCCTGGACGTCGTCTTCGTTTACGTCCTGGCGCGCGTAGGGCAGCCACTCGCTCAAAGCTTCTCGCTCATCTGGCGCAGCTCGTCCACCGAGAGCCAGCGCTCGTTGTTGTCGCTGCGGTAGGAGAAGCCGTCGGGCAGCGGGCGGCCGGCCTTGGCGCCTTCGCCGTCCCACCAGGAGAACTCCGGCACCAGCACGTAGTGGTCGCCGAACTCCAGGGTGCGGCGCGCGTCGTCCTCGCCGATCAGGGTCTCGTGGAGCTTCTCGCCCGGGCGGATGCCCACGTTGATGGTGTCGCAATCGGGAGCGATGGCCTCGGCCAGGTCCAGGATCTTCATGCTGGGGATCTTGGGAACGAAGATCTCGCCGCCGCGCATCCAGTCGAAGCAGCGCACCACGAACTGGACGCCCTGCTCCAGGGTGATCCAGAAGCGGGTCATGCGGTCGTCGGTGACGGGCACGATGCCGGTCTCGCGCTGCTTGCGGAAGAAGGGCACGACGCTGCCGCGGCTGCCCACCACGTTGCCGTAACGAACCACGGCGAAGCGGCAGCCGTTCTCGCCCGCGTAGCTGTTGCCGGCCACGAAGAGCTTGTCGCTGCACAGCTTGGTGGCGCCGTACAGGTTGATGGGGTTGGCCGCCTTGTCGGTGGACAGCGCGATCACGCGATGCACGCCGCGGTCGATGGCGGCGTTGATCACGTTCTCCGCGCCGAAGACGTTGGTCTTGATCGCCTCGAACGGGTTGTACTCCGCGGCCGGCACCTGCTTCATGGCGGCCGCGTGGACCACCAGCTCGATGCCGTCGAAGGCGCGCTCCAGGCGCTCGCGGTCGCGGACGTCGCCGATGAAGAAGCGCATGCGCGGGTCGTCGCCGAACTCGGCGCGCATCTCGTACTGCTTCAGCTCGTCTCGCGAGAAGATCACCAGGCGGCGAGGGTCGTGGTTGCGGAGCAGGGTGCGGGCCAGCACGCGGCCGAAGCTCCCCGTCCCGCCCGTGATGAGGATGGAGCGGTCTCGGAACATGCCCCTGCATCGGAGCGAAAAGCCCTGGGCTTGAGCGGTTCTCGGGCCCTTGGCTGCCGGCTCGCGAGCGCCCCGGCTGCCGGCTGCCGAGAGGGCCCTGGGGGCCCGCTCAGTCCTGGCGGAGCTTCTGGACGGTCCGGTGCAGGGCCTCGAAGAGGGGCTCTACGCCCTCCACCTCCAGGCAGGAGAAGGCCACCCGCACGTCGTGGGCGCCGATCGAGATCACCCCGATGCCTTCCTCCGCCAGCAGGCGCTTGCGCACCTCCTCGGCGTCCACCCCCTCTACTTTGACGCACATGAAGTAGCCGCTGTTGAAGGGGTAGACCGTCCAGCTCTCCGCGAAGCGCGGCGAGCCGGCCACCTCGAAGACCTTGGCCGCACGGACCCGCAGCAGCTCCGCCTTCTCCTTGCGCTCGTCCGCAATCGACGGCGAGGCCAGGGCCTTCTCCACCAGGCTCTGGCTGAGCATGGGGCTGTTGGAGATGGAGCCGCGGATGGCACCGCGCGCTTTGGCGTCCAGCACCGTGCAGACTTCCTCGGCCGTGTCCGCGCGCCCGGGCCCGAAGGTGAGGAAGCCGCAGCGCAGCCCCCACGCGAAGAGCTCCTTGGTGGCGCCGTCCAGCTTCACCGCCAGCAGGTTGGGGTGCCGCCCGGTGAGCATGCCGAAGAGCGACTCGGTCATGGACTCGCCGCCCAGGTGGAAGAA
>CAMYOO010000388.1 GCA_947260035.1 uncultured delta proteobacterium
GCCACCGCCTATTTCGCCGTCGCTCAGGCTCACGCAGCGTTGCGCCGATGAGCCCTACACCGCAGGGCAACTCCCTGCCGGGGAGGGTGGGCTCATGGTCCGGAACTTCATTGCAGCGTGCGCACTCGGCCTGGCGCTGGGCCTCTCGGCTCCGTCCGCCGCCGCCGTACTGCCCTTCAACTACACCCTGCTGATCACCATGGGCAACCTCACGTCCATCAACATCACCGGGTCGGGCGTCGGCGTCTCGAACGGGGCCGGCGCCGCGGCGACGATGCCCGCGAGCGTCATCTCCACCGCGGTCGCGACCGGCATCAGCCCGCCCCTGCTGTTCGTCAACGGCCTCGCCATCGGCGCACAGGGGTTGCCCCTACCCGGCAGCCCCACACCTCAGCTCTTCAACACCGCAACTCCCACGCACCCGCCGGGTGTGAACTCCCAGTTCAACTGGAACGGCACCGGCGGCACCATGCCGTTCGCGGCCAGCGCCTACCTGCTGTTCATCACCGCGCCGCCCATCGGCCTGGCCCTCCCCACGGCCATCCCGCTGAGCGTGGTCGGCGTCGGCGGCACGGCCGTCGTCACGCCCACGGGGGGCCTCGTCGCCAGCGTGATCGGCAACCCCTTCCAGCTGAGCACCACCACCGTGACGGGCTCCTACAACGGCACCACCACGGCGCAGACGGCCACCGGCTTCGACACGCGCACGGCGGGCGGTGTCGGACAGCTTCAGGTGGTGAGCCCGACCCGGGTGAACCTCGGCAGCGCTCTGGCGGGCCAGTACCTGGGCGTGATCAGTCAGCTCACCATCGATTTCCTCCCCGTCCCGGAGCCGGGCACTCTGATCCTGCTCGGCACCGGCCTGGCCGGTCTGGCCTTCGGCGGCCTGCGCCGCCGCTGACCGAGCACCGGGCCACCCCGCCCGCGTTGGCAGGGGAGGCCCAAACCCGGTAACCCAGCGGCGATGGCAAGCCGCGACGAGATCATGCTGCGCAATGCCCGCGCCAAGGCCACCGAGCTGGGCGTCGAGCGAATCCGCCGCCACATCTTCCTGTGCTGCGATCAGACCAAGCCCCAGTGCAGCGGCAAGGAAGAGAGCCTGGCGTCGTGGGAGTTCTTGAAACGTCGCCTGGCGGAGCTGGACCTGGTGGGCGCCGGCGGCATCTACCGCAGCAAGGTCAACTGCCTGCAGGTTTGCGTGCGCGGTCCGGTCGCCCTGGTCTACCCCGAGGGAACCTGGTACCACTCGTGCACGCCGGAGGCCCTGGAGCGGATCATCCAGGAGCATCTGATCGGCGGGCGCCCCGTCGACGACCTCGTGCTGGTTACCCATCCGCTGCCGGAGCTTCCCAAGCCTTGAGCCGCCTCACCCTCCCGCTGTTCGCTCTCGCCACGCTCGCCGCACTGGGCTCCGCCTGCGCGTCGGCGCCGGCGACGGCCCCCCGCTTCGAGCTCTCACCCCTCACCGCAACGCCGACCCAGCAGGTGCGGCCGGGGGCATTCGTCTGGGTGGACCTGGTGACCGATGACGTCGCCAGGGCCAAGGCCTTCTACGGAGAGCTCTTCGGCTGGACCTTCCAGGGCGATGACTACGTGAGCGTCCTGCACGACGGCAAAGCCATCGGCGGTATCGTCACGGTCGCGCGCCTGCAGGAGCGGCGCCGCTCGCAGTGGATCGCAAACCTCTCAGTAGCCGACGTGGACCGTGCAGCGGAGGTCGCCCGAAAGAACGGAGGCGACATCCGCACCGGACCGGTGGACGCGCCCCAGCGCGGGCGCCTGGCCCTGGTCTCCGACCCCGGCGGCGCGTCCGTCATGCTGCTCCGCGCCGAGGGGGGCGACCCGCCCGATCGCGAAGCGGCGGTCGGCGACTGGCTGTGGCGTGAACTGTGGACCCAGGACCCCGAAGCCGCCAGCGGCTTCTACGCGAAGCTGGTTTCCTGGGAGCGCGAAAACATTCAACTCGACGGGCAGACCTACCGGCTCTTCAAGAACTACGACGCGCCGCAGGCAGGCTTGGTGGAGGCGCCCGAGGACGTGAAGCCCAACTGGCTGCCCTACGTGCGGGTCGAGGACGCGGCCGATACGGCCCGGCGCGCCGAGGCCCTGGGCGCCCGCGTCGTGATGCGCGACGCCTACCGGGCCATCCTGGTCGATCCCACCGGTGCGGCCATCGGTGTGCAGTTCTGGGACGACAAGCGCTTGGAGCGCCAGCCGTGATTCGCCGCATCGCCGGCGCGCTGCTGGGCCTGGCCCTGGTTACCTCCCTGCCCGCCTGTGCGACTAGCCAGGAGGAGCGAGACGCCGAGGACTCGTGGCGACGCCGCGGTGGCGACGGCTACTACGGCGGCGGCACCATCCACAGCAACTCGTACCCCGGCACCTACGGGCGCTACGGGCGTGGCCCCTACGGGCGGCCCGGAAGGCGCTACTGAGTGCGTCGTTCCCCCTAGCCCGCCGCGTCCGGGTAGGGAAACAGCGTGTCCGCCGAGTGGATACGGCCGTAGGCATCGCGATACACCGCGTGGCGACGCTCGAACTGGGTGGGCGAACGCAGCCCGGAGGCGGCGGCCAGCGAGTTCAGCCCCGCGCGCAGCGCCGCGACGTAGTTGAGCACCCGCCACTTCTTCTCGTCGATGACCAGGGCCCGCATCAGATTCTCGTCGGTGGTGGCCACGCCCACCGGGCAGGTGTTGGTGTGACAGCGCTGCGCCTGGATGCAGCCCACCGAGATCATCAGCCCC
>CAMYOO010000389.1 GCA_947260035.1 uncultured delta proteobacterium
CATCGGAGAACCCCACCTTCAGCATCATCCCGATCTCCGGGGAGGAGTTCACGAAGCGCATCCTGACCCCTTTCAAGGACGAAGCGTTCGAGTTCCTCGCGTTCCAGGGATCCCCCATCGACCGCGTCCTGCGTCTCATGGCAGCGGGCGTCGAGGTCCAGAATCCCGACGGCAGCTTTGTCCGGTTCATCGGGAACGACCCGCAGCGGGCCACAGAGTACGAAGAGTTCCGCCGGCTGGTGAACCATCTCTTCTGGCTCAACGATCAGAGGAAGCTCTTCATACGCCCACTCGTCTTCGAACAGACGTTGGTTGCGGACTTCCAGGGCATTCCGCGCTCCGAGGACATCACCAAGGGCGTCGACAAGGGGCTGGAGTGGCGCCAGAAGCCGGACGGCAACTTCGAGCTGGTCCGCTTGCGGGCGGGTCGCGTCGTCATCACGAACTTCGATCCCATGGCCCTGTCGGACCTCCAACGCTTCGAGCTGAACGAGAGGATCCGCAAGAATCCCAAGGGCTTCGTCTACCTCGAAGTCCGCCCCGACGGGCCCGGGGGGGACCTTCCGCTTCAGGGAGCGGTCAAGCTCCGAAGCATCATCCAGATCGTGGAGTTCCTTGCCGCGGGCATCCGCGCGGCACCGGAGTTTGACGTAGCACCCGACCCCAAGACCGCGGGCCCCGCTGGCTCGAATCCGCCGGCGTTGCTCCAAATCGACATCAGCAACGATCCGCCGATTCCGAATCTGGCTTCCCTCGAGTTTCAAGACCGCCGTTACACGATCGTCGACACCGGATGGAATCGCGACGTCTTCGCCGGGTTGGGATACCTGTTCCAGAGCGCGATCGGCGACGTCGAAGGCGTTGGCCTTCCGATCACCATCGCGAAATAGGCAGCTGCCAGCGTGGCGTGGGTTGCAGCTCGAACCGGTCTCGCGTCGCTCTGGGCCGGCGGGATCGCCGCGGCTCTGGTCGTGGCCGGAGCGTCGGCGGTGGCCGCCGAGCCGGCCCCCGACCCCTGCTCGCTGGCCCGCCCTCGGCTCACCGGTGACTGGGGCGGAGCGCGCGAGGACCTTGCCGATCGCGGGGTCGAGGCCGGGGCCCGCTATACAAGCGGATTCTGGTCGAACGTGCGCGGCGGCTTCCGGACGGGCACGCGCTACGAGGGGTTCGCGCAGTGGTCGTTGAGCGCCGACCTCGACCGCCTCTTGGACTGGAAGGGCGGCGCATTCGAGATCAACTGGTACTCCTACCACGGCGGGCAGCCCTCCGAAGACCTGGTGGGCGTCTTTGCCACGCAGACGATCAGCGGACACGAGACGGTCCGATCCGTCCGCTTCTACGAAATCCTTCTGCGCCAGTCCTGGGACAACGGCCGCTTCCTCGTGAAGGCGGGTCAGCTCGCCGCGGACACCGACTTCTTCGTGTCCGACTACTCCGACGCGCTCCTGAACGGCACCTTCGGCTTCCTCGGCCTCGGCCGGGCCACCGAGATCGCCCCCTTCTACCCGCTCGCCGCTCCCGGCGCCTACTTTCGCGCGCGCAGCGCGGACGAGCGCTGGCAGGCGCACGTGGGCGTCTACAGCGCCGACCCCGGCGAGGACCGCGAGAGCAACCTCGGGTTCGACTGGTCGTTCGACAACGGGGCCTTCTTCATCGGTGAGCTGGGCACCCGGTACAGCCTCTTCGGGCGGCCCGGAAGCCTCGCCGTCGGAGCCGTCGGCACCACGGCCGAGCTGGAGAATTTCGCCACAGGCGGAAGCGTCAACGAAGGCTACGGCCTCTTCGGCGGGCTGGATCAGCTTCTCTTCGAGGAGACCTCCGCCCGCCCGGGCCTCGGTCTCTTCCTGCGCAGCTACGGGGGGCCGCAGGAAGAGCGGAGCCTGGTCCGCTGGTACGTGGACTTCGGGCTGAAGCTGACGCGTCCGTTCCGCGGCCGCGACCGGGACGTGCTCTCCCTGGGCTTCGCGTACCTGCGGTTGACGGACAGCTACGTCGGCTCGCAGCGCAGGGTGGGCCTGGACGTGTCGAAGCAGCAGACCGTCCTGGAGCTGACCTATCGCTTCCAGGCGACGGGCTGGCTCAGTCTCCAGCCGGACGTCCAGTTCGTCTTCGATCCGCACTTCAGCCGGCGCGACGCGATCGTGATCGGGCTGCGCGCAGTGGCCGAGCTGTAGGGTCCCCGTCCGGCCTCAGGAGGACGACCCGTCGGAGGGTCCGCGTGGCGGGCCGACCACGTCCTTCAACGCATCCCGCAGCTCGGCGAGGTTCCGCAGGTGAAGGTCCCGCTGGGGGAAGGGGATCGTGATGCCGGCCGCTTCGAGAGCCTCGCTGGTGGCGACGGCCAGGTTGCTCATCACGGCCAGCCAGTCGCCTTCCGTGAAGGCTCGGACCTCGAAGTCGAGGGAGCTGTTGCCGAAGCCCCGGAAGAGCACCACGGGCTCGGGATCGTGCACCACCTGCGGGTGCGAGCGCGCCACCTCCTCCAGGAGCTCGATCACCTGGCGCGGCTTCGTGCCGTAGGCCACGCCCACGGGCAGGGTGACGCGGCGCTTCTGGTCGGCGTAGGTCCAGTTCGTGACGCGCGCCGAGACGAAGTCGCCGTTCGGCACGATCACGTCCGCGCCGTCGGGGGTCCGCACCTTGCTGGCCCGGATGCCGATCGTGGAGACGATCCCGAACAGGTCGTCCAGCTGCACCCGGTCTCCCACGCGGATCGGCCGCTCGAAGAGCAGGATCACGCCCGA
>CAMYOO010000390.1 GCA_947260035.1 uncultured delta proteobacterium
TCGCGCGCCGAGGCGCTGGCCGCCGCCCATCAGGACGACGGGCGCCGCCTGGCCGAGGTGGACGACATCCTCGAGCGCTGGGAGATCAAGGTCAGCGTCAACGAGACGGACGTGGACTGCTCCCTGGGCGAAGAGGACGACCTGGAGCTCGAGCTCTCCAGCGTGGAAGAGCGCGAGGACCTGCGGGCCGAGCTGGACGATCTGCTCCGCGGCGAGCCGTCGAACCCGACGCTGCCGCAGGAGGAGGGCGCCTCGTAGCCCTCGCGGCGCGCAGCGCAGACAACCCCCACACGAAGGGAGAAAGACCATGGACCCCCACACCCCCGTACCGATCGATGTACCCATCGGACCGGACTCGCGCATCAGCGAGATCGACGAGGCGCTGGCCGAAGACGACGCTCAGCGCGCAGAGCGCCGCGCGGCGCGCACGGCCGGGCAGGAGCGGCTCAACGATCTGCCGCGCCTGCTGCGCTGGATCGGAGGCGCCGTGCTCGTGGTGGCGGCCTTCACGTTCATGCTGCAGGGCTGGGAGAGTGCGGACGACCTGGCCCGCTACTACCATTTCCTGGCCTTCACCGGCGTGCTCACCGCAGCGGGTTTCTTCTGCGGGCTGCGCATTCGCGACGAGAAGGGCGCGCGCACCTTCGTCGGCCTGGCGGCCGGGGCGGTGCCAATCCACTTCACGGTGCTGGGCGCGCTGCTCTACTCGCAGTTCCCGTGGCTCTCGGGCTTCACGCACTACCCCGCATACGCCCACTTCACGGCGCCGCATCCGGCGGCCGCGTTGGCGACCGCCGCCATCGGTGTCATCGCCCTGGTGCCCGTGTGCTGGATGGCGTTCCTGACGTTGGCGCGCCCGGAGGCCAGGCGTCTGACGGTGGCGTACATGCTGGCGAACCTCACGCTGCTGGTGCCCACGCGCCATCCGGACGTGATCGGGCTGCTGGCGTTCGCCCTGCTGATCGGCTGCCTGTTCTTCGATCGGCGCTATCTGCTGCCGGCCCAAGGCCTGCGCACCCTCGAGGGTCGCTTCGTGCGGCTCCTGATGGGCGTGCCCTTCGCGGTGCTGATCGGGCGCACGCTGAACCTGTACGAGCCGTCGTCGTTCTTCTACGCGGCCTGGCTGGCCAGCATGGCGGTGACGCTCTTCGTGCTGGGCCCGGTCATCATCAAGAAGAAGGGCGAGGCAGTGCTGGCGCAGCACCTGGCATTGGTCCCGGCCGGACTGGCCTGCGTGGCTCTCGGCGACTCCGTCGTGGGCGCGTTCAATCTGCACGAGTCCGCGATCCTGCCGCTGGTGTGTCTGCCCATGGCCGGCACGTTCGCAGCCATGTCGCTGCGCAGCGCCGACGGCGGCGCGCGCATGCGCAACCTGGCGGCGCTGGTGGCCGCGGGCGGCATGACCGCGCAGCTGGTGTTCTTCCCGGGCGTGCTCTCCAGCGTGGCGTGTCTGGCCACGGCCATCGTGGCCACGGCGTACGGCTACGCGGCGGAGCAGAAGGGAGTCCTGGTCAGCGGCGCCGCCGCGCTGGTCTTCGGCCTGCTCTACCACCTGCGCTACGCGGCGGAGCTCTACGCGCTCAGCCCCTGGGCGGCGCTGGCCGCCCTGGGCATCGTCACGGTCGTGTCCGCCAGCTTGTTGGAACGTCACCGCGGCGCCCTGACTGCGCACGTGCTCGAGCTGCGCAGCCGCATCGGAGGCTGGAGCCACTGACGGCTCCGGCAACTCCTCCCCCCGTCCCGCTCCTGTGGGGGGAGCAACGACGCCCCCGGCGCCGGAAATACCGGTGCCGGGGGCGTCACGTTGGGCCCACCGGCCCAGAACGCAAGCGGCGCGACGGTCCCCTCCGGACCGCCGCGCCGCTTCAACCCGTGTGGGTCGGATCAGTCTTCGTCTTCGAGGTCGGTCTCCGAATCGCTGTCGGAATCTCCGTCCGAGTCCCCATCGGAATCAGAATCGGAGTCGCCGTCATCGCCCGAGGCCTTGTCGCAGCAGTTGAAGCGGCCCTTTTTGCCTTTCTTCTTTTTCTTCTTGCCCTTCTTCTTCTCGGCCTTCTCATCGACCACGCTGGCTTCGCCGCTCACGGCATCGACGCGCACGCGCATCAGGTTGTCCTGCGCGTCAACCAGTTGGAAGACGTAGGCCGGGGCCAGAAGCTCGTTCACAAGCTTGCCCGCCAGCACGATGGGCAGTCCCAGGCCCGGCGCCACTTCCAGGCTCTTGGCGACGGCCGCGGCCATGGCATCCAGGAAGCTCACCGTGATGGCCGGAGGCAGGATCGCCGAGCAGTCGGCCGTGTTGTAGTAGAGCGTGTCTTCGGTGCCGTCCACGAAGCGAACGCGCACCTTGTAGAGGCTCAGCTCCGTGCCGTCGGGCAGGTGGGCGCCGGTGGCGCCGGCCTTCACGACGTTGTCGGCGCCGAAATCCACCAGGGCTTGCGCGGAGATCTCCGCCAGCGTGCACCCCGCACCGATCACGCCGCAGACGTCGTCCTGCGCACGCGCTGCCGGAGCCAGGGTCAGGGTCAGCGCGGTCAGCAGGAACGCCACACTCAGCGGCAACAGGTTTCTAGAAGGCGGAATCGCCACCGTCATGCACTCCCAGGGTGGTGGCGGCCGCCCGCCGCGCAGGGTGGTGACGGCCGCCCGCCGCGCAGGGTGGTGACGGCCGCCCGCCGCGCAGGGTGGTGACGGCCGCCCGCCGCGCAGGGTGGTGACGG
>CAMYOO010000391.1 GCA_947260035.1 uncultured delta proteobacterium
GGACTCCCCAAGCTGCGGAATGGAGCGGGTGCGCGTCTACGCCGAGGGCGGAATGCCCGAGAAGAAGGGCCGCGGCCTCTTCGCCGAGGCCCTGATCGATGGGATGCCCCAGCTGCCCGTCGAGGAAGAGGGCCGGCTCAACGACGCGGTGCTGCGCGAGAACTTCATCGAGCGGGTCTTCGCGTACCGCCGGCTGCGAGATCTGTTCCGCGGCCGCTGGAGTGTGGGCAGCCTGGTGGCCTTCCACACCGCCCACAAGCTGCAGCTCATGAGTCACGAGCCCAAGACCTACCAGCAGCTGGGCCGCCTGGTGGGCGAGGCCAAGGGCATGGACCGCGACGAGCTGCGCAGCCGCTACATCGAGGGGTTCATGTCAGGCCTGGCGCGCAAGGCGACGCCGCGCCGCAACGTGAACGCAATGCATCACATGCTGGGCTACTTCCGCAAGCATCTGGACGCGCGCTCGAAGCAGGAGCTGCTGGGCCTGATCGAGGACTACCGCAACGGCCTGGTGCCCCTGGTGGTTCCGCTGACGCTGATCGGAGCTGCTGGGCCTGATCGAGGACTACCGCAACGGCCTGGTGCCCCTGGTGGTTCCGCTGACGCTGATCCGTCACTACGTGGAGCGTTTCGAGGTCGCCTACCTGCGCGATCAGCACTACCTGGTGCCGCATCCCAAGGAGCTGATGCTCCGCAACCACGTCTAGGGCGCGGCCTGCAGCTCCGCCCGGCGCAGCTTGCCCGACGCGGTGCGCGGGAGCGCGGTCGCGATGTGGAAGCGCCGCGGGATCTTGTACCCCGCCAGGTGCTTGCGACAGAAGCGCGTCAGCTCCCCGGAGTCGGGTGGTCGCTCCGGGTTCGTCGCTACGATCCACGCCGCCACGCGGCGGCCCAGGTCCACATCCGGCTCTCCCGCGACCGCGGCCTCGGCGACGTCCGGGTGCTCCTCCAGCACGGCCTCCACCTGGGCCGGCGCGATGTTCTCGCCCCCGCTCACGATCAGGTCGCTGCGGCGGTCCAGTACGTGGAGCCCGCCCGCGTCGTCGAGGGAGCCGGCGTCCCCGGTGCGCATCCAGCCGTCGCACAGGGCGCGGGCCGTGGCGTCCGGGCGCCTCAAGTACCCGGCCGTGACGCTCGGACCCTTCACCCAGATCTCGCCGGTCGCGTTCGCCCGCAGGGCGGAGCCGTCCTCGCCGCGGATCGAGACGCGTGTCCCCAGCAGCGGGCGCAGCCCGGCATCGCTGCGCTCGCCGATGTCGCAGAGGGGAAGCGTCGCCACCTGGGAGCAAGCTTCGGTGAGCCCGTAGGTGGGGACGGCCGGAAGTCCGCGCTGCCACGCGGCCGCCAGCAGGGAAGGCGGGCTGGCGGCGCCGCCGCTGAGCAGGCAGCGCAGCGTCTGCGGCGGCGGAGCGTCCGCGCGCGCGTGCATCAGGCGCCGCAGCATGGTCGGCACCAGTGAGGCGATGCTGATCCGCTCGCGGTCCAGCGCCTGCGACATGCGTTCCACGTCGAAGCGTCGCTGCAGCACGACCGTGGCGCCGAACAACGCCGCGCGCACCAGGATGGCCAGGCCGCCCACGTGGAAGAGGGGAAGGCACGCCAGCCAGCGCTCGTCCGGCGGTGCGCCCAGGTGCGCCGCCGAAGCCACCGCGCTCCAGTGAAGCTGCTCGCGCGACAGCACCACGCCCTTGGGCCGGCCGGACGTGCCCGAGGTGTAGAGGATGGCGAGCGGCGCCTTGGACGTCCGGTGCGCCGCCGGGCCGGCCGGCAGCGCATCCACAGCCGACGCGGGCAGGTCGCCTGTCTCCGCGGCGGCGGCCAGCGCGGCCTCGGCGTCGCGTCCAGCGCCGTGCACCAGCAGGCGTGCACGCGCGTCGTCCAGCGCGAACGCCAGCTCGCGCGTGGTGAGCCGGGTGTTGAGCGGCAGGATCGTGAGCCCGGCCAGGTCCACCGCGTGGAGCAGGGCGACGAAGTCCGGCGCGTTGCCCATGTGCGCCGCGACCACGTCGCCCGGCGCGAGGCCCCTGGCGCAGAGCCCGCCGGCCAGGCGGCGGGCGCGATCCTCCAGTGCACGCCAGGAGATCGCGGCGCCGTCCTCGGTCTCCAGCGCCACGCTTCGCGGCGTGGTTGCCGCGCGCCACGTGATCCAGGGCGTTCGGCTCACGGTCATCTCTCGCGCTCCGGCACGGAGCGCAAGCGCTCCACCGCGCCGGGGTCCGGGCGCAATCCCAGGCCCGGGCCGTCGGGGACGCGCAGGCGGCCGTGCGCGGGTTCGGGCAGCGCAGCGAGGTCGTCGGACAGGCGATCCCCGGTAGCGAGCCCGGCGGCCAGGCCGCCTTCGGGCAGCGCCGCGGCCAGGTGCAGGGCGGCGGTTCGTGCGATCGCACCGTCGAGCGCCGTCGTCACGACCACTCGCGCATCGTGCGTCTCGGCCAGCGCGGCCAGCCGCAGGCAGGTCTCGATGCCCAACACCGAGGGCTTCAGCACCAGCACGTCGGCGGCGTGCGAGTCGAGCGCGCGCTGCGCCCGCCCCATAGCGCAGATCGATTCGTCCAGCGCGATGGGAACGCCGCCGTGGGCGCGCAGACGCGCCAGCGCGGCCGGGTCGCTCCCGGTCAGCGGCTCCTCCAGAAACTCCACGTCCAGCTCCGCCAGCCGCTTGCAGGTCTCCAGCGCGCGGGCCGGGTCGAGGCTCTGGTTGGCGTCCACGCGGATGCGCGCCTCGCCGGGGAGTGCGGCGCGAACGGCCGCCACCGGCGCGGTCGCATCTCCCGCACCCGTGCCGTCCAGCTTGACCTTCACGCTGCGATAGCCCGCCTGCCAGGCGCGGCGCGCGTCCTCGGCGAGCGCCTCGCCGACGCCGATCAGCAGCCGGCTCACCGGGACTTCCGCGTGCGGGCGGCGGCCGGTTCCGCGCAACAGCCGCTCGCAGAGGCGCTCCCCGCCTGCACGCGCCTGGGCATCCAGGTGCGCACAGGCGCGCGCGGCGCGTTCGAAGGCGGAGGCACTTCCGAAGCCGGGAACGGGTGTCGCCTCGCCGAAGCCCAGCGTGCCGTCGCCGAGGCGCGCCTCCACGAGCAGCCCGTCCCGGTGTCGCAGCGTCCCATGCGCCGTGGCGATCGGCTCGACCAACGGCAGGCGTACGGGCGTGAAGTGGAAGCGTACGCTCACGCCGAGACCCCCAGCGCGAGCGCCAGGCAGAAGAGCGTCCCATAGCGCGCCGTTTAGCCCGTTCAGCTCCGCCCCCTCAGCGCGCCGGAACCTGCGGGACAGTCCCGCCAGTACCGGGAGCAGGGCGAGGGACAGCAGGGCGCCCGGCGGCAGGGTGCGCGTGGTCACGCATGCGATCACGCTGAGCGGGGCGCCGAGCACCAGCGCGGCGTAGTAGCGGCGCGTCCAGACCGGGCCCATGCGAACGGCGAGGGTGCGCTTGCCCGCACGCCGGTCCGCCCCGCGGTCGCGCTGGTTGTTCACCGCCAGGATGGCCGTGGCCAGCAGGCCGACCGGAAGCGCGGCGGCCACGGCCTCCCCGGAGAGGGAGAGCGCCTGCACGTAGTGGCTTCCCAGCACGCCCACCAGGCCGAAGAACACGAACACGGTGAGGTCGCCCAGGCCGTGGTAGCCCAGCGGCCAGGGGCCACCGGTGTAGGCCAGGGCCGCGGCCAGGCTGGCGATGCCGGCCAGCGCGATGGGCCAGCCTCCGCGCAAGACCAGCGCCAGGCCCAGGCATGCCGCCAGCGCGACGCACGCCAGCGTGGCCCGCCACATGACTGCCGCGCTCACCCAGCCCTGCTGGGTGGCGCGGGGCGGGCCAAGGCGATCGTCGCCGTCGGCGCCGCGTTCGAAGTCGGACACGTCGTTGGCCAGGTTGGCTGCGATCTGCAGCGCCACGGCGGTGGCCAGCGCCAGCACGGCGACGCCCGCGTGCCCCTGTCCGGCGGCGTGGGCCGTGGCCGTTCCCACCGCGATGGGCGCCAGCGCGGCGGGAAGCGTGCGCGGGCGCGCTGCCTCCCACCACACCCGCCAGCCCTGCGGCGCCCCGGCCAGCTCCTGGAGACCGGCCTGTCCGTCGCAGTCGGCGTTGAAGGCGCTCTTGAGGCAGCGAATCGCCAGAGGGCTGTGCTGCAGGATGCGCTCGGCCCAGTCCACGCCGGTCTCCTCCAGCGCGTCCAGGGGCACCACCGCGTTTACGAGTCCCATGTCCAGCGCCTCGCGGGCGTCGTACTGCCGGCACAGGTACCAGATCTCCCGCGCCTTTTTCTGCCCGACGATGCGCGCCATGTACGCGGCGCCGAAGCCGGCGTCGAAGCTGCCCACGCGCGGTCCGGTCTGGCCGAAGCGCGCGTTGTCGGCGGCCAGGGTGAGGTCGCACATCAGGTGCAGCACGTGGCCGCCGCCGATGGCGTAGCCCGCCACCAGGGCGATCACCGGTTTGGGAAGTGTGCGGATCACGCGCTGCAGATCCAGCGCGTTGAGCCGCGCCACGCCCTGGTCGTCCACGTAGCCCGCCTCGCCGCGCACGCGCTGGTCGCCGCCGGAGCAGAACGCATCGGGGCCCTCTCCGGTGAAGAGCGCGACGCCTACTTCCGGGTCGTCGCGCACGATGCCGAAGGCTTCGATCAGCTCGAAGAGGGTCTTGGGGCGGAAGGCGTTGCGCACCTCGGGGCGCGCGATGGTGATCTTGGCCATCCCCTGGCACTTCTCCAGGCGGATGTCCTCGTACTCGCGGACGGTCTTCCAGTCGATGGCGCTCACGGTCTACTCCTGGGTGAGGGGGAGCGACGCCTCGGCGTCGATCTCCCGAAGGAAGGACAGGGCGGCGTCCGCGAAGGCGGACGGGTTCTCCAGATGGCAGGCATGTCCGGCGTCCGGGATCACGCACAGGCGCCCACGCGGCAGTCGCAGCGCCAGCTCGCGCGCGATGCCGCGGAACTTGGCGTCCTCCGCGCCGGCGCACAGCAGAACGGGCACCTGGATCCCGCCCAGGCGTTCGTGGAGAGGCGGCTGGGCGCCGGTTCCGCAGCCTCGCAGCGAGCGCGCCAGGCCCTCGGGCCGGTTCCGCAGGCGCTGCTCGAGCGCCGCCTCGTAGTGCTCCGGACCTAGTCGCTGCCACTGGCTGCGGAAGAGCGGCAGCGCCATCCAGCGCTCGACGAAGGGCTCGAGCCCCTGGCTCAGGATCGCGTCGGCCAGCGCCTCGTCGCTCTTCACGCGCTCGGCGCGTGCTAGCGGGTCTTCCAGTCCGGCGGATGCACCTACGAGAACGGCGCTGCGCACGCGAGCGGGCTGCAGCGCGGCGGCACCCAGGGCCACGCGTCCGCCCATGGAGTAGCCCAGCAGGTGCGTGCGCTCGATGCCGAGCCCGTCCAGCACCTCCGCCAGCTGCTCCGCGCACGCTTCCATCCCGTAGGCGCGCATGTCCGCCGGCGCGTCCGAGCGGCCGTGGCCCGGCAGGTCCACCGAGACCACGCGGTGCCGGTCGGCCAGGCGCAGCGCCGTCTCGCGCATGGACGCGGTGGATCCGGTGAAGCCGTGCAGCAGCAGCAGCGCCGAGCCGTGACCCTTCTCCTCGGCGTGCAGCGGGTGCGGACCCACGTCGATGCGCGCGCTCATGCCAGCGTCTCCGCGGCGGCACGGCCGGCCGCCGCCCAGAGCCGGCGGTGGTGGGAGACGCTGGTGTCGCGGTCCACCGGAACCTCGATCAGCGTGGTTCGTCCCGCGTGCAGCGCGGGTGCCAGCGCCTCGCCGCGGAAGGCGCGCGGCGTGTCGGCCCGCTCGTATCCCAGGTCGAACAGGCGCGCGGCGTCGCGCACCTGGGTTCCGTGCGCAACTCGGAAATTCTCCTCGAACGCCACCGACTCGCCGTGGCTCGCGATGGGCAGGTAGGAGAAGATCCCGCCGCCGTCGTTCTGGAACACGACCACCACCAGCCGCACGTCGTGGCGTCGGGCGGCGAGCAGGCCGCCCAGGTCGTGGACCAGGGCGAGATCGCCGGTGAGCAGCACGCTGGGCCCGCTCGCTGCGGCCGCCGCACCCAGCGCGGAAGAGACGACGCCGTCGATGCCGTTGGCGCCACGGTTGGCAAGGATGCGCACGCGCTGAGGCAGCGGGGGCAGGAAGCCGTCCGCGTCGCGGACCGGCATGCTGCTGGAGAGGAAGAGAGTGGCGCCTTCGGGCAGCAGCTCCGCCAGCAATCGCACCGCGCGCGGCTCCAGCAGGCAGGGCTCGCCTTCGGCGCCCTCGGCCAGTGCGTTGCACGCGGCCCGGTCGGCGGCGCGCCAGCCTTGGAGCCACGCGTCGTCGACGCGCTTGGGCGGCGCCGCGTCCAGCCTCGCCAGCACGCCGTCCACCAGAAGCTGCGGGTCGGCCTGCACCACCTCGCTGGCCGCGAAGTCCGGATCCTGCCAGGCGCCGTCCGG
>CAMYOO010000392.1 GCA_947260035.1 uncultured delta proteobacterium
CCCGGTCAGGTTCGTGACCGTGAGCAGATTCCCGGCCACGTCCAGGGACGCGGAGTCGTCCAGGTTCTGGCGGGCGCGCTCCACGCCGGCGTCCATGGCGTCGGTCTGGTTCGCGGTGAGCCCACCGCCCAGCACCAACTCGTTCCGGCCGTCCAGCCCCTGGATGACGTCCGGCATCCAGTAGTTGCCACCGGTCTGGTCGTGCACCGGCAGGTCGAAGCGGATGTCCGGGTTCTTGTCGCAGCCCTGGCCGCCCAGGTTCTCGCACGTCCCGCCGTCGGGGCAGTCGCCGTCGAACACGCAGGGCGTGGTCGTGCTGGTCGAGCACGAGCCGGCGGCGCGCATGTGACAGCTCTGGCAGGTGAAGGTGCGCTGGGTGCCATCCTCGTAGTCGCCGCCGTTGCCGGCCAGCTCGGCGGCGCCGCGCGCCCGCAGGATCGAGCCCGCCTTGAGTTCGGACGGCAGACCCTCGTAGTCCCAGACCAGCGGGTCCAAATCGTCGGCGACCCGCGTGTAGGGGAAGCGGCTGGCCATGTGCTCGCTGAAGGTGCGCTCGACGACGCCGTACTGATACGGGAAGTAGTTGAAGGCGACCTTGTCCTCGACCGGGCCGCCCGCCACGCCGGGCGCTGCGCCCAGCGGAGTCTGGGCGCCGTTGTTGTGGGCCAGGTCCCCGACCGCCGAGTTGGACACGTCGTGGCAGGTCCCGCACAGCTCGCTGGAGCGGTGGAACTGGGACTGCAGGAACTGGTGCTTGGCGTTGGTGTCGGCGTACGGACCGAGCTTGTCATTGCCGTCGTAGATCGCGTACATGCCGGAGCCGTGATAGGCGGCCGGAGGCGTTCCTCCGTCGTTGGCGACGAAGGGAGGGAACTGGATGCCGACGTGCTCCTGCTCGTCCGGGTTCGTGAGGCGGTGGCAGACGTCGCACTGCACGCCATCGGAGTCGCCCGGCGCCAGGGCCGAGCCGTCGGTGGGAACCGAGCGGCCGTCCAGCCACCCCTCGGGCGTGTGGCAGCGGATGCACAGATCCCCGGCGCCGTCGAAATCCTGCTCGGCGATGGCGACGGTGGCCCAGAAGATGGGGTCGCGCGCCGCGTGGGCCATCATGCCACCCGACCAGCCGAAGACCGGCTCGTAGAACGGGCGATCCGCGTCGTAGCCTCCGTGGCAGTTGTCGCACTTGGAGAGCGACTGGATTCCACTCACCTCGCCTGGCTGGGTCCCGGGAAGCCGGATGTCGGTCGGCACCTCGGTCGCCGCTCGCCCGCTTCCGGCCAGCAGCAGCGCCACGGCTACAGCGAACACTCGATGAATCCATCGACGGGCAGGCTTCATCACGTTCTCCCTAGCCAGGGACATGCAAGCGCTGTTCCGAATCAGTGTCGGCCGTCCGAC
Organism: uncultured delta proteobacterium; assembly: GCA_947260035.1. GTDB lineage: Bacteria > Myxococcota_A > UBA9160 > UBA9160 > JAFDET01 > JAFDET01. The sequence goes on from CAMYOO010000392.1 coordinate 1,399, forward strand.
ACCGCTCGAATCCGCTGGGCGGGCTCGGGTTTCCGCTCACCGGCCGGCCGCCGACGCGCCGGGTGGATCGCGACGCAGCTACCCGGTGGCGCGAATCGCCCCATGCGTGGCGCGAGGCCTCAGCGCGGCCGCGAGCCGATGGTCAGGATCGAGGGCAGGATCAGCGTCGCCGGGACCCGGAACACCAGCTGCTGGGACTCGACGCGGAAGCCCGCCGCCTCGAACAGCTCGCGCATCTGGCCGCGGGTAGGCCAGCGGGCCGGCTCACCAAGCAGCCGGGACACACGGTGGGCGGCGTCGCCCATCACTGCCAGGGGCGGGTTGACCAGCGAGACCAGCAGGCGGCCGCCGGGAGCCAACACCCGGAAGAACTCGTCCAGCGCCTGCGCCTGATCCGGAAACCAGTGGAAGGCCTCAGTGGAGACGACGGCCTCGAAGCTCCGTTCGGCAAGCGGCAGCGCCAAGGCGCTCCCCTGCACCAGCGAGTCGGCGCGCCGGTGCTGCGCGGCCTGGGCCAGCATGCCTCGGGAGAAGTCGCAGCCCACGACCGTGGCGCCCAGCTCGCGGCGCATCCGCGTCGCCAGCAGCCCCGTGCCGCACGCCACGTCCAAGACCCGCCCGCTGCCCGCCCCGCGCAACCCGCGCAACACCGCGTCGTGCTCCGGGCGGTAGGTCAGTCGCTGAACCAGGGGCGCGTCGTAGAAGCGCGACCAGATGTCGAAGAACCAGCGGTCGGGGCCGCGGCGTTCCGCCATGCCCCAAGCCTACCGCTCCGCCGGAAGGGCGCTGCCCCGGGAGGGACGGGCCCGGCTCAATCCGTGTATGATGGCCGCCAACCGGGCGCGCGGCGTGGGGCGCGGAGGCCCAATCGAAAGGCGGAAGCTCCATGCGCTGCGCACGGTTCCCTGCGGTTGTTGCCGCTCTCTTCCTGTTGCTGATGGCGGTGCCGGCCCAGGCGAACCCGCACGCGACCCGCTGCGACGCGGACGCTCGGTTGATCCACTGGTTCGAGGTGGTCGCGGACATCTTCGCCGACTACCCCGGGCCCTTTGCCGACTTCCTCAGCCGCTGGTTCGATCGCAAGGCCGAGCGGGCGGCGCTGAGCTACGCCGACGGCTGCGTGCACTTGAATCAGGTGCAGGTGCTCGGCAGCCACAACAGCTACCACATCGAGCCGGTCCCCGGGCTGATCGACTTCTACCTGCTCTTCGACGAAACGGCGTTCGAGCTCCGCTACACCCACGGCCCCTTGGAGCAGCAGTTCGGCGAGCTGGGCGTGCGCCAGATCGAGCTGGACGTCTTCGCGGATCCCGAC
>CAMYOO010000393.1 GCA_947260035.1 uncultured delta proteobacterium
GACCTGGAGCTTCCGGGATCTCCGGGACGACAGTCACCGCCTGGCCCACGCCCTGATCGGTGCGGGAGTCGCCCACCAGGAGCACGTGGCGGTCCTGGGCAAGAACGACCCGGCCTACATGACGGCCTACTTCGGCTGTGCGGCGGCGGGCGCCATCATCACCTGCGTGAACTACCGCCTGGCCGACCCGGAGTTCGTCTACATCATCACCAACTCCGAGGCTCGACTCCTGCTGTTGGATGCAGAGTTCGTTCCCGTCTGGGAGCGCATCCGCGAGCGGTGCCCGAAAATCGAGCGAGTGGTGGTGTTCGGCGGTGCGGCCGAAGGGTACGAGTCCTATGACGAGTTCCTGCGCGACCAACCCGCACACGCCCCAGAACGCCCCGTGTCCGAGAACGACGTGGCGCTCCAGATGTACACCAGCGGCACCACCGGCGTTCCCAAGGGCGCCATGCTGAGCCATCGCAACCTGGTCAACAACGCCATGTCTTCGGTGATCGGCATGGACCTCAAGGCGGAGCACTGCTTCCTGGTCTGCGCACCGCTCTACCACATGGCCGCCGGCATCTGCAGCATCAACTCGCTTCTCGCCGGCGCGCCGGTGCTGTTGCACCGCGAGTTCAACCCGCAGCAGGTGCTCGACGACATGGAGGGGCGCGGCGTCAGCCACACGCTGCTCATCCCGGCCATGATCCTGTTCCTGCTGCAGATGCCCGACCTGGAGAAGCGCGACTTCAGCCGGCTGGAACAGATCGCCTACGGAGCCTCTCCCATTCCCTACGAGGTGCTGAAGAAGGCCATGGACACCTTCGGCTGCGGCTTCCTCCAGGCTTACGGCCAAACCGAGGCGACGGCGATCCTGACCATGCTGACGGCGGACGACCACAGAGTGGAGGGCGAGCGCGGCGAGCGCCTGCTCAAGTCCGCCGGCCGCGAGATCCTGGGCGCGGAGGTTCGTGTGGTCGGCGAAGACGGCCGGGCGGTGAAGACCGGCGAGTGGGGCGAGGTGATCGCCCGCTCTCCCGGGGTCATGCGGGGCTACTGGAACATGCCGGACAAGACCGCCGAGGCGATTCGCGACGGCTGGCTCTGGACCGGAGACATCGGGTACCTGGACGACGAGGGCTACCTCTACATCGTGGACCGCTCCAAGGACATGATCATCTCGGGCGGCGAGAACATCTACCCGCGCGAGATCGAAGAGGTGCTCTTCGCCAACGACGCCATCGCCGATGCCGCAGTGATCGGCGTGCCCAACAACAAGGGCTGGGGCGAGGAAGTGAAGGCCTGTGTGGTTCGCAAGCCGGGCGCCGACCTCGATGAGGCGGCGCTGATCGCCTACTGCCGCGAGCAGCTGGCTGGCTACAAGTGTCCGAAAACGGTGGACTTCATCGAAGAGATCCCGCGCAACCTCTCGGGCAAGGTGCTGAAGAAGGACCTGCGCGCGCCCTACTGGGAAGGCCACGATCGCTCCGTGAACTGAATACCCGCCTGGCTCGTCTGGTCCAATGTCGGTGTTGACCGCCGGGCTCCCACGCCACATCAGGGGTTGGAGAGCCCGGGGGGAAGCCGACCGGGAGGGCAAGGCCGTGGCAAGTTCCGACGAGGCGTTGAGCGAAGTTCAGCCTGAGGTGTTCTCCCTTCATTGGGAAGGGCCGCCGCGCGCGCAGCTTCCGGCGGAGCCCGCGTTTCCCGGCTCCGAAGCGGAGCGTCGCGCCGCGCTGGCGGCCGAGCGCGAGCGCGAGCTGCGGGAGATCCGACGCAGCGAGCAGGGCCGCGTCATCTGGGATCAGGTCCGCGCCGAGGCGCTGCGCCGCGGTGATGAGAAGGTGTGGGAGCGCAAGCTGCACGCCTACGGCTGGGTGAAGCTGCAGCGCGAGGGCAGCGCGGCCGACTACGCGCGTCGTTTCGGCGCGAATCACGCCACCGTGCGCAGCTGGATCGCGGACGCGGCAAAGCTGGCCTACGAGGTGGGCTACCGCCTGCACGAAGATCGCCTGCTCCTGGTCGGGGATGCTCCGGCCGAGCTGGATCGGCTGCGCACCCTGGTGAATGCGGATCCCGGTTCTTCGGAGGCGTGGCAGGCGCTGCGCGAGGTCGACGACGAGTTTCGAGGTCGCGACGCCTACTTTCATCTCAACGAAGGGCACGTGCTGCGCGCCCAGGGTCGCCTGCGCCATTCCGATGCCAGTCTCCGCGAGGGCCTGACCATCGCGGAAGCGCGGCGCACGCGCGCGCTGCTCTGGAACGCCCGGGGCCAGACGTTCTGGGACTGCGGGCCCGACTCGGACTGGCCCCTGGAGCATCCCCTGGAGCACGCCCGCCGGGCCTTCCGGCGCGCCGCTGCCGTGGATCCCGCCAGCTACTTCCCCTTCGTCAACCTGGCGCAGCTGGCGGTGGACGCCGGCGATCTGCGCCGGGCCGAGTACTGGGTGGGGGAGCTCGGCTCCGCGCGCAAGCAGATGCAGAGCGAGATGAAGACCGACCTGGCCCGCTACCTGCGCAACGCCGAGTGGAGCGGCGTGGTGGAGCGCACGCGCTGGTGGCAGGGCGGTCCCGCGCGCTGGATCCGCGAGGCCGCGCGTGCTGGCTCCCTGGCGCTGGCCGCTGCGCTGCTCGGCGGCCTGCTGTGGAGCATGCCGGCCTCCGCCGATCCCGCCCCCGAGGATCTCGAATCCGTGACCAGCGTCGAACACCGAGGCGCAAAG
>CAMYOO010000394.1 GCA_947260035.1 uncultured delta proteobacterium
TGGCCAGGCAGCCCAGCCAGAGCGGGATCACCCCGCTCGCCGCCAGGGCCGTCACCGCGATCCAGGCGCCGAAGTCGCGCACGAACTCGGCCACGATGCGCCAGGCGAAATCGTTGCGGTATTTCGCCGCGATGGCGCGCTCGCGGCGCTTCTCCTCGCGGACGGCGTCGGCGGTGCTGGGGGAGGCGGCGACAGCCATTCGAGACAGATACCGAACTCCTTCGCCTGGGACGACTCCGGCCGGCGGCGCTGGCTACTCCGTCGTGATGGTGGCCCGTTTGATGCTCATGGGCTTGGTCGGGCGGCCGCTGCGGGACCCGTTCGCTTCCAGGGCCTTGACCGTGGCCATGCTCCCGCTCACCTCGCCGAAGATGGTGTGCTTGCCGTTCAGGTGCGGCGTCTTGACGAAGGTGAGGAAGAACTGGCTGCCGTCGGTGCCGGGGCCCCGGTTGGCCATGCTGAGCAGGCCCGGCTTGTCGTGCTTCACGTTGCGGTCGAACTCGCCGTCGTACTGGTAGCCCGGGCCGCCGGTGCCGTTGCCCAGGGGGTCGCCGCCCTGGGCCATGAAGCCCGGGATCACCCGGTGGAAGGCGGTGCCGTCGTAGAAGCCCAGACGGGTCAGGTAGATCGTGCTCGAGACGTGCATGGGCGCGACCTCGGGCATGAGCTTGATCTTGATGGCGCCCTGGGTGGTCTCCAGGTTCCAGTAGTACGTGGTGCCCTTGGGGAAGCGCAGCCGGGGCGGCTTGGTGAGCCGCGTCTTCCAGCCCGACTTGGTCTTGTCGACGTCTTGCTTGGCGATGAAGGCGTCCATCTCCGCGATGGCCGGGTCCTCGGCCGCGGCAGCGGTGCCGGCCGCCAGGGACATGGTCAGGGCTCCCAGCACGGCGATTCCGCGCAGCATGGCTCGTTTCGACTGCATCGTTTCCTCTCCCGTTTTCCCGGTTGAACGGCGGGCAGCCTATCACGTCGGCGCGAGATATCCTCGCGCCCACCCCAGAAGGAGCCTCCATGCCCGCAGCCCCCGATCTTTCCGGACGCACCGCCGTGGTAACCGGCGCCTCCAGCGGCATCGGCCGCGCCATTGCCCTGGCCCTGGGGCGCGCCGGTGCTCACGTGTTCCTGGCCGGCCGCAGCCAGGCGCCCATGGACGAGACCCGCAAGGAGATCCGCGAGGCCGGCGGACAGGCCGACGCGGTGGTTCTGGACGTGCGCGACGTGGAGGCCCTGCGCGGGCTGGTGGAGCGCGCCGTGCAGGACACCGGGCGTCTGGACGTGATGGTGAACAACGCGGGCCTCTCTTACCCGGGCGACATCGCCGACGCGGACCCGGAGCACTGGCGCGAGATGCTGGAGGTGAACGTGCTCTCGCTGCTGGTGGGCAGCCAGGCGGCGATCCGCGCCATGCGCGCCGCCGGCAACGGCGGCCACCTGGTCAACATCTCGTCCATCGCCGCCCACCGCCGAGACAGCGGTGTCTACGGCGCCACCAAGCACGCCGTCAACTGCATCTCCGCCAGCCTGCGCCTGGAGCTGGAGGACGACGACATCCGGGTCGTGACCATCATGCCCGGGGCCATCGCCACCAACTTCGCGCGCAACTTCGACCCGGCGTTCCTGAAGGGCCTGGCCGCCACGGCCGGCGTCGCGGACTTCGAGCCCCAGGCCGGCGAGAAGCTTCCCGACGAGGTGCTGGACCGCATCCAGCCCATCATGGAGAAGCTGCTGAGCAAGCCCGAGGACGTGGCCGATACGGTGCTCTACGCCATCAGCCTGCCGCAGACCGTGAACATCGAGGAGCTGGTGGTGCGGCCGGCCAAGGCCCTGGCCCTGTAGCTCGGGCGCTCAGTGGAGCGCGCGCCCGCAGCCCTTCAGGCGGCGGCCGGCGAGCTGGACCTCCACGCTGGTTTCGAAGGCCTCGTCGCTCATGGTGTCGCGACAGGGGCGCCCCTCGAGTTGCACCCGGAGCTCGCGTCCCTCCGCGGCGCAGGCGTAGACCGTGCGCCGGCTCTCCGCGTCGCTCTCGGGCTGCGGCAGCGGGAAGCGCAGCGTCTCCGCGCCGTAGTCGGTGACCAGCAGGATGGCCTCGGGTCCGATCTCCAGGTGCCAGCCCGGCTCGTTGCCCACGGCGCGGAAGTCCACGCCGCGCAGCTTGGCGTCCTCCCAGATCGACGCGCGGCGGTCGGCCCGGCAGGGTCGGCTCGCACCGCTCACGGTCAGCCGCGCCCCCTCACCCTGGCTCCAGAACGCCACGCCGTCGCCCTCGTGCCTCGCTCCCGATTCCGAGGGCACCTGCGCCAGTCGCTGCGTGCCCTCGCGCAGGAACACGGTCAGCTCTCCCGAGGCCTCGCGGTGGGTGACCACGCGCTCCTCCCCGCACTGCCACACCGTGGTGGCCAGGGGCTCTGCCCCGCTGAGCATCGGTCCCGTGAGTGTCAGCCAGGCGACGCCTGCTGCGAGGCTGGTGCGCATGAAGACAACCTGTAGCGCCGCTCCCTCCGCGGCGCGGCACGGCGGGAAGCACGCCGACCAGCGCCAGCGTCACGCCGGCGGCCCCGCCAGGGCGAAGGGCAGGCGCATCAGCAAGGTCTTGCGCCGCAGGTTCGCCGTGCGGTCCGCCAGGGCCACGCCCGGCGCCGCGAAGTAGGAGTGACCCCAGGTGGTGCCGATGTAGGCGTCGTGGCGCTCGTCCACG
>CAMYOO010000395.1 GCA_947260035.1 uncultured delta proteobacterium
TCGCCCTTCTGGATGGGGTGGCGCGTGTAGGTGAGGTTCGCGACGTCGAAGAACGGAACGGTGTGGTGGTCGTAGACGCTGAAGATGTCGGCCACGATCTGCGCCTCGCGCAGCACGCGGATCCGGGCATCAATGTCATTGGGGTGGGCATCGGCCAGGGCCTGGAAGACGGCCAGCGCCACCATGAGCTTGCCCACGCTGCCCGGGTTCTGCTGGGTGCCGCCGTTCCACTCGGCGTAGCGGGGCGCCGCCGGATCGGAGAGGTCCAGGAGCGCGATTCCGTAGCGATCCGCGTGGCTGCCCAGGACCTTCTTGACCCGATTCAGGAGCTTGGGGTCGGAGGCGGGCAGCGCCATGTCGGGGCGGTCGGCCAGCCCCAGGTCCACCAGCCGCAGGGGCAGCAGCTCGCCCGAGGGCCGCTTGCGTCCTTTCAGCTCGCCCAGCTGGACCATGCGCCCGTATTCGAGCCGTGCGATGCCGGTCGCCTCGTACCCATCCAGCGGATAGGCCTGGCCATCGGTCGCCGCGAGCGTGGAGCTCAGCAGCAGGAAGAGTACGAACAGGCGCGGCATGCAGGACCTCCAGGGCGGTGCGGCGTCATTATCCACGTCCCTCGGCCCCGCGCCAAACCGGAGCTCGGGGAGGGCCGTTTCCCGCGAGCGTGGGATCAGGAGGTTCGCGTCCCCCGGTGCCAGGCAATGGCCCCGAAGACCGTCCTGCGCTGGTCCAGCTGCTGAGCGTCCTGCAGGCCGGCCTCCTGCATCAGGATGGGGATGCGGCCCTCCAGATTGTCCCGGAGGTGCTCGGAGCGGTGGAAAAGCCGGCCGATCAGCCCGTGGGAGTGATCTCCCGAGCCCCCGAAGTCCAGCAGGTGCAGTGAGCCGCCCGGGCGCAGCACGCGAGCCACCTCGCGCAACATGCCGCGCTTCACGTCGGCGTCCAGGTGGTGGAACATGAAGGAGGAGAAGGCACGGTCGAATGACGCGTCCGGGAAGGGCAGGGCATCGGCGTAGCCTTCCTGCCAGTTCACCCGGACTCCCGCCCGCTGGGCCTTGGCGCGGGCTCGGGCCAGGGCCTGGGGGTCGGGGTCCAGGCCCACCACGTCGAGGTCGGGCTCGAGGGCGCTCACGCGGATGGCCAGGGTTCCGGTGCCGCAGCCGATGTCCAGGGCGCGTTGGCCGGGCGCCAGCGCGGCCTGCTCCGCCAACGCTTCCAGCGCCGCCGCTCCCCCGAGCAAGCGGTGCATCGGGTCGTAGAACGGAAGCAGCCAGGCGTGCCCCGCGGCGGGGAGGAAGTGCCGTCGTTCCGGGTCCGGTGTATTCGTCGAGGCCATGCCGCTCGTCTCCAGGCGCTCCCCCCGAAGCAGAGTACCCGGGACCTGCGCACTCGTCAGACGAAGTGCCGTGCGTCGCGGAGCAGGGCTTCGAGGACCGACTCCAGGTCCGCGCCGCCTTCCACGTCCTTGAGGTCGCGCATGCGCCGGTACACCTCGGCGGCGGCCTCGTGGAAGCCGCCGGGCAGACCCGCCGCCTGGAACGTGGCCGCGATCTCCCGCATCTCGCCCTCGAAGCGCCACGCTTTCCCGCTGGTGCCTCGCGCCGTCAGCTCGCTGCGCCGCGCCAGGCCGGGCTGGGACAGATCCCATTCCTCCAGGAGCGGCGCCGTGACGCCCTCGCGCTCCGCCAGGGCGCGGATCGCCAGGAGCAGGGCCGCGCTGCCCTTTGTGAAGGCGGCGTAGGCCATCTTGAGGGCCGAGGCGGCGCCCGCCCCTCCAGCAATGGCCCGCGCGTCGGTCGCGCTTCCCTCGAACCAGCGGGTCACCTCCGCGGCCTTCGGGGCGGAGAGGTAGAGCCGGGTGGTGCCGGCTTTCCAGGCCGGTGGGCCGACGATGCCGCCGTCCACGAAGGCGTCACCGAGCAGCGCGTGCATCTCCCGGGCGCTGGCGGGGGAGACGGCATTGGCGTCCAGGTAGGTGCCGGCGAACCCCGCAGTGGTCACCTGGTGGGCCACGGCGAGGGCCGCGTCGGGTGGGCACACCGAGATCACGTGATCGATGCCCGCAAGCGCTTCGCGCAGCGTGGCCACGGGCTGGAGCCCGGCGCCCCGGGCGCGCTCTGCGCTGGCGGCGCTGCGTCCCTCGCGGACCCATGCGACCGCGTGTCCGTTGCCGCGCAGAGAGGCCCCGATGGACGACCCCATCGCGCCGGGATGCAGGAGGAGGATACGCTCGCTCACGACCCGTTCTCGCGTAGGTCCCGGACCATGCCGACGATCGCGTCGATCACAAGCTGCGGCTGCTCGAGCTGGATCACATGGCCGCTCTCGGTGGCGACGCGGCGCTGCCCCCGCGCCGAAAGCGCGGTCAGCTCCTCCTGGAGGACGTCCCAGACCGCGCGCTGCTCGCGCGCCGCCTCGGCGCTGAGTCCGAACGCTTCGATCGCCTTGGGCTCGTCGCCCTGGGAGAGCACCAGCAGGGGAAGGCCGCCCAGCGGGGTGGGCGGCTCGTCATCGTAGACCTCGCCGTGAAAGCTCCTGGATTCGTCGAGCATCGCCGCGCAGGAGTGAGACTGATAGACGTTGGCCCGGATCAATGCCCGGTGCTCATCCGTCAGCTCGTAGGAGTCGACCAGTACGTCGAGCGCAGCGATTGCGCGGATCAATCCGAACGGCTGGAGCCAGCTGCAGAGCGAC
>CAMYOO010000396.1 GCA_947260035.1 uncultured delta proteobacterium
GCCGCCGATCATGCCGCCCGCCAGCGCGCCGATGGCCGCGCCCTTGCCGGCATCCCCTCCGATGGCGCCGCCGACGGCGCCGATGGCGGCTCCGCGGGCGCCGCCGCGCAGGAGTCCACCTTCGGGCGCCTGCTGGGGCGGCGGCGCTGAGGTCGCCTGGGGCTGCTTCATGGGGTCGAAGCCGCTCTGCCCCTTGGCCCACTCGTAGCACTGGTACTGATCCTTCTCCTGCTGCTGCTTGTCCTGGCCCTTGGCCGGGTAGACGTAGGGGTCCGCCAGGCTCACGCCGGGCAGCAGGGCCGCCAGGAGCAGCACGGTGAACGGTCGCTTGGTGGCGCTCATCGTTCCGGTTTCCTCCAGGATTCGCAGTTCCTTCGCCGGGGGGGCACGCCCCGGCCCGGATTCGGGTTTTAGCACGCGAGCGGGAAGCCAGGAAGCAGCCAGCGGACGCGCGGCCCCGGCCTGGCCGGAAGGGGCACGCGAAGTCCACCCCGGTCGCAAGGGTTCCGGCGAGACGCGGCGAAACGCCAAAGGTGCGTTGCATTGTGGCCTGCTTCATGTCGGCGGCGGATCGAGGTGGCTACAATCCGCGAGTGCTGTTGCACTTCGCCTACGCCACGGCCCTCGTCTTCGGCACGGTCTTCATCCACGCCGGGTGCACGGCGGCCGTGCTCGGGTGGCTCCATTCCATCGCCGCGCACCACTGGGCGCTGCGTAGCTACTGGGCGCGCTCCGCGGTGGTCGGAGCGCTCGTCTTCCTCATGTCCCTGGCGGCCTTCCTGGAGTCCACCCTCTGGGCGGGGCTCTACGCGATGGTGGGTGCCCTGCCCACGTTCGAGGAGGCGCTCTACTTCTCCCTGGTCACCTTCACCACGCTCGGCTACGGCGACGTCGTCCTGCACGAGCAGTGGCGGATGCTCGGCGCGTTCCAGGCGGCCAACGGGATCCTGATGTTCGGCTGGACCACCGCGCTGATCGTGGCCGTCGCCCAGCGCGTGTTCCTGCACCGGGCGTCAGGCGCGGGAGCGGGCTGAGGCCCCCAGCGCGTGAGTTGTGGCTCCGAGATTGGGTCCAGGGCCTCGGATCCCAGCGAGATGCAGCAGGAACCGCAGCTATACGGCGTGTATGAGTTCGTGGCTCCGTAGCCTCGGCCATCGCCGCGTCGGGATCCGCCCGAAGTAGCAACGCTCGAGCCACCCGGACAACGGGGCTCGCCACGGAAAGAGCCGCTGCTCCAGTACCGCGGGGAGCGTCAGCGGGGACTCGATCACACCGATCGCCACGCCGGGCGGCGCGTCACGTCGTCGCTCCGAGCTCGGCTTCATGTAGTTGCGCCACACCATCCAGATCGCCGCCCGATACAGCGCCCCTTGGCGTCGCTTCGAGAACGCGATCGTCTCCCGCTTGTGGTTGGCGCTGCCATGTCGCAGCAGCAGGTCGGCTAGGTTGACCGGGAAGAGCGGGTTCGTGGGCGTTCGCGACGCCTTGGAGGATGTGGTGACGTGACGGATCCGGCGGTCGGAGAGCCGCTGGAAGGCCCGGGGGTAGGCCTGGTGCTCGTCCGAGCGGATCTCCGCCGAGGCCCCCTCCGGCACGACCCGCCCCACCAGCTCTTCCACCGCTCGTCGCGTGGCCTCAGGGTCGGGACGGCCATAGGTGGCCTCCAACCGGGCCCGCTTCACTCGCTGTCGGTCGGTGTGGGTGCCGCTTCGCCGGAGCTCCGCATCGTTGAAGCCGTAGACGAAGTGCGACTCACCGATCAGGAGGTTGAGGTCGAAGGGCCAGTACTGGCCGGCCTCGAAGGCGCGGAAGCCGTCGAGGATCAGGGGTTCGCTAGGTGCTCGTCTGGGCCGGAGTGCCTCGTGGAGCAGGAGGCAGTGCCTTCCCAGCCGCTCCAAGAGACGCTGGACCGTGAGATGCGAGCTCCCGGCTTCGCGAGCCATCTGGCGGAGGCCGGAGCAGGAGAGGCTTCCCCAGAAGACCCGTCGCAGAAGGTCGGGTCGCTTGAGCCAGTAGGTGGGAGAGAAAGTCTGGGTGCTGAAGTTCCGGCCGCAGCGTTGACAGAGGTACCGCTGGACGCGGCGAGGACCTCGCCTCCGGGAGAAGAAGCCCTTTTTCTTGTAGCGCCAAGTGCCCGGATCCCTGTGGGAAGGACAGTGCAGGTTGGGGCAGAAGAGAGGAGGCGAGTCCCGACGGCGGCGCGGCATGCACCACTACGCTGCAGGCCCCGTGCCGGACCCATTCTCGGAGCCACAACTCAGGGCGTGAAGCGGGTGCATCGCAAGCCCGGCGAGAAGCTCAAGGACACGAAGCCCTTCACCGTGCGCCCCTGGTAGGAAGTGCGGGCCGATCCGGCGCAGCCCGGACCCACGCTCCTGGACGCGGTCTGCCACTTCCGGGCCTGAGCCGCGCAAACTGTGATGCTACGCGACAGCTCCCTTGTCCGTCACGACGGAAAGGGCCGCGCCGTTCTCGCCGGGCCCCGCTTCACGAGAAGCAAGGCCGCGCTCGTGCTTCCCGAGGAGAGCCCGCACCGGGAGGCGATCGATCGCGCCATCCTGCGGATCGTTGAGGATGGCCTGTACGACCAGATCCACGACCGCTGGTTCCACGAGATCACCGGAGCGCCGGGGAACTGATCCCGGTGGCCCGAACCCGTGAATCACGGAATGAGA
>CAMYOO010000397.1 GCA_947260035.1 uncultured delta proteobacterium
CGCGTCGGGGGTGGCGGCGACCAGGTCGTCGAGCGCCGGGTCCGGGATCTCTGCGTTGGTTCGCGCGCCGGATCCCAGCAGACGCTTCGCCTGCAGCGCTCGCGCGCGGTCGACGCGCTCGCGCACTTCGCGGCTCGACGCCCCGCCGCAGCCGGTGTCCAGCTCCTTCCAGGGCACGGCGGGCACCTCCACCTGCAGGTCGATGCGATCGGTGAGCGGGCCGGAGAGCCGGGCCGCGTAGCGCGCGACCGCGCGGTCGTCGCAGCGGCAGTCGCGCACCTGGGACAGGCGCCAGCCGCACGGGCACGGATTGGCGGCCGCCAGCAGCTGGAAGCGCGCCGGAAAGACGCAGCGGCTCCGCGCTCGCGCGACCACCACCAGCCGATCCTCCAGCACCTGGCGCAGGCCCTCCAGCGAGCGGCGGTCGAACTCCGGAAGCTCATCGAGGAAGAGCACGCCGGTGTGGGCCAGGGACACTTCCCCGGGCCCCGGCGGATTGCCGCCGCCCAGCAGGCCGGCGGAGCTGGCCGAATGGTGCGGCGCCCGGAACGGCCGCCGGCGCACGACCGGGTTGCGTTCGTCCAGCAGTCCGGCGGCGCCGTGGACGCGCGTGGCCTCGAGGATCTCCTCCGCATCCGGCGGCGGCAGCAGCCCCGGCAGGCGTCGCGCCAGCATGGTCTTGCCCGAGCCCGGCGGGCCCTGGAAGAGGACCGCGTGCCCCCCGGCGGCGGCCACCTCCAGGGCGCGGCGGGCCGACTCCTGACCGCGCACGTCGGCGAGATCCAGCGGCGCAGCGGCGCTGCCGCCCTGCGGCGGAAGCGGTGCCGTTTCCAGCGGCTCGCCGCCGCGCAGGTGGCGCAGCACCGCGCCCAGGTCGGACGCAACGCTCACCTCCACGCGCGGGGCCAACGAGGCCTCGGGCCCGCTGGCCGTCGGCACCACGATGCGTCCGCAGCCGGCGCCGCGCAGGGCCAGGGTCAGGGCCAGGGCGCCGCGTACCGGGCGCAGGCGACCGTCCAGCGCCAGCTCGCCCAGCAGGCCCACGCCGCGCAGAGCCTCTGCCGGGACCTGTGCTTCGGCCGCCAGGATGCCGACGGCGATGGGCAGGTCCAGGCCTGCGCCGCTCTTGCGCATGGCTGCGGGCGCCAGGTTCACCGTGATGCGCCGGTCCGGGAAGCGTTCTCCGTGGGCGGCCAGGGCCGCGCGCACTCGCGATGCGCTCTCGCGCACGGCCGCCTCGGGCAGGCCCACGATGTCCACCCGCGGAAGCTGCGAGCTGATCCGGACCTCGACTTCGACGGCTACGCCGTCCACGCCCACGAGGGACGCGCCCAGTACGCGTGACACCGGTTTTGCTCCATCGGGACCGGTGTGGGGCGAGAGAGATGAAGGCAGGGCTCGACATGGTCGGGCCCTGCCTTCCACTTCTGAAAAGCCCCGCGAGGAGGGGCCCTCAATCAGGGAAGTGGCCGTTGTGAGGGAAAAGTGTCAGCGGAGTTGCACGTTCCCGAAAAGGCCCATAGGAACGCGTGCTTGGCGGGCCCGGGGCGACTATCGTATGCGGCCCGATGCGCCCGACCCAACTCCGATGGATTCCGTTCTTCAGCGTGCTCGTGCTGGCCTGCGCGAGCCCGGATCCCCCGGCTCCCGCCGGGGAGCCGGAGCCGGCCCGGGGCTTCCAGGCGGAGCGCGCCTACGACGACGTCCGCAATCTGGTTGCGATCGGTCCCCGCGACAGTGGCACCGAGGGTGCTGCGCGGGCTCGCGACTATCTGCGCGGCGAGTTGGAGAAGCTGGGCATCGAGGTGAGAGAACTCGTCCTCGATCGGCCTGACGCGGCGACGCCGGGGGAAGGCGCCGGGGAAGCGACCGGGGACGGGGTTGCGACCGAGGCGGCTGCGGAGGCCGAGCCCGCCGAGGATGCGGAGGCCCCTCACGACGCCGAGCCTCCGCAGGACGGCGATGCGCCCGCGCCCGACGGAATCGTCCACCTGCAGGGCGTCATCCCCGGCACCGATCGTTCCGACATCCTGGTGCTGGCGGCGGTCTACGACACCCGCCCCGAGGACGATTTCACCAACGTGGCCGCCAACGGCTCGGCGTCGGGCCCGGCGCTGGTGTTGGAGCTGGCGCGCGCGATCGCTGCCGAGCCGCTTCCCTACACCACGTGGTTCGTGTTCCTGGACGGCGACGAGGGTGGGGCCGATTCGGGCAAGCGCCAGGGAAGCCGCCTGTGGGTGATGAGCCTCCGCGAGGATGGCGATCTCGACCGCGTGCGCCTGGGCATCTTCTTCCGCCAGGTGTGCGATCCCGATCTGCGCTTCGAGCGCGATCTCTTCTCGCACCGCGTCTACCGCGAAGCGCTGTGGCGCTCGGCGCGCCGCCAAGGCGCCACGGATGCCTTTGCACCGGGGGCGGGCTTTGCGACGCCGGCTGCAGCGCACCAGTCGATGCTCGAAGGCGGGATGCGGCGCGTGGTCGCCGTGGTGGACGACTCCTTCGGGGGCACCGAGCCGCCGGGTGCGCTGGCCGGAACCGCGGAAGACACCCTGGACCAGTGCTCGGCCGAGAGCCTGGGCACCACAGGGCGGGTAACGCTCGAGGCCCTGGACAACCTGACCGCGATGCTGGTCAAGGTGGACCGGCTCTCTGCCGAGCCGGCCGAGCCCGAGGC
>CAMYOO010000398.1 GCA_947260035.1 uncultured delta proteobacterium
TGGACTCGGCGGCGATCACCGCCTTGACCAGCGCCGGCGGCAGCCCTTCCGAGCCGGCCGCGGCCTCGATCACGCCGTCGAAGGCCCGGGAGTCCCGCGGCTTCCAGGCCACGCTGCGGCGCCCGATGGTGCGCACGGCGACGTAGCGGGCGTCGTTGGGCACGTTGGAGAAGTGCACCACGCCCTCCTCGTCGATGAAGCGGTAGAGGGTGTCCGCGGCCGCCGGGGTCGCCCCCAGCCCGAGGCTCAGGACCACCAGCCCGGCCAGCCAGCCGCGACGCCCGTTCTGGAAGCTCGATCGCACGTTTCCCCCGGGGGAAGCCAACCCGCTCTCCCGTTCCTGGCTCATCGGTCGAACCGCCTCGAATCTCGAGACCCCGCTGGACGCGCGGCCGTTCCCCCGGTCTGGCTACACTGAGCCTGGGATGACGGAACGCTTCGAGTTCGACTTCCTGGTGATCGGCAGCGGCATTGCGGGGCTCTTCTATGCCTTGCGCGTGGCGGAGCGCGGAAGCGTGGGCATCGTCACCAAGAAGCGGGGCGCCGACTCGGCCACCAACTGGGCCCAGGGCGGCATCGCCGCGGTCTCCTCGCCCGAGGACTCGGTGGAGCAGCACATGGCGGACACCCTGGCCGCCGGGGCAGGCCTGTGTCACGAGGACGTGGTGCGCCTGGTGGTGGAGCGGGGGCCATCGCTGATCGAAGACCTGATGAAGCTCGGCGTGGAGTTCGACCGGCGCCCGGCCCAGAGCTCCGACGAGACCGGCGAGTTCGACCTGGGCCGCGAGGGCGGCCACACCCGGCGCCGGGTCCTGCACCGGGCCGACGCCACGGGCCACGAGATCGAGACGACGCTCCTGAGCCGGGCGGCGCAGCACCCGAACATCCGGCTCTTCGAGAACCACTCCGCCGTCGACCTGCTCACATCGCGCAAGTCCGGCCTGGCGGGACCCAACCGCGCCCTGGGCGCCTACGTCCTCGAGGCCGGCAGCGGCGAGATCCAGCGCTTCCAGGCGCCCATCACACTGCTGGCCACCGGCGGCGCCGGCAAGGTCTACCTCTACACCTCCAATCCGGATATCGCCTCGGGGGACGGCATCGCCATGGCGTACCGGGCCGGCGCCAGCGTGGCCAACATGGAGTTCTTCCAGTTCCACCCCACCTGCCTCTACCACTCCGAGGCCAAGTCCTTCCTGATCACCGAGGCGGTTCGTGGCGAGGGTGGACAGCTGCTCTCTTCCGACGGGCATCCCTTCATGGCCGACTATCACGAGATGAAGGATCTGGCGCCGCGCGACGTGGTCGCCCGCGCCATCGACACCGAGCTCAAGCGCTCGGGCGACGACTTCGTCAGGCTCGACATCTCCCACCAAGACCCGGCCTTCGTCCGCAACCGCTTCCCCACCATCTTCGCGCGCTGCCTGAGCTACGGCATCGACATGACGCGCGACCCGATCCCCGTGGTGCCGGCCGCGCACTACTGCTGCGGCGGAGTGCGCACGGACCGGAACGGCGAGAGCGACCTGCCCAACCTCTTCGCCGCCGGCGAGGTGACGTGCACCGGGCTTCACGGCGCCAATCGGCTGGCCTCCAACTCGCTGCTGGAGTCGCTGGTCTTTGCGGACGCCGCAGCGCGCGAGTCGCTGCAGCGCCACGGCGAGGTCGACCCGGTGGACCGGCCCTCGGCCTGGGAGGAAGGCGAAGCCACGGACATGGCCGAGGCCGTGGTGATCACCCAGAACTGGGACGAGATCCGCCGCTTCATGTGGAACTACGTGGGCATCGTGCGCAGCGACAAGCGCCTGGCCCGGGCACGCCGGCGCATCGACCTGCTGCGCGAGGAGATCACCGGCTACTACTGGAATTTCAAGCTCACGCCGGACCTGGTCGAGCTGCGCAATCTGGCTTTGGTGGCGGAGCTGGTGATCGAGTGCGCTTCGCGGCGCAAGGAGAGCCGGGGTCTGCACTACAACCTGGACCATCCGGACCGCGACGACGCCCACTGGGCCCACGACACCTGTCTGCAGCGGACCTGAGCGCGCTCTTGACGCCGCCGGGCGAGCGCGGTTCTCTGGCAGCGGTGCGCGCCCCCCCGATCCTCCTCCTGGCTCTGGTCTGCGCCGCTCTGCCGGTGTCCGCTGCGCCGGAGACGGCTTCGCCGGGCGGATTCCCGGATCGCGGCGTAGAGCTCTTCGTGCAGCGGCGCCTGGTGGACGCGCGCACGTTCCGCGAGCAGGGACGCCTGGAGGCCGCTGAACGCGCCCTGGGGCGGGCCCTGGCCGTGGCCCCGGACGCCGTGGAGGCGCACCGGCTGATGGCGCGCGTGCTGGAGGAGCAAGGCCGGCGCGGCGATGCGGCGCGGCACTGGACCCGGGCCGACGAGCTGGACCCGCCCCCTCCCCCGCCGCCGGACGCCGCGTTGCCGGTCCCGTCGGAAGGCCTCGCCGTGCTGCTGGTCGCGCCCGGCGCCCGGCGCGACACACCCGATGCCCAGGCGCGCCGTCCCGCCCCCGAGACGGAACTCGACATCTTGACCAAGCGCCTGGCCACACGGCTTCCCTGGGCGGTCGTGGTGCGGGCCGATCCAGGCTCCGTGGCCGCCGCCCGCGAAACCCTGCGCGGCCACAAGGC
>CAMYOO010000399.1 GCA_947260035.1 uncultured delta proteobacterium
ATGGGCATGGACAGATGGATCGCCGGCGCGATCGGGACAGCGCTGCTCCTGGCGGCGGGCGTGGCATCGGGCGGTCCCAGCGAGGAGGAGATCGCGCGCCTCGGGGGCCCGGACCTCACGCCGGTGGGAGCGGAGCGAGCCGGCAACGCGGACGGCACGATCCCGGCGTGGACGGGCGGCATCACCGAGCCGCCCCCCGGCTGGCAGCCCGGCCAGACGCGGATCGACCTCGTTGCGGACGACGCACCGCTCTTCAGCATCGACGCGAGCAACGTCGACCAGCACGTGGCCAGGCTTTCGCCGGGGCAGGTGGAGCTGATCAAGTCCTACGAGGGCTACCGGATGGACGTCTACCCCACCCGGCGGAGCTGCGCGTACCCGGAGGCCTACTACGAGAGGGCCAAGGTCAACGCACGCGTGGCGCGGGTGGACGAGAAGTGCTTCGTGAAGGCCGGCGTCAAGCCGCCCCTCTTCCCGATCCCCCAGAACGGCTGTCAGGCCATCCAGAACGGCAAGCTCTCGGTCTTCAACGGGCTGATCGGCTACGACCGGTACGAGGCGACGCTGGTTCCGACCAAGGGGGGCTCGTTCGAGCCGATTCGCAGGCGTCAGGAGTTCCTCTTCCGCGCCCAGATGCCCGACATCACGGACTTCGACCAGCTCAAGGGTACCTGGACCAAGTCCCTCTCCCACACGGTGGGGCCGCCGAAGCAGGCCGGCGAGATCACACTGGTCCACGCCCTCTCGGACGGGCACCTGATCGCCTGGACCTACAACCCCGGGCAACGGCGGGTGCGGCGGAATCCGAAGTTCGAGTACGACAACCCGGTTCCGGGCTGGCAGGGCCTGGTGACCATCGATCAGGTCAACGGCTACGTGGGAGCCGCGGACCGCTACAACTGGAAGCTGGTGGGGAAGCGGGAGCTCTACATCCCCTACAACGGCCACAGGTTCTTCAGCAGGGATCTGGAGTACAAGGACATCATCCAGGGCCGCTATCCGAAGCGGGACCTGATCCGCTACGAGCTGCACCGTGTCTGGGTGGTGGAGGGCACCGTCAGCCCGGACAAGCGCCATACCATCGCCAAGCGGATCTTCTACCTGGACGAGGATAGCTGGCTCATCGTGGTGGTGGACGGCTATGACACCCGGGGGAATCTCTGGCGCGTGTCGGAGCACCTGCCCCAGGTGCTCTACGAGATCCCCTCGTGCGTGTCCAACGGCTCGATCTTCTACGACCTGGTGGCGGGCCGCTACGTGATCTCCCCGGCCTTCAACGAGGAAGAGGAGGCCGATTACCTGGCCGGACACACCGGCAAGGTGACGGAGTCGGGGTTCTCGCCGGATGACTTGCGCCGGATGGGCAGGCGCTGAGAGGCGCTCGGTGACCGCGCTGAGAGTCCAGCAGGGTCACCCATGCTTCACCGATCCACAGGGTGGGCGTCCGTCGCCGCGGCTGCGCGGGCGGGCGGGTTGCGCTCGTCGCCGCCGCGGGGGCCGGTGACACCTGATACTAGCTGTACCGGGGCGGGCACTACGAGCGGGCGCTCGCCTGGTGGAAGCAAGTTGCCGCGAAGGGCGACGCCCACGCCGCGTACCGCCTGGGCGTCGTCCATGCCGACGGGGCCATGGTGAAGCAGGGGTTCATTGGCACGAGATTCGGAAGCCTCGCGGATTGCGCACGGAAGATGAACGCCCTCGAGATCAAGAGGGGCCTGGACCTGGCCCTCGGCTTCGAACCCATCGAGTAGACTTTGGAACGTAGACGCAACCGGGGAGGGCGTCCGCCAGGCGGGCAGCACGGAACATGGTCGCTCTTCTCGAGAACTTCGTATTCCGGCACCGGGCACTGATCCTGCTGGTGCTCGCCGCCATCACCGTGGTGATGGGCTACTTCGCCGGCCAGCTTCGCATGGATGCAGGCTTTGCGAAGCAGCTTCCCCGCGAGCACGAGTACATCAAGACCTTCTTCGAGTACCAGGACCGGCTGTTCGGATCGAATCGCTTGATCGTGGCGCTCCGAGCCAGGGACGGCGACGTCTGGAGCCAGCCCTTCCTCGCCAAGCTACACGAGCTCACCGACGCGCTCTTCTTCCTGCCCGGCATCGACCGGCGAACCGTCACGTCCATCTGGACACCCAACACACGCTATTTCGAGATCACCGAAGAGGGCCTGATGGCGGACGACGTGGTGCCGTCGCACGTCCTCCCTGCCACCATGGGCTCCGAGGAGATCGCGTTGGTTCGCAACAACGTGATCAAGGGTGGCTACGTGGGGCGCCTGATCGCCAGGGACCACACCGCGGCGATGGTCACCGCCGAGCTTCTGGAGGTCGATCCCAAGACGGAGCAGCCCCTCGACTACCTCGATTTGGCTGCGCGCCTGGAGGCCGAGATCCGGCAGAAGGTGGAGAGCGAGCAGGTCGAGGTCCACATCCTGGGATTCGTGACGCTGATGGGCCAGATCGCCGCGGGTGCCGCCGGCGTGGTGCGCTTCTTCGTTCTGGCGTTCCTCCTGACGGCGGCCGCCGTCTACTACTACTCGCGATCCTGGATCCTCACTTTCCTGCCCCTCTTCTGCTCGCTCACCTCGGTGGTCTGGCAGTTCGGCATGATCCACCTCCTG
>CAMYOO010000400.1 GCA_947260035.1 uncultured delta proteobacterium
GACATCTTCGCCGTGCAGGAAGAGGTCGCCGGCTACATCTTCGATCAGCAGCCCGCCGCCGGGCGCCTCGCGGGGCCAGGCGTCCAGCGCCGTCTGGAATGAGCGCGGCCCCTGACGCGTACGCACCTTCCAGCGTCGGATCTCCACGTCCTCCTCGATCTCGTCCACGCCCACCACCTCGAGCACGAACCCGGCCTCCAGCAGCGCTCCGGCCACTACCGCCCGGGACTCCTCGTCCAGCTGCGACAGCTCGGCGACCAGCGCCACCTCTCTGTCCTCCTCGTCGCGCAACGAGAGCAGCCGCGCCGGCGCCGACCAGGGGAAGCAGCGAACCAGGCGCACCGGCACGGCATCTCCGTCCCGGCCGGCCCAGAGCCGCCCGTCCACTCGCCGCTCGATCGCGATGTCGTTCGTCTTCTCGTCAAGCTGCATCGTGCACCTCCTGCTGCAGCCGGTACAGGCGCCGGTAGACGCCGTCGGGCTTCGCCAGCAACTCGTCGTGGGTCCCGCACTCGGCGAGCTTCCCGTTCTCGATCACGAAGAGTCGATCCGCCTTGTGCAGGGTGGAGAGCCGGTGCGCGATGGCGAACACGGTTCGTCCGGCCACCAGCCGGTCCATGGCCTGCTGGATCTTGCGCTCCGTCTCCGTATCGACGCTGCTGGTCGCCTCGTCGAGGATCAGGATGCGCGGATCCTTCAGGATCGCCCGGGCGATCGAGATGCGCTGACGCTCCCCACCCGAGAGCGTGTGCCCGCGCTCGCCGATGATGGTGTCGTAGCCGTGGGGCAGCTCGCACACGAAGTCGTGGGCGTTGGCCATCCGCGCGGCATCCACCGCCTGCTCCAGGCTCGCGTCGGGCATCCCGTAGCGGATGTTCTCGACGATGGTCCCATGAAACAGGTACGGCTCCTGAAGCACCATTCCCACCTGGAGGCGGTAGTCCCCGCTGTCCAGCGCGCGGATGTCGTGCCCATCCACCCGGATGCGCCCGCCGCTGACGTCGTAGAAGCGGGCCAACAGGTTGGCAAGCGTCGTCTTCCCGCCACCCGACGGACCCACCAGCCCGATCAGCTCGCCGGGCTGCACGTCGAACGACACGCCCTTCAGGACCTGGCGCACTCCGTCGTAGGAGAACGACACGTCTTCGAACGTCACCCGCCCCTCCACGGGACGCAGGCGCACCGGCTCGCTCTCGTCCACCACCTCCGGCTCGGTGTCCAGCACCTCGAACACGCGGTGCGCCGAGCTGGTGGCCCGGTTCATGATCCTCGCCATCTGCCCGATGATCTCGATGGGCTGCACGAACATGGTCATGTAGAGCAGGAACGAGACGAACGTCCCCAGGGTCAACTGCGGCCCCAGGGCCGAGCCCTCGGCCAGCAGACGCGGCAGGGCGAAGCACCAGACCGCGATGATCGTCGCCTGGACGCCCAGCATGAGCACCGGCCAGAACGTCGTCCACGAGGCGTGGATCCTGTTGAACTCGCCGACCGCGTCGTAGTTGCGGGACCCGAAGCGCTCCTTCTCCCGCTCTTCCTGATGGAAGGCCTTCACCACGCGCATGCCGGGAATCGTGTCCGACAGCACGTCGGTCAGCCGCGACCACTTGCGCCAGGCGCGCAGGAACATCCGGTTCATGTGCAGCCCGTGCAGGTGAATCGCCCAGCACAGGAACGGCACGGGGATGGTCATCACCAGGCCCAGGCGCCAGTCCAGGTAGATCAGCACGCCTCCCAGCCCCATCAGCATCACCAAGGAGAGCGACACCTCGACCACGCCGAACGCCAGGAATTCCCACAGCCGGTCCGTGTCCGAGCTGACCCGCGTGATCAGGCTCCCGGTCTTCTTCCTCGAGTAGAAGGAGAGCGAGAGCTTGTGCAGGTGCTCGTAGAGGTGCGTGCGCAGGTCGCGCGCCACGAACTCGCCCAGCATCGCCATGAGCCGCAAGCGCACCCAGACGGCGATCTGCCGCAGGACGTAGGTCAGCGCGATCCCCGCCACCGCCAGCCAGGCGATCTGCGCCACCTCGCCGGCCTGTACCTCGCCGGCCTGTACCGGGCCGATCACCTCGTCCACCAGGTGGCCCGTCAGGAAGGGCGGGATCAGCGCCATCAAGGTGATGACCCCGGCGGCACTCATGCCCAGTATCACGTCGCGGCGGTAGGGCGACAGGTACGAGAGCAGCCGCCAGACGGCCGCCAGACGATGGCGCACCACCAGGGCCTGGGCGTCCCGTATCGGACGGACCACGCCTGCCACGTACTCCTCGTCGGGGTTGCCGGTCTCCACCCGGCGTCCGTCCAGCGCCTGCTCCAGCACGAAGGCGAGGGCCTCCATGCCGCGTCGCTGGCGGTTGGTGAAGCGCAGCGCCGCCAGGGGCGGCGCGTCGTCGCCGCCCAGGATGCGCAGCGTGCGGCACGAGAGCCCCTCCTCGACGCACAGGCCGCTGATCGCCCTGCGTTCGAAGTGGGTGATCTCCGGCCCCGCCGCGCCGTCGGCGGGACGCGCCACGGCCACGTGACGCGGGCCGAGCACCACCCAGGTCTCGCTGAACTGCATCGCCTCGTCCAGGTCGGCCAGGGCGTACATCTCCACGGGCAGGCCGCCCCAGTCGCGCTCGA
>CAMYOO010000401.1 GCA_947260035.1 uncultured delta proteobacterium
CTGGAGGCCAGCAGGTGGCGCACGAAGTTGCAGCCGATGAAGCCGGCACCGCCGGTCACCAGCACGCGGTCGAGGGCGGCGGTCACGGGCGCAGGATACCGCGTCAGTCGCTGTCCGCGCGCACGCCCCGTCGGGTGGTCTTGACCGAGGAGCGGCGGCGCTTGCCCTCGAGTCGGCGCTTGCGGGATGCTCCGCTGGGTCGGGTGGCTCGCCGCGCACGCGGCACCGCCAGGCCCTCCCGGACCAGCTCCGCCAGTCGCTCGCGGGCCCGCTCCCGGTTGCGGGCGCGGCTGCGGGCGCCGCCCGCGTGAATCACCAGCTCGCCGGCGCGGGTCAGGCGCGAGGCCAGGCGTCTGTTCAGGCGGGCTCGTTGCGCATTGCTGAGGGCTCGGCTGCTCTCCACGCACCAGCGCAGGGTGACGCGGGTGCTCGCCTTGTTGACGTGCTGGCCCCCGGGGCCGCCGGAGCGGCTGGCCGCCTCTCGTAGCTCCTCCGCAGGGATCACCAGCCCCCGGCGTACTTCCAGATCCTCGGGCATGCCGAGAATCTACCGGTTTGCTGGGGTACCCTGCCGCGATGCTTGTGCGGCCCTCCCTGCCGCTGCTGCTGCTGCTGCTGGTCTTCCTGTGCCTGCCGTCTCCGGGCCGGGCGGCGCCGGGAGAGGAGCGGCTGGGGGCCCGCCTGGCCGCGCGCCTGGCGCGGGCCGAGGCCCTGCCCGCAGACGGGCTGCGGGTGATCGTCAAGCTGCGCGAGGACGCCGTGGCGAGCCGGGGGGCTGGACGTGCCTCGCGGCGGGCGGCGATTGCGGCCCAGCAGCAGGAGCTGCTGGACGCGGTCTCGCCACAGGGCTTCCGGGTTCACCGGCGGCACCGCAACAGCGCTGGCTTCTCGGGCTGGGCCGCGCGCAAGGCCATTCAGGCGCTGAGCACCCATCCGCACGTGGAGCGCGTGTACCTCGACGGTGTGGTCCGGGCGCATCTCGTCCAAGGGCGGGCGCTGGTGGGCGGCGATGACGCATCGGCTGCCGGCTACACGGGGCTCGGAGTCAACGTCGCTGTGCTCGATACGGGGATCGACTCGGACCATCCGGGGCTCGTGGGCAGTCTCGTGGCCCAACGCTGCTTCTGCGATGACTCCCCGGTTCCCTCCTGGGGATGCTGCCCCAACGGGGGGGCCGAGCAGTCGACGGGTAATGCCGCAGAGGATGACGAGGGCCACGGCACGGCCGTGGCCGGGATCGTTACCTGGTCGCAATCCGTTTCCAGCGCCGCCGGGGTCGTGGCGGTGAAGGTCCTGGATGCCACCGGCAACGGTAGGTTCTCGGACGTGGATGCCGGCCTGGATTGGGTGCTGGACAACAAGGACGCCTACGCCGACCCGATTCGTGTCGTCAACATGAGCCTCGGGGACGACACGCCCCACGACGATGACAGCGTCTATCCGTGCAGCGGTTCGACCACCGCAAACCTGATCGATATGCTCGTACAGGCGGGGATCACCGTCGTGGTGTCGTCGGGAAACGAGGCGTTCAGCAACGGTATCGGTTTCCCTGCCTGCGTCCCCGGCGCCATCTCCGTCGGCGGCGTCTACGACGCGGCAGTCGGAAACGTCAACTGGTGTGGCTCTCCGACGTGCGCACCGTACCTGTGCACGGACACCAGCACCGCGGCGGACGACTTCGTGTGTCACAGCAACAGTGGTTCGCTCCTGGATGTAGTGGCGCCGAACTGGAGGACCAATACCACGGCCATCGGCGGCGGCAGCGCGAACTTCGGCGGCACCTCCGCGTCGGCGCCCTATATCGCCTCTCAGGCCGCGCTTCTGTATGAGGCGGACCCCAGCATCACTCCGGCCCAGGTCCGCACGCGCTTGAAAGCTCACGGCCCCATGGTCACCAATCCGGCCAACGGGCTCTCCTTCCGGCGCTCCAACGTGGCGGGAGCGTTGACCGAGCACCTGGGTGGGCCGGATACCGACGGCGACGGCGTGCCCGAGGACGGCGATGGCTCGGGCACGGCAGGTGATGACGTGTGCGGGGACGGCGAGATCTATCTGTGCGACGACTCCTGCCCCGCCGACTGGGATCCGGGTCAGGCCGACACCGACGGCGACGGGCTGGGCGACGTCTGCGACAACTGCCCGTCGATCTCCAATCCGGGTCAGGGGGACGTGGACGGCGACGGCACCGGGGACGCCTGCGATGCCGCATGCAGCAACGGTCTGGACGACGACGGCGACGGGTTCGTCGACTTCGCCGGATTCGACCCGGGCTGCGACGACACCCACGACACCGAAGAGACTTCCGCGTCTCTGATCTGCGACAACGGCGAGGACGACGACCTCGATGGCTACGTGGACGTCGCGGATCCCGGTTGCGTCTACCCGGGCTGGCCCCAAGAGGATCCCGCCTGTGACGACGGGATCGACAACGATGGCGACGGCGGCACCGACCACGACGGGGACCCGGCGGACACGCAGTGCCTGGGCCGGTCCTGGGCCCAGAGTGAAGCCGCTACTGGCTGTGGCCTGGGCGCCGAGCTGGTGTTCCTGCTGCCGGTGTTCCGGCGCCTGATGCGCACGCGCCGGCGTCGCTGTGCGTAGACCGCTCCTGGGCTAGGTGCGCACGCGCCGGCGTCGCTGTGCGTAGACCGCTCCTGGGCTAGGGAGCCGGCGCCGCCTCGGGCCGGCTGAGGCCGCGCTCTCGCGCCACCTGACGCATCTGCTGGAGCAGTTCGGCGTTGGGCTTGCCGCTGGCCTTGAGGCCCTGGCTGCGCTCGAACTTGCGGATGGCGTCGCGGCTGTTCTTGCCGATCTGGCCGTCGATGTCGCCGATCTCGTAACCCAGGGCCAGCAGGGCCTCCTGGGTGTCCACCTTGAGGCGCAGCTCTGCACGCTCCTGCTCGTAGCCGATGAAACCCTCGCCGTAGGTGGCCGAGGGGGGCAGCTCGCCGGGGGCCAGGGCCTTGGCGGGGTGATCGTGGAGCAGCATCCCGTGGATGGCCCGGGCCAGATCGCGATGGTCCTGGGCGGAGTTCTTGCGCAGCACGTTGGAGAGCACGGTGACCATGTAGTAGAGGCGATCCTGCCCGGCCTGCGTCTCGATGATGGCCGTCGAGTTCATGTAGTTGCGCTTGTTGCCGTGGTACTTCTTGCAGACGAAGCCTTCCTCGGGCATGCAGCTGTAGAGGGAGCCGGACTTGAAGTAGACGGCGGACGGACGCAGAACGCCCGACGATCCGTAGCGGATGCGGCGCTCGGTGATGTACATCAGCCGCTTGATCTCGCGGCTGGACCACGCGTCCACCAGCTTGCCCTTCTCCATGGCCACCA
>CAMYOO010000402.1 GCA_947260035.1 uncultured delta proteobacterium
AGCGCCCGCGTTGTCCGGCCCCTGGGCTCGGCTACCCTGCCGCCACGCGAGCCGCGATGCGGTAGCGAACCCGCGGGCGATCCGCTCTCCTCGCGGGACACCCCGCGGGAAGGATGGTAGTCGATTCGCCATGGCCATTGCGCGACAGCGGATCCACCTGCCGCCGCGAGCCTGGCGCCGCGCCCTGGCCGCGTGGCGCGGCGGCCGGCTCTGGGAGGGCGAGGCCACGGCGCGCTTCGAGGGCGCCTTCGCCGCGGCCGTGGGCGTCTCGCACGCCGTTGCGATCCCGTCGGGCCGCGCCGGCCTGCTCTTCCTGCTGGAGGCGCTGGAGCTCGAGCCCGGCTCCGAAGTGATCTGCTGCGCGTTCGGCTACCCGGTGGTCCCCTACCTGGTTCGCGAGCGCGGCTTCGACCTGCGGCTGGTGGACTGCGAGCCCCGCACGCTGGGCATGGACCCGGCGGCGCTGGCAGAGGCCTTCTCCGAGCGCACCAAGGCGGTGATCGCCACGCACCTGTACGGCGTGCCGTGCCCCATTCGCCAGCTGGCGGAGCTGTGCGAGGCGCGGGGAGTGGCGTTGATCGAGGACTGCGCCCACTCCCTGGGCGCGTCGGTGGGCGGGCGGCCCACCGGCTCGATCGGGCGAGCGGGCTACTTCAGCTTCGAAACCTCGAAGATCGTCAACACCATGGGCGGCGGCATGCTCACCACCGACGACGCGGAGCTGGCCGAGCGGCTGCGCAAGCGCGCATCCGCCGAGCCGCCCCACGGAACCGCGTGGCTGCGCAAGCGACTGACCAAGACCAGCTTCGAGACGCTGGTCACCCACCCGCTGCTCTTCAGCCTGGCGGTGTATCCCGCCCTACGCCTGGCCGGCTCCAAGGATCGCTTTGCATCGGGCTACGCAGCCGATGCGCTCACCACCGCCGGCCGGCTGGGCCGCTACTCCGCGTATCAGGCGGAGCTGGGGCTCGCCCAGCTCGGGAACGTCGAGGCGCTCGCCGAAGCGCGCCGACGCAACGTGGATCGGCTGCGCGAACGGCTGCGCGGGAAGGTTCGGTTCCAGGAGCCCGACGCGCCCGACGTGCTGCCCAACCCCATGCTCTCGGCCGCCCTCTTCGAGGACATGCCGACGGTGTCGCGCGAGCTGCTGGCCCGGGGCATCGACACCAAGCGCGACTACATGCGCGACTGCAGCGCGCTCCTCGACCAAGCGGGCGACTTCCCGGTGGCCGCCCGGGCCGACCGCCAGGTGCTGCACCTCCCGGCCCACCCGGAGCTCTCCAAGCGGGACATGGACCGCATCGCCGCCGCCGTCGAAGGCGTGCTGTAGCGCCGGCAGCGGTCCGTAGCGGAGAAGTGAAGATGGACCGGAACGCGTGGAACGAGCGCTACCGCGCGGCGGATCTCGTCTGGGGTACGGAGCCCAACCGCTTCGTCGCAGAGGCGCTGGGCGAGCGCGAGCCCGCGGGCCGCGCCCTGGACCTGGCGTGCGGGGAGGGGCGCAACGCCATCTGGCTGGCCCGGCGCGGCTGGCAGGTGACCGCTGTGGATCTGTCGGACGTGGCGATCGAACGCGCGCGAAAGCTCGCGGCGGCCGAGGGGGTGGAAGCGGAGTGGGTGTGTGCGGACCTGACCTCCTACGTGCCCACCCAGGAGGCCTTTGCCCTGGTCGTGATCTCGTACCTCCAGGTTCCCGAGGACGCGCGGCGCACGGTGCTGAGCCGGGCGGCTTCCGCGCTGGCACCCGAAGGCGGGCTGTTCATGATCGGCCACGCGCGACGGAACCTGACCGAGGGCGTCGGCGGCCCGCGCGATCCGGCTGTCCTGTGGGAGCCCGACGAGATCCGGGCGGAGCTGGAAGGCGCAGGCTTCCGCGTCGAGCGCTGCGAAGAGGTCATCCGCCCGGTCGACCAGCAGGGCGAGCTACGGGAAGCGATCGACGTGCTGGTGGAAGCGAGCCGGCCTTCGGGCTAGCTAGCGTCCAGCCTCCGCCTCGCGCGCGCAGCGCACGCAGAAGGTGGTGCCGGGCAGCGCGCGCAGCCGCGCCTCTGGGATGCGTCCACTGCATTGCTCGCAGGTGGCGAGCTCACCGCGTTCCTCGCGCTCGAGCGCGTGCTCGATGGCGCGCAGCCGGCGCGAGGCCAGCTCGGCGAGCTGCTCGGTGAGCCGGGCGTCCTCGGTCTCGCTGCCCTGCTCGGCCAGGTCGAGCGGCAGCTCGCGCCGCGTCTCGGTGATCTCCTGTTCGTGCCGCTCGTAATCGGCGAGCTTGCGAACCAGGAAGCTGCGCTCCTTCTCCAGTGCCTCGGCAAAGCCGATCGCGGCGGGGGCGGACTCCCGGCCGCGGGCCGCCCAGAGCGCTGTGATCAGCGCGTAGAGCAGATCCGTCTCGCTGAGGATGCCGTCGAGCTGCCCGTTCTCGTCCACGACCGGCAGGCAGCCGAAGCGCCCTGCGGCCATTCGTTCGGCGGCCTCTTCGAGCGGGGCGTCGTAGCGGATGGTCTGGGGCGAGTACGTCATCACCTCGCCCACCGCCAACTCTCGCACGGCGCCGCGCTCCTCGGCCGCCAGCGGCGCACTCATGCTCAAGGGCACCGGCAGCGCCGCACGCAGGTCGT
>CAMYOO010000403.1 GCA_947260035.1 uncultured delta proteobacterium
ACCCCGATGGCCGACTTCTCGGCGAAGGTCCAGGCGGCGAAGTACGCGCCCTCCTTGCGCTCGCCCGTCATCGCTTCGTCCTCGTCCACGACGTCGGCCAAGAGCGACGGCGCCACTACGCCGGAGCAGGCTCCCGCGGCTCCCGCGAAGAAGACGCCGACCAGCAAGATCGCGCCGTCGCCCTGCGAGAGGGTGAAGAAGCCGGCGAAGACCACCAGGTTGATGGCTGCCGAGAGCATCCACGCATCGCGCTTGCCGAGCCGCGGGGCCAGCCGCACCCACAGCGGAATCGCGAGCAGCAGCCCCGCGACGGCGCTGGCCAGGTAGTAGGCGGTCCAGCCCGGCGTGCCGAGCAGGTACTGCGAGGCGAAGGGCAAGAGGCTGAGCGTCGACGCGAGTCCGATCTCCTGGACGAAGCGGGCCACGAGGACGGCGCGTGCGTGGGGATGGCGCCCGACGTCGCGGAACGCCGAGCGCAGGCTGGCGCCGCCCCGGCCCCGGTGGTGGCGAGGCTCCGGGGTGCGTGCCGTACCCACCGCGATGAGGGCGCTCGTCGCGAGGGCAACCGCCGCCACGATGGGGATCACCGCGGACCGCGGATCGGAAGCCCGCTCGATGTAGGCCACCGATGCGATCGCGGCGATGCCGCCCAGGTGCGCCGCAAAGGAGGACGCCGCGAACACGCGCGTGCGATCGTGGGGTCGGGGCGAAAGCTCGGCCCCCAGCGCCCGGTGCGGAACGCCGAAGGCGGTGAGCGCCGTGTGCAGGAAGAAGACCCACGTGGTCAGCCACACCACGACGCCGACCTGGCTCATCCCGGCCGGGGGCGCCCAGAGCGCCAGGAAGCCCAACGGGAGCAGGAGGGCAGACACGAACATCCACGGCCGGCGCCGTCCGAGACGGTGGTCGGTGCGGTCGCTCCAGTGGCCCGCGAGCGGATCCGAGATGGCATCCCAGAGTCGCGCGGCTCCGAAGAGCGCCCCCACCGCAGCCGGCGCCACCAGCAGGACGTCGGTTGCGAACTTCAGGAAGTAGATCATCACGAGCCCCACCATGGCGCCGATGCCGAGGCTCGGGAGGCTGTAGGAAGCGATCACACTCCGAGCGAGGCCCGGCGCGGCGCGTTCGTCCACGCGAAGTTCCACGGCTGTGCGGGTGGCGGCGCCGGCCATGCTCAGAACCGCAGCGGCAGCGCTTCGAGTCCGCGCAGAACCAGGCGGCGGCGCCACACGGGCTTCTCGAAGTCGGCTTTGAAGGCCGGCAGCCGGCGCAGGAGCGTCTCCAGCGCCACCGCGCCCTCGAGCCGCGCGAGCGATGCGCCCAGGCAAAAGTGCAGGCCCGAGCCGAAGGCCACATGGCGTACGTCGCCGCGTTGGAAGTCGAGCCGGTCCGGCTCCGGGAACGCCTCCGGATCGCGGTTGGCCGAGCCCAGGAGCGCGTACAGGCGGTCGCCCCGCTGAACGCGTTGCCCGGCCACCTCGCAGCCCTCCTGCGCGATGCGCTGCGCCACCTGCACCGGGCTCTCGTAACGCAGCAGCTCGTCTACGGCGCCGGGGATGCGGCTCGGCTCGGCGGCCAGGAAGTGCCGCGCTTCGGGATTGCGCAGCAGCGCCATCACGGAGTTCCCGATCAGGTTGGTGGTGGTCTCGTGGCCCGCCACCAGGATCAGGCTCACCAGGCCGAAGAGCTCGTCGTCGTTCAGTGCGTCCGCCGGCGCGGCGCCGACCAACTCGCTGACGAGATCTTCTCGGGGCGCCTTGCGCCGCGCGGCGAAGATGTCCTCGAAGTAGGCGCGCATCTCGGTCAGGCTCGCTTCGCTGCGCGCCTCCACGCCGTCTTCCTTGAAGGGCTCCACCAACAGAACGGCCAGGTCGTTCGACCAGCGCCGCAAGAGAGGCAGGTCGTGGGCCGGGATTCCCAGCAGCTCGGCGATGACGCGGACGGGCAGCGGGTAGGCGAAGTCCGCGATCAGTTCCAGGCGCCCGCGCGACTCCGCGGCGGCCAGCAGCTCTTCCGCGATCGCCTGGATGCGCGGCCGCAGCCGCTCCACGCGGCGCGGGGTGAAGGCGTGCCGCACCCGGTCGCGCAGGCGGGTGTGGGCCGGCGGGTCCATGAAGAAGAGCGTCTGCGCCCGCTGCGTTTCCAGGATGGATGCGGACGCGTGCGGGCACTGGCCGGCCGGCTGCACGCTTCGATCCACACCGAGACGCGGGTCCCGGAGCACGGCCACCACGTCTGCGTGGCGCGGATCGTCGGGGATCGCGTGGTCCTCGCCGCCGACGATCCCGTCTGGGGCCACCGGGTGCGCTACCTCGCGCCCGCCATCGTAGAGCACCTGCGCGCCCATGGCCTCACCGCGCTGCGCGAAGCGCGCATCATCGTGCGCCCGGCCGAGCTCCGGCAAGCGGCCCCGCCGCGCCCCGCCCCGGTGCTGTCGGCCGCATCGGGCACACTACTCGCGCGCGTGGCCGCGGAGCTGGACAACCCAGCCCTCGCACGCGCCCTCGAGCGCGGCTCCGGGGTAGCCCCGCTCGGCAAACAGGTCGCTGGCCACCCGGATCAGCTCCGCCCGGGTGGCCTCGGACTGGAGAACCTTCTTGTTCTTGACGTCCATA
>CAMYOO010000404.1 GCA_947260035.1 uncultured delta proteobacterium
CGTCGCGCTCGGCCTCGGAACACCGCTGGGCCTGGCCGGCGCCCTCTTCCACCTGGTGAACCACGCCGTCTGCAAGGCGCTGCTCTTCCTGGACGCCGGCGCCGTCGAGCGCGCGGCCGGGACGCGGGACCTGCGGGAGCTGGGCGGACTCGGTGCGGTGATTCCCGTGGCCAGCCGCACCTCGCTGATCGCCTCCCTCTCCATCTCCGGGGTGCCGCCGTTCGGCGGCTTCTGGAGCAAGCTCCTGATCGTCGTCGCCTGCATCGAGGCCGGGCACGTCGGGCTCGCGGTCGCCGCCGTGCTCTTCAGCGTCGTCACGCTGGGCTACCAGCTCCGGCTGCAGCGCGACTGCTTCGATGGTCCCGCGCCGGCCAGCGCCGCCGGGGTCGTGCCGGGCACCCCGGCCCTGATGGCGGCACCGATGCTGGTGCTCGCGCTGCTGTGCGCCGGGCTGGGGCTCGTGGCCCTTCCCGGACTGGCGCAGCCCCTGGGAATCGCCCCGGCGGTGGCCGTGCTGCTCGAGGGCGTGGGGGGAAAGTGGTGAATCACTGGCGCACGGCAGTGGTCGCGCTCGGCCTGTGGCTCCTGCTCACCTGGCCAGTGGATCCGCACAGCGGACGGCTGGATGGGACCGCTGTCGCGGCCGGCCTGGCCGTGGCCCTGCTGGTGGCGGGAACGCGCCGGCCGGCGCCGGCCGTCCGGCTCGGCCGCTGGCTGGAGCCCCGCCGCTACTTCTGGGCGCTGGTCTTCATCGGCGTCTTCCTGTGGCAGGTCCTGCTCGCCAACCTGGACGTGGCCTACCGCATCCTCCACCCGCGCCTGCCGATCCGGCCCGGCATCGTGAAGATCCGGACGGCGCTCGAGAGCACCACGGCCCGCACGCTGCTGGCGAACGCGATCACCCTGACACCCGGTACGCTGACGGTCGAGCTGGTGGACGGGGGGTGGCTCTACGTGCACTGGCTGAACGTGCGCAGCACCGATCCCGCGGAGGCCGGCACGCAGATCGCCGCGAGCTTCGAACGCATCCTGGGGAGGATCTTCGAATGACCGCCTTCCTCTACGCACTGATCGGCTGCTGCGCCCTGTGCTTGGCCCGCGCGGCCCGCGGGCCGGGCGTGCCCGACCGGATGCTGGCCATCGACACGCTGGCCACGGTCGTCCTGGGGATGCTGGTCGTCCTGTCCACGATGACGGGCCTCGCGTATCTGATGGACATCGCCATCGCCCTGGCGCTGCTGGGGTTCGTCGGCACCCTGGCCCTGGCGAAGCAGATCGAGGGGAGGACCTTCGGTGACTGAGGGTATCGGGTACGCGCTCGTCGGACTGGGCGTCACCTTCGACGTGGTGGGCTGCCTGGGCCTGCTGCGCCTGCCGGACGTCTACAGCCGGATGCAGGCGGCCACCAAGTGCGTCGCGCTGGGCACGCTGCTGATCGTCGCGGGAGCCGTGCTGATGGCCGACAGCTCCGCCGTGCTGGCCAAGGGCGCCCTCTGCCTGATCTTTCTGGTCCTGACCTCCCCGACCGGATCCCACGCGTTGGCGCGGGCGGCGCATCGATCCGGGACGCCCCTGTGGGAGGGAAGCCTGCTGGACCGGCTCGCCGAAGACGGGGAGGAGCGCCGATGAGACTTCCCGCGATCCTCCAGCCCCGGGTGCTGCGGGAGGCGCTGGCGTCGCTCTTCTCGAAGCCGTTCACGACGCGCTTCCCCGACGAGCCCTTCACGCCCGACGAGGCCTTCCGGGGCCGGCCGAGGTTCGTGGAGGAAGGCTGCGTCGCGTGCGGCGCTTGCGCGCAGGTGTGCCCGCCCAAGTGCATCGAGGTGATCGATGATCTCGATCCCAGGCGCCCGACTCGGACCTTGATCCAGCACCTCGACGCCTGCATCTGGTGCGGCCAGTGCGAGCGCCACTGCCCGACGGGGGCGGGAATCGAGCTCACCACCGAATGGGAGTTCCTCGGCGTCCGCCCGGAGGACTTCGAGGAGCGCGTCCAGAAGGAGCTCCTCCTGTGCGAGGTCTGCGGCGGACCCGTTGCGCCGACGGATCAGCTGCGCTGGCTCTATCGGCGCCTCGGCCCGATCGCCTTCGCGAACCCGACCCTCCTGCTCGTGGCGCTCCGGGACCTGGGGACGCTGGACGCGTCGGTGAAGAGCGCGTCGGCCGAGGTTCAGCGCGCGGATCGGCTGCGCATGCAGTGCCCCAAGTGCCGGCGAAGCACATCGTACGTGGCCTAGGCGCGCGGCTTCCCCACCGCTTGCCCGGCTCCTCGCCCCGGACTATGCATGCGCCCATGGCCGACGACCTCGCGCGACTGGGAGAGCACGTCGTGGGCCGGGTCTGCGTCGTGGGCATCGGAAATCGTCTCGCGGGGGACGATGGCGCCGGAAGCGCCGTCGCGGAGGAGCTCGGACGGCGGGCGGCCGAGCGCGTCATCGATGCCGGGATCGCCCCGGAGAACCACCTCGAGCCGATCGTTCGAGGCGAGCCCGATACCATCCTGCTGATCGACGCGGTCGAGTTCGGCGGCGAGCCCGGCAGCATCCGCCTGCTCGACCCTCGCGCGCTCCGGGCCGGAGGGCTCTCGACCCACGCGACGTCACTCG
>CAMYOO010000405.1 GCA_947260035.1 uncultured delta proteobacterium
TGTCCCCGATGCCCGTCTTGCGGTCGAAGTCGATGCCGCCGAAGCGGTTGGGGTCCGGAACCTGAGTGGACCAGATGACTGGAATGGTCGGCCGGGTGATGAGCTTCCAGCTGTCGGTGAGCTTGATCGGCATGACGGGCTGGAACAGCATGCTGGAGCCGAACCTCTGGCCGCCGTCGTTCAGATCCCCGTCGCTCCAGTCGAAGTCGAACTCGGTGAAGAGCGCCCAGATGTCAGCGACCGGGTTGGCCAGCTTAGCGCCCACCTCGGCCATGCTGCCGTGTCGATCGGCGTAGTGGGGCGCGGGCGCCTGGGCGTGGGCCTGGGCGAGCGGAGCGAAAACCAGCGCCAGCAGGCAGCCGAACGCCGCACCGATCCGCGGCTTCATGGCCGAGGCCGTAACGAAGCGAAACCTCATCCGCGTCTCCCATTTCTCTCAACCTATGCGGCAGGATAGACACCTCACCCGCGGGCACTCTCCGCGGTGGCGAATTGGCCTAAACTGGCCATCGCCGAAATGGCCGAATCTGGCCACGATTCGCCGAGGTCGACGCGATGGCGAAACCCATTCCCCTGATCGGAGCCGGTGGGGTCGCCGGGTTCTCCACCTTGCTGGACTCCAGCGGAGTCCCGGCGGAGCGGTACCTGGAACGCGCCGGAATCTCGCCGGAAGTCCGCGAGAATCCCTCGGGATTCCTTCCGGGGCGCTGCGTCTGGAACTTCATCGAGGGGGTCAGCCAGCACGAAGGGCTGCGGGACTTCTGCCTCGACGTCGCGCGGCTGAGCGACTGGCGGCAAGCCGGCTGGGTGCCTCCGCTGTCGCGCGCGGCCACCCTGGGCGCCGCGATCCGCGCGATGTGCGTCAGCTACGTCCGAGAGGTTCCCATGGTCCAGCTCGGGCTCTCGGTGAAGGGGCCGGACGCCTGGTTCTGGAGGCGCCGCATCGCCGACGTCCGCGGCTGGGACGGCAACGAGCCAGCGGAGCAGTATATGCTCTCGTTCATGCTGGCGCTGATCCGAGCGGCGGCCGGTCCGGAGTGGCTGCCGGACCAGCTGAAGGTCGAGTCCCCGGCATCCGGCTGGGCCGCGGCCACGGCCGGACTTCCCGGCGTCCGGATCCAGTACGGCCAGTCGCTGCTGGGCGTGGCCATCCCGGCCCGGCTGCTGTCGCTACCGGTCTCCATCCAGGCCCGGCGCCCGTCGGCTGCGCCTGCGGACACTCCGCCGGGGACCTTCTCAGACAGCTTGCGTCACGTGCTGCGGCACTGGATCCCGGGCGGCGCGCCCACCGAGCGGCTGGCCGCCGAGATCCTGGGCACGAGCGAGCGTACCCTGCGCCGCCGGCTGGCGGAGGAAGGCGCGTCCTGGCGCTCCGTGCTCCACGAGGAGCTGTTCCGCACGGCCGTGGCGCGGCTTCAGGAGGGCGGCGCGACGGTTAGCCAGGTCGCCCAGGAGCTCGGCTACTCCGACGCATCCCACTTCGTGCGCTTCTTCCGGAACCACGCGGGGGTCAGCCCGGGCTCCTACCGCGAGCAGGTCGAGCTCGCGCGCCAGCTGGCGCGCAACGCACCGTCCGGATAGCCCTGCCGGCGCCTACTCGGGAAGCACAGCAGGGTGAAGCCCACTCGGAGCATCCAGCGCCGCGCCGGGCCTTCATGGGCGGCCGTGCGCGCGCTGGGCATTGTCGGTGCGGGTAACGAGAGTGCCCTGTTGGCACTTACCGAAGCGATGCGGGATGAGCAGTGGCAAGTACGTGGTATTGCGGTGCTGGCGCTTGGCCAGTCTGGCGAGCACGCAAGCCCCGCGGTCCGCGCAGCAATTGTGACTGCGCAGCAGGATGAACACGAAGCGGTACGCAATGCGGCAGATGTTGCCCATGCCAGCGTAACCGCGAACTTATAGGAGTACGAGTACATGCCAACGGCACTCTCATTTGCACGCTTTTCCTGCACAACGCTTGCAGCAACATGCCTGCTCCTCACGAGCATTGCTTTCGCCCATATCAAGAACGAGGCCACCCAGTTTCCCGACATCGAATTCTCGGAAGCACGCTTCGATATCGTCGTTCTGGTCGGCGCCGGCATCATTCCGGAAACGCCGGTGTTCGAACCAGACAAAGCGCTGTCCATGCAGGAACTTGCGAGCTGGGTCGCACTTGCAAAAGGCCTGCGCAAAGGCGGCGAAACACCGGACGTCGACGCACTCGCGGAACTGGCCCTGCAGCAAGGATTTGTCGACACGCTCGCCGGCAGCGCCAGCAATGCCGACATCAACCGGCTGTTTTTTGACGGTCAGCTCAATGTCGAAGACCCGGATGGCACACCGACCAAAGCCGAAGCGGCAAGCCTGATCGCAGCGCGACTCGAATCACCGGTCGGCAGCACTTTGCTCAGCAATCGCGGTCTCGCTGTGGCTGCCGGCGGCGAAATTACGGAAGTGACGACCCGCGAGGGCCATCACGGTAATGCGTATGTCATTACGGTTGGCGGTACGACACATGAAATGGACACGCACGGCCGTGTCGCCAACGGGCCGACCGATCTGCTGCAATGGCAAGGCAAAAACATCCGGCGCGCGTTTGTGCGCGGCAACGGCGAGCAC
>CAMYOO010000406.1 GCA_947260035.1 uncultured delta proteobacterium
TCGTAGCCGAGCGCATGCAGGGCGCGAAGGGCGTTTCGGAGATTCTCGACCGTCGGCTCCAGCAGCGCGTCCAAGTCGAGCGTCGAAAACGCTTCTGCGGGAGTCCGAGCGTAGAAGTTGATGCCACCCACGCCGACGATCACGTACGTGACCCCGGCCTCGGCGAGCGCGGCCAAGGCGCGCAGGAAGCCGCTAGCGTGCTCCGACACGTTGCGCCTTGCGTACCTCGCGCTGCAGGACGCGATGCTCCCACATCGCGTGCAGAACCCACGTTTTGTCGCTGCCCGGCCGATTCCACGGGCGCTTCTGGATACGTCGCGCGAGCTCGACGAGGCGTTTCGTCATTGCAGGGCTCCGATCGGGACGTCCGGGGCCGGGGCTCGAACTCCGCCGCAATCGTAGCAGGAAGTCATCGCCCCTCCGCCAGCGCGGCCTCGATGCGAACGGCCAGATCGGTCAGTTCTTCAGCTTCCTGGGCTCGACGCCGTCCTGGTCGCGCTCGCCCTGCTTCTTCTTGCCCTTGGAACCCACGCCACGCTCCTTCCAATCCCCTGCGCCTATTCTATCCAAGTCCCCGGCCGACCCCACTTCGGGCGGCAGCCGAGGCGCAGCTTGCGAACGGATCTCCTAGACTTCACGAAGCCGCGGGACGCATCTCGCCATCCTATGCCCATCGCAAGAGCCATCGGACTCGCAACGCTCTGGATCGTGGCGCTCTCCCCTGCGCAGTCGCTCGCGCAGGGCGCCGGCGAGACCCAGCCGCTGGTCGTGGGCGTGCTGGATGCACCCCCGTTCTCGATGAAGAGGGCCGATGGCAGCTGGGAAGGCATCGCCATCGAGCTCTGGCAGGCGGTCGCCCGGGAGCGGGGCTGGGAGTACGAGCTTCGGGAGTACGACAGCCTCGGGTCGCTGTTGCGGGCCGTCGAGGCAGGAGACGTCGACGCCACACCCGCCATCGCGGCCTCGCGGGCGCACGAAGTCGCCATGGACCTGAGCCATTCCTACCAGCGGTCCGGCTCGGGCATCGCGGTCGTAGCCGCACGCAGCGGCCCCCGCTGGTTCGGGATCCTCGAGCAGCTGGCCTCCTTGGCCTTCCTGCGCGTGATCGGCATTCTGCTCCTCGTGTGGCTGACCGCCGGCGCGATCGTGTGGATGTTCGAGCGACGCCAGAACCGCGCGATGTTCGGCGACAGCACGCTGAAGGGACTCGGAAACGGAATCTGGTGGGCCGCGGTCACCATGACGACCGTGGGCTACGGAGACAAGGCGCCCCGGACGTTGGGCGGGCGGACGGTTGCGATCGTCTGGATGCTGGCCTCGATCATCCTGATCTCCAGCTTCACGGCCGCGATCACGACGTCGCTCACCCTCGACGAGCTCGGCGGCACGATCCGAGGGCTGCGGGACCTGCCGGGGGCCCGGGTCGGCGCCACGGCCGACTCGGAATCCCTGAGATTCCTCGACGAGCACGGGATCACGGCGCAGCCGTTCACGGACGAGCGGGACGGCCTGAAGGCGGTCGCCGACGGCGAGATCGACGCGTTCGTCTTCAACGAGCTGGTCTTGCGCTACCTCGCGAGAGCCGAGTTCCCCGGTCAGCTGCAGGTGCTTCCCCGGACCTTCGACCACTACCACGTGAAGATGGCGGTGACCGCCGGCAGCCCCCTCCTCGAGCCGCTCAATCGGGCCCTGCTGAAGATCGTCCAGGACAGCGAGTGGAGTCGAAGGGTGGAGAGCTACATCGGCTCCGACCACTGAGCCCCACGCGATCGGCGGCGTCCGATACGGCTAGCTGAGTGCGCCCAGCACGTAGGCCACGAGGCCTATCAACACGACCGCGATCACGATTGCGACGATCTTGCGCATGTTGCCTCCGTACAATCCTGCGCCGCGGTGGGCGACCGCTCGCTGCCGCGCACGGCTTCCTTGAAGCGCTGGCAGTCACGCTCGCTCAGGTCCGCGTAGCGCTCTGCGAACTCGGGGATGGCGAGGGCCGCGAGCGTGAGGCCGGCGATGATCTCCGACGGCAGAGTAGATCGAGCGATGGGTAGAACACTTTCGAGTACGGGGATGCGCGAGCCCTTGTCAGCGCCGCTGGCCACGAATCCTCCCCTTTCGCGTTCCCGTGGTCACACGGCCCAAAGTCGGCCGTCTATCGGGCTTCCGTATGCTGAGCGAAGTCAGCCCTTCTTGGCATCCGACTTCGGGTCGTAGTAGGGCGCGAGCTGGCGCAGCAGATCCTTCACGGCGGCCATCCCCTTCTTTACGTCCGCTTCCATGAAGGTCCGCCCGGACTCCACCCCGGTATCGCGGACCAGCTCCATCATGTGCTTCCAGGCGCCGACCGTCGCGTCGTGACCCTTGCCGGCCTTGAGCTCCGCGTCCAGGTGGCGCGCCTCCTCGCCCACGCGGCGCACCGTGTGACGCAGGTCGTAGGAGCCCTGAGCGAGGCCGCCCGCCGTCCCCGCGAAATCCTGCTCCTTGTAGACGGTGGTGTAGAGGGCGTCGGTCGCCTTGACGAGCTGGGTGGCGAGGGCCGTCACCTTCGTCTGGTCCCACTTCGCCAGCTCCGCGGCCGC
>CAMYOO010000407.1 GCA_947260035.1 uncultured delta proteobacterium
GGCTCGCCGGTCAGCGTGCCAGGCGTACCAGCAGGTCGGCGGAACGGAGCCGTGACGACGGATCGCCACGATTCCATCACAGTTCCGTCACACGTTCCGGCGGGGAACGCGATATGTTCACCCCGAGCCGGACGTGAGGTGGCGAAGTTGAAGCGAACCGTCGATCCCTACCTGGACGACCTGCGCGAGACCGTCCTGCGCATGGGCAGCCTGTGCGAGGCGATCCTTGCCAAGGCGATGCGTGCGGTCTGGGAGCGGAATGCGGAGCTGGCGGAGCAGGTCCGGCACGACGACCTGGAGATCGACCGCCTGGACCTGCGCATCGACGAGGAAGTGACCGAGGTCCTGGCGCTGCAACAGCCGGTGGCCAACGACCTGCGCCGGGTGCTGGCGATCCGCACCATGGCCAGCGACCTGGAACGGGTGGGCGACCTGGCGCGGAACATCGCCAAGAGCGCCGAGCGGCTCGCCGCCAGCCCGCCCGTGCCGGCGCCGCCCCGCCTGGAGGACCTGGCGGACCAGGCCAGCCGCGCGCTGCGCGGCTCGCTGGACGCCTTCAGCGATTCGAACTCGGACCGCGCCCGCTGCGTGCTGGACTCCGACGACACCATCGACGAGACCGAGGAGCGCTTCGTGCACGAGGCGATCGACGACGCCGGAGCCCACCCCGAGCACATGGCCCAGGAAGTGGAGCTGATCCTGATCGCCAAGAACCTGGAGCGGGTGGCGGATCACGCCACCAACATCGCCGAAGAGGTGATCTTCCTGACCGAGGCGCGCCTGGTGCGCCACGAGTCGAAGCTGAATGGCGGCCAGGCCTCCGGCTAGGGATTCAGGATCACCTTGCACTGGGTGGTGGGCTTCTTGAGCGCCTCGAAGGCCGCCGAGAAGCCGTCGAAGCCGACCCGGTCGGTGATCATGGACTGGGACACGATGCGCTCGGCATCCAGCATGTCCAGGGTGAAGGCGAAGTCGTCACGTCGATAGGCGATCACGAAGTGGAGCGAGAGCTCCTTCACGATGGCCATCACCGGGAAGATCGTGTCGGGCTGCATGCAGACGCCCACCACCACGATCCGCGCCCGCGCCGGC
This sequence comes from uncultured delta proteobacterium, assembly GCA_947260035.1. Classification (GTDB taxonomy): domain Bacteria; phylum Myxococcota_A; class UBA9160; order UBA9160; family JAFDET01; genus JAFDET01. The sequence continues at coordinate 1,093 of CAMYOO010000407.1, forward strand.
GCCATCATGATGCACTCCTGGACCAGACCCGGGACGCCCACGCACTCGAACAGGATGTCCGGCGGAGCGCCTGCCGCCTTGGCGAAGGCGCCGGGCACGTGCTCCTTGGAGGCGTCAATGCCGTGGGTGGCGCCGAAGGCGGCGGCGCGCTCCAGCCGACCCGCGGCCTTCTCGCTGACTACCACGCTGCGTGCGCCGAAGAAGCGCGCCCAGAGCGCCGTGGCCAGGCCGATCGGTCCCGCGCCGATCACCAGCACGTTGGCGCCGGGCTCGAGTCCGGACTGCCGCACGGCGTGCAGGCCCACGGCCAGAGGCTCCACGGTGGCGCCGGCGTCGTAATCCAGGGACTCGGGCAGACGCAGCGACTCGTGCCCCCCTACCCGCACGTACTCGGCATAGGCTCCGGGAATCTGGCCCAGACCGGTGGCCTGGATCTTGGAGCACTGGGTGCCGTCTCCCGACAGGCACGCGGCGCAATGTCCGCAGCCGATGTAGGGCAGCGCGCAGATGCGATCGCCCGCCTTCCAGTCGCCGGCCGCCTGGGCGCCCACCTCGACCACCTCGCCGGCGAACTCGTGACCCATGACGGATCCCGGCGGCAACCCGGGCGGGACGTCGCTGGCGTGGAGGTCCGAGCCGCAGATCCCACAGCTCTTGACCCGCACCACCAGGTCCGTGGGGGCGGGTTCGGGATCCGGCACCTCTTCGACGACCAACGGCTGGCCCAGCCCCTTGAAGACCGCGGCGCGCATTCCCGCCTCCTTTCGACGTTGTCCCGGGGACCCGGTCAGTTTGACAGACCCCGGCCCTTCTGCGAACCAGATGCGGCCCATGCAGGTTCAGGCGCGCAAGATCGAGCTGGCCGGACGCGGCGGTCTGCGCCTGGCGGCCGACAGCTTCGGTCCGTCCGACGGGCCGCCGGTGGTGCTCCTTCACGGCGGCGGGCAGACCCGCCACGCCTGGGGTGGAACCGCGACCGTGCTGGCCCGGGAGGGCTGGCACGCCCTGGCCGTGGACCAGCGCGGCCACGGCGACAGCGAGTGGGCCGAGGACGGCGACTACGCCTTCGAGGCCTTCGGCCGGGACGTGGACACCTTCACCCGCCAGCTCTCCCAGCCGCCGGTCCTGGTGGGGGCCTCGCTGGGCGGGATCGCATCGCTCTTTGCCGTGGGTGGGCTGAAGACGCCGGCGCGCGGCTTGATCCTGGTGGACGTGGCCGTGCAGCTGGAAGCGGAGGGCGTGACCCGCATCGTGGAGTTCATGACCGCGCGGCCGGACGGCTACGAAAGCCTGGAGGATGCCGCCGCGGCGATCGCCGAGTACCTGCCGCACCGCAAGCGGCCCAGCGACCTCTCGGGCCTGGCCAAGAACCTGCGCCAGGGCGAGGACGGCCGCTATCGCTGGCACTGGGATCCGCGCTTCATGCTGAGGGACCAGGGCCCCCGCAGCCTGCGCCCGGAGA
>CAMYOO010000408.1 GCA_947260035.1 uncultured delta proteobacterium
GCAGCCAGCCTGATCGCGCATCCGGGCCTCTCCGACACGGATCTTCAAGCCACGAGCGTGGCCGAGACGGAGGGCGGCTTCGTGCAGCGCTTCTTCCACGGCCTTGCGAGCTCGACGGGAATGACCCCCGCGGCCGGCGCGCTTCCCCAGGTGCGAGCGGCCACCGACCCCTCGGCGAAGGGCGGGGAGTTCTACGCGCCGCGCTTCGTGAACAATGGCCCTCCGGTGCGCCGCCCGATCCTCCGGCGCATCGGCTTGTCGAAGGCGATCGAGACGCTCTGGGAGGTCTCCGAGCGGGAGACCGGCGTGACGCTCGATGTCGAGGCCGCGAAGCGCTCCCTGACTTCGTGACCCACCGGCGGCGAGAATGGCTCGAACGGCTCGAGGCGAGCGGCCGCTACCCGAGCTGGGTGCTCCTGGCCGTGCTGGCCGGCATGTTCGCGACCTCGTTTCCGTTCACCATCCTGGCCGTCGCCCTGGGACCGATCGCCGAGGAGTTCGGCGTGCGGGAGACCACGATCTCCTGGGTGGTCACGGCGCCGATGTTGCTCTCCGCCGTGGCCTTCCCGCTCCTGGGGAAGCTGGGCGATCTTCGCGGACACCGGCGCGTCTTCCTGCTGGGTTTCGCGGGGGCCACCGTTGTCGCCGCGCTCACCGCATTCGCGTGGGATGCGTACTCCCTGATCGGGCTGCGCACCCTGGCCGCGGTGCTCGGCAGCGCGACACAGCCCACTGCGATGGCGCTGTTGTTCTCCGTCTATCCGGCGGGCGCACGCGTGCGCGCCATGGGCTGGTGGTCCATGACCACGGCGGGGGCGCCCGCGCTGGGCCTCATCCTGGGTGGGCCGCTGGTCGACTGGCTGGGCTGGCGCTTCGTCTTCCTGCTCCAGGCCGGAATGAGCGCCGGGGCGCTGGCGCTGGCGGCGGCGGTGCTGCGCGAGACGCGGCCGCAGCGGGTGCGCTTCGACATTCTCGGCGGCGTCACGCTGGCGGTCGGCGTGGCCGGGTTCATGGTGGCCTTGGGCGGCATCCGCGAGCTGGGCCTGACGTCGCCGTGGATTCCCGCGGCTGCCGTGATCGGGGTCATCGGCATCGCGGCCTTCGTTCGCGTCGAGGGCCGGGTGAGCGCTCCGCTGCTGCCCCTGAACCTGTTTCGGGATCGGGGTTTCAGCGCCACCCTGGCGACCAACGCGCTCAACTCGGCCGCCTACATGGGTGCCTTCGTGATCGCGCCGCTGCTCCTCTACGACTCCTTCCAGTTCTCCATCACCCAGGCCTCGTTGCTGATGGTGCTGCGCACCGCTTCCCTGACGCTGGCGTCTCCGCTGGGCGGCAGCTTGGGAGAGCGCTTCGGCGAGCGCTTCGCGGCGGTGTTCGGCTGTGCCGTCATGAGCCTCGCCCTCGCCCTGGTCGCCTGGGCAGCATACGAATCCAACTTGATCGCCTTCGGCATCGGGCTGATCGGGCAGGGCGCGGGCCACGGCTTGAGCCAGCCCTCGATCACGTCCGCCATCGCACGCTCGGTGGATGACTCGGAGCTCGGTGTCGCCTCCGCCGCCAATCGCCTGGCCGGGCAGGGCGGCGCCTCCTTTGGCATCGCGGCGCTGACGCTGGCCTACGGCGGCGTGGCGACACCGTCCGCGTTCGGCCTGGCGTTCGGGCTGGGAGCGGTCCTCGCGGCCGCTTCCACCGTGACCGCGGTGTGGATCGACTTCGAGTCGCGCCGGGCCAGAACGGTGTCCCGGATCTCCGCCGTTGAATCCCCGTAGGCGAAGAGAGGACGGATGAGCGACCCCACAGTTGCACAGGGCCGGGTTCGCGTGAATGGAGTGGAGCTGGCGTACTTCGAATGGCGGCCCGAGCTGCGGGGCCGCGAGGCGCCGATCCTGCTGGTTCACGCCACGGGCTTCCACGCGCGCTGCTGGGACCCGGTGGTGGATCTCCTCGGGGACTGCCACGTGATCGCCGTGGACCAGCGGGGCCATGGGCGCAGTGAGAAGGTCGAGATCACCCACTGGAAGGACCTGGGGCGGGACCTCGCGGCCTTCGTCGAAGCCCTGGATCTGCGCGACGTGCTCGGGGTGGGCCACTCCATGGGCGCCCACGCCATGGTCGACGCAGCCGCCACGTGCCCGGATCGCTTTCGCAGGCTGGTCCTGATCGACCCGGTGATCGCCTCTCCTGAAGCCTACGGCGGAGGCGGCTGGACCCTCTCCAGCCTGGGCGGGAAGCCGCATCCCACCGCCAAGCGCAAGCGCCGCTTCTCATCCCCCGAGGAGATGATCGACCGCTTCCGCGACCGGGTTCCCTACCGCGTCTTCCATCCCGAGGCCCTCAACGCCTACTGCACCCATGGCCTGCTTCCAGCCGAAGACGGCGACGGCTTCGTGCTCGCCTGCCCGCCCGAGATCGAAGCCAGCGTCTACATGACCAGCCGCACCAACCCGGGCGTGCACGACAGCGCCCGCGCCCTGGAGATCCCCGTGCTCCTGCTCCGGGCCAAGCTGCCGCCTGAGGGGCGCAACGTGATGGACTTCTCGT
>CAMYOO010000409.1 GCA_947260035.1 uncultured delta proteobacterium
CGGTTTCCGCAGAGATCCAGGCACGGGTCCCAGAGCAGCTCGCGCTTGATCACGTGACGAAAGTCGATGCCGTGCTTCGAGGACAACAAGGCCGAGGGCAGGATCGTGTCGGCCACGCTCGCGTGGCGCATGAAGAGCAGGTAGGGGCCGGGCCCAAGCTCGTCGAGCCCCTCGACCTCGAAGCGCAGCCCGAAGCAGAGGTTGGCGCCCTGCACCAGCTTCCGGGTCCACCAGCACTTGAGCCGGAAGTTGGCGTGCAGCCAGGCCTCCTGGCCGGGCTTCGCGATCTGCTGCCAGATCCACAAAGCAGCGCTGGCGAGGATGCCGGCGCATTCGAAGGCCAGGTACCAGGTGAAAAAGAGGATGGCGCGGGTCAGGGCGAGCGGCGTTCCGCGCACCGTATCCAGCACGATGCACAGGGGAATCGCCAGCGGCAGCAGCGCCACGCTGAGCACCAGCAATCCGAAGTACAGAGGAATCGTGATCAGGCGCCTGAAGAGCGGCCTCATCGGGGCGTCAGCAGGCGGCGCTTCAGCGGCTTGTCCATCGGCTCGTCGCCGAGCCAGATGGAGAAGACCGCGGACCCGAAGTCGGGGCCGGGAATCCGGCCCAGGGGCTCGCCGTTGAGGGCGAGCTCGGTGCCCCAGCCCGGGGCGTAGCTGAGCGTGTAGCGATCTCCCGGCTCCACGTCTCGGTAGAGCGCGTTCAGCTGATCGAGGCGCGGGCGCAGTCGCATCAGGGTCGGTGCGTCCACGTTGCGTGCGATGTACTGGTCTCCGGCCTTGCCGAAGGCGTCTCCGGCGATGCTGCGGAAGTACTCGATCTCCAGCACCTTCGGCACGTTCTCCAGCACGCGTTCCGACGGGACGTCGTCCGCCATGTAGAGGGCGGCCACGTAGCCCTTGATCAGGAATTTCCGCAGCAGTCCGGTGCCGCGCAGCCCGAGGGAGGTGCGGCCCACGGTCCGCTGGTCGGCGAACGCCACCCCCTCGATCTCGGCGGCGCCGGCGCTTCCGGCGCTGAGCAGCGCCGTCAATGCCAGGCTTGCCGTCAGTCGTCGCCTCACGCCAGCGCTCCCAGCACGGGCTCGCGGCGTGCGCGTGCCTTGGAGAACACGATCTGGTTGCCCAGGATGGCCCGCTCGGCAAAGCCGCCGGAGCAGTAGCAGAAGTAGAAGTCCCACATGCGCAGGAAGACGTCGTCCAGGCCCAGCGCCCGCACGTCGTCCAGGCGCTCGTGCAGGGCGCGCCGCCAGCGCAAGAGCGTCTCGGCGTAGTGAGACGTGATGTCCTCCAGGTGGATGATGCGCAGGTCCGTCTTCTCGGCAATGCAACGCGACATCTCGCCCAGCGACACGAGTTGTCCGCCGGGGAAGATGTAGCGCTTGATGAAGTCCACGTTTCGGACGGATGACGTCCAATCCTGATCCGGCACGAGGATCGCCTGGAGCGCCATCAGGCCGTCGGCGCGCAGCCGCTCGCTGCACACGCGGAAGAAGTCGGGCAGGTGGCGGACGCCCACGGCCTCGATCATCTCGATGGAAACCAGCTTGTCGAAGGTCCCCTCCAGGTCCCGATAGTCGCGGAACACGATGTCCACCCGGTCCTCGAGCCCGGCCTGGGCCACGCGCTTGCGCGACAGCTCGAACTGCTCGCGCGAGATCGTGGCGCTGGTGACGTGGCAGCCGTGGCGGCTTGCGGCGTGCAGGGCGAAGCCTCCCCAACCGCCGCCGATTTCCAGCACGCGATCCCCGGGCTTCAGCTCCAGCTTGCGGCACAGGCGCTCGTACTTGGCCGCCTGGGCATCCTCCAGGCTCATGTCGCCGCGCTCGAAGACGGCCGAGGAGTAGGTCAGGCTGGGGTCCAGGAAGAGCGAGAAGAAGTCGTTGCCCAGATCGTAGTGGGCGGCGATGTTGCGGCGCGCGCCGCGGCGGTGGTTGCGCCGCAGAGCGTGCACCAGCTTGAGCCCCGGCTGGATCAGGCGCGTGATGCCGCGGTCCACCTGGCTGAGGCCGGAGTTGCGGGCCAGCACGCGGATCACCGCAGGCAGGTCTTCGCTGGACCAGTGACCGTCCATGTAGGCCTCCGCCGCTCCCACGCTGCCACGGCGGGCCACGGCGGCGTAGAAGCGCGGATCGTGCACGTCGATGCGCGCTTCCAGGTCCGACTCGCGCGGGCCGAAGCGGTGGGATCCGTCGGGGTCCTCCAGGACCAGGATCGCGTCCTCGATTCCCTCCAGGCGGGAGAGCAGGGCGCGTCTCGCGACTCGCGTCATCACGCCGGGCCGCGGCCGGCGCCCGAAGTCCTTCTCGGTTGCGTGGGTGAGGCTTTCGGTCATCGCGCGGCGACCTCCAGGCTCCTTCGTGACGCCGCATCCTCCTCGGGATGCGGGTACTCGGGAACTCCCTTCCGCCGCAGACGAATCGCGTGCCCGTAGATGGCCGCGATCACCTGGGCGGTCATCGCGGGATAGCGTACCAGCATTCGAGCCAGCGCAGGACCCGTGATCTCACGCCGCTCCAGGTCCA
>CAMYOO010000410.1 GCA_947260035.1 uncultured delta proteobacterium
CGTCGACGGCGACGGCATCGGCGACGCATGCGACCGCCAGTCCTGCGGCAACGGCCTCCAGGAGTACAGCGAAACCTGCGACCACGGCCTGGACAACGGCATCGACGGCCTCTGCGATGCCAGCTGCGCCTACGTCGGCGGCGGCACCGCCTGCTCCGACGGCGTGGACAACGACGGCGACGGCAAGGTGGACGCTGCCGATCCGGGCTGCGCCAGCGGCGCCGACACCTCGGAACGCGGCACCGGGGTCTGCGACGACGGCGTGGACAACGACGGCGACTACCGCTCGGACGCGCGCGGCGACCCCGGCTGCGGGCCCAGCCCCAAGAGCCTTCGCGAAGATCCGGCCTGCAACGACGGGATCGACAACGAAGGCGACGGCAAGGTGGACTACGACGGGTACGGCGGCTTCTACGAGCCGGATCCCGACTGCGACATCCCGAACAAGAACGAGGAAACCTCCAGCTCCTGCGGCCTCGGCTTCGAGCTGATGCTGCTCCTGCCGCTGCTGGCCCGGCTGGGGACTCTGCGCAGGCGGCGATCAGCGTGACGGGTCGGACTGCTTGCGCCGCGCCGCTGCGGCGAGCGCCCGGGCGGCGAACCGTTTGGCTTCCTCGAGCCAGATGAGCCGCTCGCGGTACGACAGCGCGAGCCAGGCGCGACGCTGCTGCTCCTCGTGGAGCGCGAAGCCGCGCTCGCGCTGGGCCTCAGGCATTGCCGGTCCCGTTGTCCCGGGCAATCGCCTCGAGATGCTGCACATCTACCAGGTCCTGGGGACGTCCAGCGCGGCGCTTCATCTCCACGAGATCGCGGATACTCGCGATCGGCACCCGCGTCTCGCCCAGATCGGCCCACACCGCGCGGGGATACGCCTGCTCGAACGGAAACGGCTCCTCGACGAAAAGATCCACCTCCGTGGCGGGATGCTCGGCACTGGCCAGCGAGAACACGGTGATGCCCTTGGTGCGCACCCAGTCGGCGCGGCGCTCCGGATCCGCCAGGTCCTCGGCGGGAACCGGCGCTCGGGGCGCGTAGCCAAGCGCGGCCAGGGCACCCAGAGCGGCGCGTACGTTGACGCCATCCAGGGCCAGCACCAGATCCAGGTCGGCCGTGAACCGCGGATGACCATGCAGCACCACCGCAACTCCGCCGACCACCAGGTAGCGGACCTGCGCTCGTTCCAGGGCAGCAAAGATGGACTCGAGCGAGCCGGACGGCATGCGCCGAGGATACCGGCCGCGGGGTAGAATCGGAAGCGTGCACGATTTCAATGAAATCCTGCGTTCCCTCGAAGCGGCCGGCGCCAACTTGACGCTGGAGCCGCCGCTGGGCGCGCCGCTGCGGGTGGGCCGCGACCCGGGGCGCACACGGGTGTACTTCCGGGTGCAGGCCCCGCTGGACGCGCTGATCCGCGGCGACCTGCTGGCTGTGGCCGAGGCATACCTGGACGGCGCGGTGGACGTGCACGGCGACTTCCTGGAGGTGGTGAAAGTCACCGAGGTGATTGCTCCGGACCCGACGCCGTGGGAGCGCCTGCGCCTGGGCGCACAGCTGCTGCTGCGCCGGCGGCGCGCGCTGCAGCGCGAGTCCATCGCCTTCCACTACGACCGGCCGGCGGATTTCTTCCTGCCCTGGTTCGAGCGCTGGCGCTCCTACTCCCACGGCCTTTACGAGAGCCCTGACGATGCGCCCGAAGCCGCCCAGGAGCGCAAGCTGGCCCGGGCCGTCGAGAGCCTGGGGCTCGAACCCGGAATGCGGGCTTTCGACATGGGCTGCGGCTGGGGCTCGTTCCTGGAGTACGCGGGCCGGCGCGGAATCCACGTGCACGGCATCACCATCTCCCAGGAGCAGCACGCTTTCGTGACGCGCCTGATTCGCGAACAGAGCCTGCCGTGCCGGGTGGAGCTGGTGGACTTCCTGGACTTCCGTCCCCAGGAGCACTTCGACGCGGCGGTCTTCATGGGCACCTTCGAGCACGTGAGCGACTACTCTCGGGGGACGCGCTTCCTGGCCCGCAACCTGCGCCCGGGCGGCCGCATCTGGGCCGACTTCTGCAGCGAGCGAGAGGGGCACCAGGTGGGCGCCTTCCTGGCCCGCTATGTGTGGCCCGGGACGGCCCGCTACGTGAACCTGCCGAGGCTCAGCGAGGCGCTGATCCGCGCGGGCTTCAACCTGCACGAGCTGGGCGACGACACCGTGTCCTACGCCCTCACCTGCCGGGACTGGGCGGACGCCCTGGACCGAGAAGCCAAGGGCCTGGCCGATCGCTTCGGCGAGCGCGACGTGCGCGTCTTCCGGATCTTCCTGCGCTCCTCGCAGTACTTTCTGGCCACCAACCGGACCCAGGCCTAGCACCTGGTCGCGGGTCTCGGCCCTGCCGGACGCCTGACCTGAGCCAGGGCCGAGTCGCGCGGCTACGAGAGCGTGCGTTCCGCGCGACGCACCCACAGCACCGCCGCGAGCACCAAGACGACACACGCGTAGGCGAAGGCATCGCCCACGCGTGCGTAGAGGGTGAGGTCG
>CAMYOO010000411.1 GCA_947260035.1 uncultured delta proteobacterium
GTTGAACATCACGTCGTGCGCGTACTCGTCGAGCTTGCGCACCTCCTCCCCGTGCACGTTCTCCTTTCCCGCCATCCCGAGGATGTCCACCAGCCCGGCCTTGCTGACCTCGCGGTGGATCATCTTGGCCGCCAGCGTGAGATCGTACAGGATGTTGGAGAGGGCACCCGTCGCACCGGGATGCTGGCGCTCCGACTCGATGATGAAGCGGCCCAGAGTGACGACGTATCGATCCATGCCTGCCTCCAGGGAAGAGCGTAGAATACGCTATTCGTCACCCCATCGTGACGTCAAGACGCGTGCCACCAGCGTCGACGGGTTCCACGAGCTCTCTCCCTGCACGCGCCACCCTTTCTCATCATCCGCTTCGATGCACAGCGTTCCCTCTCGGTCCGTCCGCCAGATTCGAGGCACGGCAGCCCTGGACAGCCGCCCGAGAACCGCTTCATGCGGGTGTCCGTATGCGTTCCCCCGCCCCGCGGAGATCACGGCGATGGAAGGACTCACGGCCGTCACGAAGTCACTCCCGGTCGCCGTTCGGCTGCCATGATGTCCCACCTTCAACAGGTCGGCGCGCGCCGAGTCCGGGCCCCAGGCTGACAGAAGGGCGCGCTCGTCCTTCATCGTTGCGTCCCCGGTGTTGAGGTAGACCAGCGCCCGGCCGATGGACACGCGCAACAACAGGCTCGTTTCATTGGCCCGTGGTCGTCCTGTCCCCTGGGTCGCGGCCGCCGCGTGCGGCCCCAGGATTTGTATCGCGACGTTGTCCAGGTAGATCGCATCGCCGTGTGCCGCGGGCAGCCACCGGATTCCATCCTCTTCCGTCCGAGCCAGGAAGCGGGCGTATGATGGCTTGGGAATCGGGTGCCCCGAGTCCAGGACCCGGAATATGGGAACTGCTTCGTGGATGGAGTCGAATCCGCCCACGTGGTCGAGATCGGGGTGAGACAGCACGAACAGGTCGATGCGCCGAGCGCCGTAGCGCCGGAGGATGGGCAGCACCACGTCCCGGCCCGCGTCGCGGTTCCCGAAGCGAGGCCCGGCGTCGAACAGGATCCACCGTCCCCGGGCCGTGCGGAGAACCGCGGCATCCCCCTGTCCGACGTCGAGCGTGCAAATCAGGCTGCGGCCGCCGGGCGTCCACGACGTTAGGGCAGGGGCCGCCAGAACGAGCGCCGCGGAGGCGGCCAGGGGCAAGACGGCTGAGCGAACGCGGCCCCAGCGGAGGAAGCGCCACAGTCCGACCACGGACAGGAGGATGGCCATCCACGTGAGGCTTCCGGGCACCCGGGCAGCGAAGTGCGCACCCGGTAGCGCCGAGATCCAGCCGGCGAGGGACATCATCAGTCGGATCACGGTGCCAGCCCCCTCTGCGCTCAGGGCGTCGAGGGGCGGAGGCAGGACCAGGGCCATCGCCAGGGCTCCAATGGCCGCTCCTGCGAGTGGCGCACCCGCCATGTGCGAGATCAGGGCCGCGGGCGCCACGTGCGTGTGCAGGGTGGTGTACCAGAGCACCATGAACACCTCCATGCCCACACCGGACGCGAAGGCGCCCGCGGCGATCGCCCACACCGGGGACGGGACGGAGAGCAGAAGCACGGGCACGGCCCCGATGAACATCAACAGCGTCCCGACCAGGATCGGCCGGCTCACCCGGACGCGCATCGCGAGCACACCGCCGCAGAGCAGGCCGGCACCGTAGGCCCCGGCGATCCATCCCCAGTCGGCCGGCCCCCCGAGCAGGCGCTTGGCGACGATCGGCCCGACGACCGCGAAGCTCGCCTGCCAGGCGGCGAACATCACGGTGAACTGCAGCACCACCGTCCACAGCCAGCGGTGGGACGTGAACTCCTGCCAGCCTTCGCGCAGGTCGCGCAGGACGCTCTTCGCCGCGGACTGCACCTGCGCTCGCGGCCTGAGGCTCGCGACCAGCGCGGCGCTGACGCCGAACGTCGCCGCGTCGAGCGCGATCGCCCACCCGGCACCCACCGTCGCGACCAGCACGCCCGCGGTCGCCGCCCCCATCCCGATCGCGCCGCTGCGCGCCAGGGAGAGCAGTGCGTTTGCGGGCTGGAGCTTCTCGGCCTCGACGACCAGGGGCACCAGGCCCATCGCGGCCGGATAGTGCAGGGCGAAGGCGATGCCGCTCGCGGCCATCAGGGCCGCCAGCTCCGGAACGCCGGGGTGGCCCGCGAGCAGCAGCACGGCGATCGCGCCCTGGCTGGTCATGGCCAGCACGTCCGCTCCCACCATGACGCGCTGGCGCGATCCGCGGTCGGCGAGAGCCCCGCCCACGAGCTGGAAGAGCGCGGCGGCCCCCGACTGCGAGGCGATCACCAGCCCCATCGCGGTCGCGGAGCCGGTGAGCTCGAGCACCCCGAACGCCATCGCGATCGGCGCCATGGAGCTGCCGAAGGCCGTCACCATCCGGGCCACGAAGAGCCGCCCCAGGTCCCGCTCCCGCAGCAGACCCAGCCCGCGTCCTATTTGCACCTCACCCGACCCGCTCATCGCGCAAT
>CAMYOO010000412.1 GCA_947260035.1 uncultured delta proteobacterium
GGTGCTGGAGAGCATGCGCAGCGCGTTGCAGCGCTGCAGGCGCAGGCCGATCCAGGCGTCGGCCAGGCGCTGGCGGATCACCGGGTCCGCCGCCCGCCCGTTTTGCCGGGCGGCCTCGAGGATGCTGTCCAGCTCGTTCTGGAACAGGAGCTGCTGGCCCAGGGTGGAAGCGCCGCGTTCGAAGGCGAGCGTTCCCATCGCCACCTTCCAACCCCCGTTGACCTCGCCCACCACGTTGTCACCCGCCGTGCGGGCGTCGTTGTAGAACACCTCGCTGAACTCCGAATCACCGGTGATCTGGACGATGGGCCGGATCTCGATGCCCTCCTGGTCCATGGGCACCAGGATGTAGGAAATGCCGCGGTGCTTGGGCTGGGCGTCGGGGTCCGTGCGGCACAGCACGAAGCACCAGTCGCTCCAGTCGGCCCAGGACGTCCAGACTTTTTGACCGTTGATGACCCAGGTGTCGCCGTCGAGCACGGCGCGGGTCTGCACGTTGGCCATGTCCGAGCCGGCGTTCGGCTCCGAGTAGCCCTGGCACCAGAACTCGCGGCCCTTCAGGATGGGCGGCAGGAAGCGCTGCTTCTGCTCCGGGCTGCCGAAGGCGAGAATCGTCGGACCCAGCAGCCCCTCGCCGATGTGGCCGATGCGGCCCGGCGCACGCGCCCGTGCGTACTCCTCGTAGAAGATCACCTGCTGCATCAGCGGCAGATCGCGTCCGCCCTGCTCGACGGGCCAACCCAGCCCGATCCAGCCGGCCTCGCCCAGGCGCGCCTCCCAGGCCTTGCGCTCGTCCACGCAGGCGTGCTCGTCGCCGGGGCCGCCGCGTCCGCGCAGCGCGGCGAACTCGCCGCTCAGGTTGTCGCCGAGCCAGTCGCAGATCTCGCGGCGGAAGGCCTCGTCCTCGGGAGAGAAACGCGTGTCCACCCCGGGAGATTACGATACGATACGGCTCGTATGCAAGGCGCCCGCAGCATTCCCCAGGTGGCCCTGGATGCCGCCGAACGCTTCGGAGACGCCGGCGCCCTGGAGGACGGGGACGTCCGTCTCTCGTTCCGCGAGCTGGCCGACGCCGTGGTGGAGAGCGCCCGCGCGTTCCTGGCGGCCGGGCTGGAGCCCGGTGACCGGGTGGCGGTCTGGGCCCCCAACGTCCACGAGTGGATCACCGCCGCGCTGGGGCTGCAAGCCGCCGGCGGCGTGCTGGCCGCGATCAACACCCGGCTCAAGGGCGGCGAGGCGGCCCACGCCCTGCGCCTGTCCGGCGCGCGCCTGCTCTTCAGCATGGGCGGCGAGTTCCTGGGCACCGACTACGTGTCGGCCCTGGCCGGCCAGGACACGCCTCAGCTGGAACGCATCGTCACGTTCCGCGGCGACAGCGAAGGCACCGAGCGTTGGGAGGACTTCCTGGCGGCTGGCGCGTCGGTCTCGCGGGAGGACGCCCTCTCACGCCTGGCCGGCGTCGGCGCGGACGACGTCTCGGACCTGATCTTCACGTCCGGCACCACCGGCAACCCCAAGGCCGTGACCACCGCCCACGGCCAGAACGTGCGCACCTTCGAGAGCTGGAGCGAGCTGGTCGGCCTGCGCCAGGGCGACCGCTACCTGATCGCCATGCCCTTCTCCCACTCCTTCGGCTACAAGGCGGGCTTTCTCGCCTGCCTGCTGCGCGGCGCCACGATCCTGCCCCAGGCGGTCTTCGACCTGGACGTGATCTTCGAACGCATCGCCCGGGACCGCGTCTCCATGCTCCCGGGCTCGCCGGCCATCTACCAGTCGATCCTCGCCCACCCCGAGCGCAGCCGTCACGACCTGTCGAGCTTGCGCCTGGCCGCCATCGGCGGCGCGGCGGTTCCCGTGGAGCTGGTGGAGCGCATGCGCGGCGAGCTGGGCCTCGACAGCGTGATCACCGCGTACGGGCTGACCGAGAGTTGCGGCGTGGTGACCATGTGCCGCCCCGAGGACGACCCGGAAACCATCGCCAATACCTGCGGCCGCGCGATCCCCGACGTGGAGGTGCGCTGCGTGGACGGCGACGGCAAGCCGGTCCGCGCCGGCGAGCCGGGCGAGGTCCTGGCGCGCGGCTACAACGTGATGCTCGGCTACTTCGGAAACCCCGAGGAGACCGCGCGGACCATCGACAGCGACGGCTGGCTGCACACCGGCGACGTGGGCGTGCTCGACGAGCGCGGCTACCTGCGCATCACCGACCGCATCAAGGACATGTACATCATGGGCGGGTTCAATTGCTATCCCGCCGAGATCGAGAACGCGCTGTTCGGAACCGGACGCTTCGCCCAGGTGGCGGTGATCGGGATCCCCGACCCGCGCATGGGCGAGGTGGGGATGGCCTTCGTGGTGCCCGCTGCGGAGCAGTCGGTCACGCCCGAGTCCGTGATCGCCTGGTGCCGCGAGAACATGGCCAACTACAAGGTGCCTCGGCGCGTGGCCGTGGTGGACGCGCTGCCCATGAACAGCACCGTCAAGGTGCAGAAGAACGAGCTTCGCCGGCGCGTCG
>CAMYOO010000413.1 GCA_947260035.1 uncultured delta proteobacterium
CTCCAGGTGCAGGTCGGCGGCCAGCAGTGGCTTGCCGCCCGCCGCGTGGCTCCCACCCACGACCCAGGCATTGCTGCCCATGGCGGGCCCGGCCAGGCCCGCTGCCAGCCGCAGCGGGTCCGGTCCGGCCGCGGGGAGGCCGGCCTGCGTGCCGAGGGGCACGGCACCGATGCCCACGCCTTCCGGGAAGAACGGGCGCGCCGCCACCCCACCCAGCTTCTGGATCAGCGCCAGCAGGGTGCGGATGGTCTCCAGGGGGTCCGCCAGCCCCCAGGCGCGGAGCTTGACCACCGCCAGGGTGTCCGCAGGGGTCCAGGGCTCCAGCGCCGCGCGCAGCGAAACGAGGGGCCGCGGCAGCGCCGCATCACCGGAGCGAATCCGCTCCATGCGGGCGTTCACACCCTCGGCGTACGCCTGCAGGGCGCGGCGCGTGCGCGCATCCAGACGCTGGGCCTGTGCTTCGGCATGGCGCGCGATGCCCAGCTGCCGGGCGCGCCGGTCGGCGTCCACCCAGTCGGTGCCCGCCAGCTCCGCGGCCCGACCCTGCGCCACCCGGGAGAGCCAGACCATCTGGGCCAGGCGGTCCTGGGCGTGGACGAAGCCCAGTGCGCGCAGGGCGTCGGACTCGTCGGCCGCGCGGATGTGCGGGATACCGCGCGCGTCGCGCAGCACCTGCACGCGCGCCCGGAGCCCATCGACCACGATGGCCCCCTCGCGCTGCGGCCAGGCGCTGCGCACGGCGCGCCCTTCGCGCAGGCGTCCGAAGCTGATCCAGACCGCGATCAGACCGACCAGGAAGACGGCCAGCAGGACGCGCGGGCGCCCGGCGGGGGTCCGCTCCGGCGCGCTCACCGTGCGGTCTCGAGGAGCACAACGGCCACAGCGCGATGTCGGCTGGCCGACACGGCCGCATGAGCCACCGCTCCTGCGGCCCGCTCGGCCGGAACACCGTGCAGGACCAGGCGCGGACGCCCCCGGATGGGGCCGTCGAGAACCTCCACGTCCCGGAAGCGCGCACCGGCCCCCCAGCCCGTGCCCACGGCCTTGAGCGCCGCCTCCTTCACCGCAAAGCGCTCCGCCAGGGAGCGCCCTGGCCGCCGGCTGCCCAGCGCCGCACGGCGCTCGCGCTCGCTGAACACGCGGCGCTCGAAGGCCCCGCCCCGGCGCGCCAGTACGCGCTCGATGCGAGCCACCTCGACCACGTCGACTCCGCTGCCGACGATCACGATCCCCCCAAACGCTGGGCCGACGAACCCGCCGCCCCGCCGCCAGCCGGCTTCGCCTTCCGGATCGCTAGCTTACTGCGTTGGTGCGGATTGCCGCCTCCCCGTCCACAGGTAGCGACCCGACGGGCGGACCGGTACATTCCGCGCGCCGCCGCGGGTTGCATGCCCATTTTGGGGTCCCGCGAGCGCGGTTTCCACACCGAGCGCGGCAATGCCGCCGCCACGAGGAGGCTCCAGCCATGTCCGTACGCGTGGGTATCAACGGTTTCGGTCGCATCGGGCGCCTGGTCTTCCGAGCGGCGCGGGGCAAGGACATCGAAGTTGTAGGCATCAACGACCTCACCGATGCCAAGACCCTGGCCCACCTGCTCAAGTACGACTCCGTCCACGGGATCTACGCGGGCGAAGTCCAGGCGGACGGCGACGCCATCGTCGTCGACGGCAAGCGCATCCCGATCACATCGGAGCGCGACCCGGCCGCGCTGCCCTGGAAGGAGCGCGAGGCCACCATCGTGGTCGAGTCCACCGGCATCTTCGCCAGCGGCGAGAAGTCGGCCAAGCACATCGAGGCCGGGGCCGAGCGGGTGATCATCTCCGCGCCGGCGACCGAGCCGGACCTCACCATGGTGCTCGGCGTGAACAGCGACGCCTACGACCCGAGCAAGCACAAGATCGTGTCCAACGCCTCGTGCACCACCAACTGCCTGGCGCCGGTGGCCAAGGTGCTCCACGACAACTGGGGCATCGAGGCGGGCTGGATGACCACCACCCACGCCTACACCAACGACCAGGTAATCCTGGACTTCCCGCACAAGGACCTGCGCCGCGCGCGCTCCGCGGGCTTGTCGATCATCCCCACCAGCACCGGCGCCGCCCGGGCGATCGCCCACGTGATGCCGGAGCTCAAGGGCAAGCTGGACGGATTCGCCATGCGCGTCCCCACCCCGGACGTCTCGGTGGTGGACCTGTCCCTGAAGCTCAACAAGGATGCCAGCGCCGAGGCCATCAACGACGCCATGACGGCGGCCGCCGCGGGCCCGATGAAGGGCATCCTGCAGGTGTCGACGCTGCCGCTGGTTTCGATCGACTTCCAGGGCAATCCGCACTCGTCGATACTCGACGCCGAGTACACCAAGGTGATGGGCGGCAACTTCGCCAAGATCCTGAGCTGGTACGATAACGAGTGGGGCTACTCGAACCGCGTGGTCGATCTCGCGCTGCTGATGGGCCGCTAGCCCGCCGTGCCGGTCGCGCGATTGGACGACCTCCTGGC
>CAMYOO010000414.1 GCA_947260035.1 uncultured delta proteobacterium
CCGGTCGTCCCTGAGGTAGACTGGGTCGTCGATGCGCTCCAGGTCGAAGCCCTCGCGCTTCAGGTCCACCTTGCGCAGCTTGAAGGTGCCGGTGAGTTCCGGTCGGCCCAGCGGGCGCACGAAGACCGGCGCGGCGTAGGCAGGCAGGCGCTCCGTCGCCCAGGCGTAGAGGCCGGGCCCGTCGAAGACTGCGCCTTCCTGGGGCACGTACGCCAGCATCCCAGCCCGGCCGTCGGCTCCGGGGACCTCTACGCCGTAGACGTTGATCAGGTCGAGGCCCGGACAGCCGGCCAGAAGCTCCGCCACCTCCTGGGTGGAGACGTTCTCGCCCTTCCAGCGGAAGGTGTCGCCGATGCGGTCGACGAAGTAGAAGTAGCCCTCCGCGTCCTGCGAGAGCAGGTCGCCGCTGCGAAACCAGGCATCCCCCTTCTTGAACACATCGCGCAGGATCTTGCGCTCGGTGGCCTCGCTCGAGGTGTAGCCTTCGAAGCGACCGGCCATGGAGTTGCCGGAGCTGATCTTGCCGAGCAGCTCGCCCGGTTCGTCGGTCCCGCACTCGATGCAGAAACCCTCCTCGTTGCGGGGATGGGTCTCCGTCTCCACGTCGAAGCGCACGATGCGCGCGTTGTTTACGAAGCCCAGCGCGGGCGGGAACCAGCCCACGGCGCCCTGCTTCCAGCCCAGGTTCACCATGACGGTGTTGCCCTCGGTGGCGCCGTAGAACTCGATGATCTTGGGGATGCCGAAGCGCTCCTGGAAGGCGGGCCACACGTCCGGGCGCAGGCCATTGCCGACGGCGACGCGGATGCGGTGATTCCGGTCGTCGGGGCTCGGGGGCTGGGCCATCAGGTAGCGGCAGAACTCGCCGATGTACTGGAAGCAGGTGGCGTCGTAGCGGCGCACGTCGTCCCAGAAGCTCGACGCGCTGAACTTGCGGCGCAGCGCGATGCTGCCGCCTCCGCCCAGCACCCGGCCCACCGCCGCCACTCCGCCCGCCGAGTGGTAGAGGGGCAGCACGACGTAGTCGACGTCGTCGGGCCCGGCTTCGACGGCCCAGGCGAAGCCGTCTCCCGCCAGGAAGAAGCGCGCGTGACTGATGCGCGCGGCCTTGGGGTTGCCCGTGGTGCCGGACGTGTAGATGTAGAAGAGGTCTTCGCCGGCGCGCAGCCCCTCGCGAACCGACCATGCGGGCCGCTCGTCGGACGCATCCTCCAGCGCAGCCGCCAGATCCAGGCAGCCTTCGGGGAGCTTCGTTTCCGGATTCTCCGGGTCCAGGTGGGCCCAGATGCGCAGGTTCTGCGTAACCTCGGCCGAGGCCCCCGCCACCGAATCCAGCAGCTCCGTCCCCACGATCAGGTGGGCCGCCTGGGACGTGCGCAGGGCGTGATCCAGTGCGGCTCCGCCCAGGTTCGTATTGATCAGCGCCGATACGATCCCGCGCTTGGCCAGGCCCAGCCACATGACCAGGTAGTCGGGTCGGTTCTCCATCAGCAGGGCGACCACGTCGCCCTGCTTCAGTCGCTGCGCATCGGCCCAGGAGGCCACGCGGTTGGCCGCAGCGTCCACGTCGCCCCAGGAGAGCACCTGGTCCTCGTACAGGATGAAGGGCTTCTCGGGATGATCGTCGGCGCGTTCCTCCAAGCGGTCCGCGACGGTGTAGACGCTGTCGGGGCGATGCTTGAGGAAGACGCCGGCTCCGCTCAGCATGTGGCGGACGCTGCGCAGGCGATCGAGCATCATGAGGCCACGCTACCACGGAGTAGCCGAGCCCGACCAGCGGGCCATTGGGCCGCCCCTCCGTTCGCGGTATACACAGAGGGACCGGAAGGCGGTGCGTGGCATCGATGCAGGAGTGCGCTTCCAAGAGCATCGAGTACCTTTTTCAACCGCTCCAAACGCGGGGCATCGCGCCCGAACGCCTGACCGAGGGGCTGGGCGTCGATCTGGACGGGCTGCGCGGCGGGCGCCACGACTGGGATCTGCACGTCCGGCTGCTGGATCGCTACGCGGAGCTGGTGGGCGGTCTCGACGAGCTGCAAGACGCCGGCTTCGCTGCGCTCGATGCCGAGCAGATGGTGCCCGTGCGCGCGCTGGCCGGCTACATGGTGGGCCTCCGGCAGCTCTACTGGATGGCCGCCCATTGGGTGGGGCCGAGCTACTTCACCCACATTCGCTATGGCCTCGAGGATCTGCCCGGCGGACAGCTCCGCTTTACGATCGAGATTCCCGAGAGCCACAGTCCCTCGCTCCCCTACTTCTGGATCACCAAGGGCTCGTTACGCCGCGCTCCGTATCTGCTGGGCATCTCCGAGCTGGCGCAGGTGGACATGCAGGTGGAGGGCGGCCTCGCCATCTACAGCATTCAGCCGCCGCGCAGCCGCTCGCTCTGGGGAGCGGTGAGTCGCGTGCTGGGATTTCGCACTGCCGCAACCCGCGCGGTGGAGGTGTTGGCCGAGCAGCAGCGCGACCTGAATCGGCGCA
>CAMYOO010000415.1 GCA_947260035.1 uncultured delta proteobacterium
CGATCAACACCTGCATGGCGTGGGCGCCGGAGAGCCGCTCGTCGATGGCGGCGAAGTCCCTGCGCACCTCGGAGCCCTCGGGGAAGTTGGTGACGAAGCGGTTGGCCACGACGATCCGGCTGGCGCCGATGAGCGCCAGCGCCAGCAGCGCCACCGCGCCTCCAATGACCAGACCGCGCCGGGACAGGTCGAAGTCGGCCAGGCGATCGGCCAGACGCTCGACCACGCCGTGCTGACGGGGTGCGCGCACCCGCGACGCAACCGGCAGCACCCCCAGCAGGGCCGGCGTGAACGTCAGTGCGGCCAGCACGGTGAGGATCACGCCGAGCAGCGAGTAGAGGCCGAAGTCCCGCACCGCCGGGATCGGGTTCACCGCCAGCGCCAGGAAGCCGGCGGCCGTGGTGACGCCGGTGACGATTACCGGAAGCCCAACCTCTTCCAGCGTATGGCGCACCGCCGCCCTCGGGGAGACGCCGCTCGAGGAGCGCGTGAAGTGGTCGTAGCCGTAGAGGACGTGCATCGTGTACGCGAAGGCCAGCGTCACGACCAGTGGCGGGACGATCACCGTCACCACGTTGAGCGTGCCGCCCAGTGCAGCGATCGTTCCGCAGGTCCAGAGCAGCGCGACGACGATCGTGGCCAGCGGAACCAGGACGCCGCGCGCGCTTCGGAAGGCGATCGCCAAGGTGACGGCCATGAACACGATCACCAGGGGCAGCGTGCGGGCCAGATCTCGCTGGAGTGTGGCGCTGGTGGCCGCCTTGAAGCGAGGGAACCCGCTGATCCAGACCGGGTGCGACCCGGCCTCCTCGCGCGCGGCGGCGGCCACCTTCTCGTCCAGACCGCTCTCGATCATTTCGCCGTCGGTCATCGGCTCCAGATGCACGAACAACGCGGCGGTCCGCGCATCCCGCGCCACCAGCACGCCGCTCAGGAGCGGGTTGGCGAGAGCCTGCTCGCGCAGGGCGGCCAGCGCGGCTGCTTCTCGGGGGATCTCTTCGACGAGCGGCCCCACGCGCAGGTCCCCGTCCTCGGCCCACACGGTGGACGCATTCGACAGCGACGACACCCGCTCCACGCCCTCCACCTGCTCCAGCCGTGCGGTGATTCGGGCCAGGCGCTCCAGGAAGCCGTGCTCGAAGACGGCATCGGCGCCCACGGCGACCACGATCGGGTCCCCGCCGCCGCTCAGCCGCTGGGCGCGCTCGTAGGCGACGCGAATGTCACCTCCGGGCGGAAGCAGCCCTTCGGTAGACGGGTCCAGGCGGAGCCGGGGTTTGCCGGTCTCCGGATCCATCAAGCCGAAGACCGCCAGCACGGTGAGGAGCAGCGTCGCCACCAGCACGCGGCCCGCGTTGTGCGCAACTGCGACGAGGAGCCGCGTCATCCCGGCAACCCGCCCTCGGTCAGCCGCGTCATCCCGGCAACCCGCCCTCGGTCAGCCGCGTCATTCCGGCAGCCCGCCCTCGGTAAGCCGCGTCATTCCGGCAGCCCGCCGTCGGTCAGCATCTCGGCCAGGCCCGTCGAGGCCAGCCCGGCCATCACCACGCAGGCCCCCACGGTAGACGCCGGACGGCGCTCCGGAAGGTGACCGGCATGCCGTGCGCCCAGGACGGCGCCCTGGGCGGAGCCAGCGAGCGCCGGCAGCAGCGCGGCCCCGACGGACAAACCGCCTTCCAGGAAGACCAGGTGTGCCATCAGCAGCACAGGCGCCACGGCGGCCGTGATCAGGAGGCCGGAGGCCACGCTGGAGAGCGTGGGCATACCCCGGATGAACATGAAGATCAGGGCCAAGTTGAAGGCGCCGCCCATGCCGACCAGCCCCATGGCCAGCCCCGACACCGCGGCCAGCGCCCGGCTCCATCCTTCCCGGTGCGCGCTGGCGGCCGCGAGCGGCTCCGGCGCCGAAACCGCATCCGGGGTGTGCCAGGATCGGACCATCAGGCCGACGCCCACCAGCACCACCACCCAGGGCGCCGCGCCCCGGAGCAGCTCCGAGAAGCGGTCCAGGAAGGCGATGGCCAGCGCCACCCCGACCAGGGCCGGCCCCAGCACCCAGGCGCCCAGATCCCGGGCCACCCCCGCGGGCAGCCGACCGCGCCGGTGGTAGACCAAGGCTGCAACGGTTGCGTTCAGCGCGTCCACCAGCAAGGACACGGCGATGCTCTCCCGGATCGACAGCTCACCCGCGATGAAGAGCAGGGGAACCACGATGGGCCAGCCCGAGTATCCGCTGACCCCGGCCCAGAGCCCGACGAGGAGGGCCAGGGGAAGGACTCCGACGACGGCCAGCCACGGCCATTCGGCCATGTCGGCTATATTACAGCCAGGCGCGCGCCGGATGGAAGCCGCGATGTGCGGCCGTCCGGGCCGCGGGTGGAGAATCCCCACGGATTCCGGGCGTCTCCGTCACGGGGGCGTTGCGAGAATGTCGCCTTGCCGAAACTTCCAAAAGCGGCTTTCCTGGCCTAATGGAT
>CAMYOO010000416.1 GCA_947260035.1 uncultured delta proteobacterium
AGATCTCCGCCTCTCGGGCATAGGCCAGGATGCGGAGATAGAAGTCCTTGAAGCGGGGCCCGTGGTTGAAGTGGCGCAGGTGCGCCAGCTCGTGACAGAGCGTGTTGACCAGGCTGGAGTACTTGAGCGGCCGGCCGGTAGTGGCATGGCGCAGTCGGATACGGATCGTGCCATCCGAGTAACAGATGCCGTAGCGGCTGGTGGCGTTGGCCCGATCGGCCTCCACGGCCCGATAGCGCAGGCTGAAGCGCGCTGCGATCAGTGTCGCATCGCGGTTCAATCGTTCGACAAGCTGCTTGCGCGTCTTCCTGTCCATCGACTCGCGCGCGCCTGGGGCCTCCGGAATTTCGCGCGCTGGGGGTGGGGCGCGCGTGGGGCCGCGGCTTACGAGGCCGGAGTCTATCGGCTTGCCGCGCAGGGCGCTCGGGTCAGCGCGCGCAGGGCGCTCGGGTCGGCGCGCGCAGCGCTGCTACCCTGAAGCCGTGGCCAGTGACGAGATCCCGATCTTTCCCCTCTCCCAGGTGGTTCTGTTCCCAAAGCTGCGCTGTCCGCTGCACATCTTCGAGCCGCGCTACCGCGAGTTGATCCAGGCGGCCTTCGACGGGGAGCAGCGGATCGGCATGGTCACGGTGCGGCCGGAGCACGCGGCCGACATGGCTGGTGATCCCCCGATCTACGCGATCGGCTGCGAGGGCCGCATCATCGACTCGAATCGGCACGAGGACGGTCGCATCGACATCCTGCTGGTGGGCACCCGCCGCTTCCGGGTGCTGGAGGAACCCCCCCCCGGCGGCGAGCGTCTCTACCGCGTAGCCCGCGTCGAAGGCCTTAGCGATCGCGTGGAGCCCGGCGACGAGGCCGAGCTGGCCAGCCTTCGCGACACCGCGCTGGCCAAGCTGGGACTCCTGCTGGAAGAAGCGTCGGGAGGACAACAGCATTTCGATCCCAGCGTACTGGACGGCGCTGACGACCCCACCGCGGTGAATGCCCTGTGCCAGATCCTCGATCTGCACGCGGTGGAGAAGCAAAGCCTTCTCGAAGAAGACCGCTTGCTCCAGCGCCTCGAGCGCCTCGACGGCCTGCTCGACTTCCGGCTTGCGGCCCAGGGCCGGTCGGTCGGCGACCCTTCCAGCATGGTCCACTAGCGAAAAAAGAAAAATCGACAAAATCTTCGATAATCGACGAAAATCGTAGATCGAAGATTTCCAGCCTCGACCCGCGCCGACTCGCCCGCGGCCCGAGGCGTCCGCGAAGCCGTCTCAAGCCTTGTCCCCGAAACTACCGGAAACGCATCGCGTTCCGACTCTGAAACAGTGGTTTTCCGTCGGTGCATGGGTGCGTTTCGGAACTGCGTTTGTGTGTCGGAAGGGTGATCCGGCCCCCCGATTCGCCGTTGCGCGACACTCCGCGGCTATGCTCCAATGCCCGCGGATACGGGGATTGCTCGCCAGAATCTCTCATATTCACCCCATAACCCTGAAAAGTCCGGCAAAACCGGCCCTCAACACATCGGAATCCGAGCCCAGGGATGCTCCCCCCTCAACTCTGGACCGGCGTCGTCAGGCGCCTTGTGCCCGAATTCGGATCCTTCGCCTTCGAGGCGTGGATCCAGCCGCTTCACGTATGCGTGGAGGGCGATGAGCTTCGCGTGTTGTGTCCCTCGGCCTTCCACCGAGAACGCATCCGCGGGCGCATGCTGTCGGTAATCGAGCGCTGCACCGAGGCCGAGGCCGGCCACCCGGTCAAGATCGCGCTGGGTGTCGGCCGCGCAGCCCGGCGCGGCGCCTGCGATGCGAAGCCGGCGCAGCAGACGCGGCCGGCGGCCGCTGCCGATGACCGTACGGCCCCGTCATCGCCCGCCGCAACGCCGCAGTTGGCCGGCGCCCCCGAGCAGACGCCGCTTCCCTACTCCTTCGCCAGCTTCGTGGTGGGCCCCGGAAACGCGTTGGCGCGCGAGGCCTGCCTGGCCGTGGCCCAGGGGCGCCAGACCGGGCTCTCCAGCATCTACGTGGCGGGCGCCCCCGGACTGGGCAAGACCCACCTGGCGCGCTCGGTGGTAGCCGAGGCGCTGCGCTCCGGAGCACGGCGCGCGTTGTACACCTCGGCCGAGGCCTTCACCGGCGAGTTCCAGACGGCAGTCCGCGGCGGCGGCATGGACGCGTTCAAGCGCCGCTACCGCGGCTGCGAGCTTCTGGTGGTGGAGGACGTCCAGTTCCTGCCCGGCAAGAAGGCGACCCAGCTGGAGCTCTTCCACACCATCGACCACCTGCGCGACGCGGGCGCCCGCATCGTCTGCACCGGCGACCGGTTACCCGCCGAGATCGCCGGCCTGGACTCGCGGCTGCGCTCGCGCTGGAACGGGGGCCTGGTGGCGGAGCTGGAGGCGCCCGACGCCCAGGTGCGCCGCGAGATCCTGCGCGCCAAGGCGGCCGCCGGCGGCGTGCGCATCCCC
>CAMYOO010000417.1 GCA_947260035.1 uncultured delta proteobacterium
AGATGATGTTGGCCACGCTGTTCTCGTTCGACCGGTGCCGCTGGCGGGGATTCAGGCCGGTTTCGTCCGGCCTATGGCGGAGCGAACGGCATAGGCAGAGGAAGTCCAAGGCAGGTTCGAGGTCCGAGAACCTCGCGGCGGGACCCGTCGCCTGGGGATCTCAGGGCAGAGCGACCGAGGGCGGATCCGGTGCCGGTCGAAGCGCTCCGGAGCTGCTGGCACTCGGACGTCCGAAGAACCACCCACCCGTGACGGGGGAACGACGGAGGCGTCCCAATATGCTGTTGTTCTTCGGGGAAAGTAATATGAAAGACCTACTTACGGCATTTGTTGCGATTCTCGCGACTTTTGGCTTTGCATCCACAGGGTCTGCGGCTGCGATCAATCCGGTCAATATGTCCAGTGGTGATGTCGTGACAGGAGACGTCTTCGACGACGACGGAACGGCGCCAGCCAACCAGTTCTGGATCACCTTCAGTGCGGCGGCCGGCGACACCGTCGACCTGGACATCAACCGTACGGCTGCCAGTGCTGACCTGTACGCAACGAGTTCTTTCGGCGATGTAACGGGCATCGACGACAGCGCCGTTTCGGGTGGCGACCTGAACATCGGGACCCACCTGACGTGGACCGCAGAGCTGGGGCTGACATTTATCGAGAACCAGGATGACACCGAAGACGATCCCTTCGGCGGTGCGTTCGGAGATCCTCGGTTCACATTTGTCGCAGCCAACACGGGTGTCTATAGCGTTGCGGTTGTTGCCTACACGAATCCTACCGACGGTGCACAGGCTGAAGCGTCCTTGACGATCACGCCTGTTCCCGAACCGGCCACAGCCGTGATCCTGTCTGGAATTGCTGCACTGAGCATCTGCTGCACGCGACGGCGTCGATAATCGCGCATAGGACCCACAACGGTGCGGCACGTGCCATAGCGTGCAATGTGACGCCCGGTTCGAGGCCCGAAATCCCCCGTTGCGACCCATTCCGTGGGGGTCTCAGGCCTGGGCGACCGTAGGCGGTCCGGCAAGAGGAACGCCCCGACCGGAGCCGGGGCGTTTCAACCTGGGGCTGCGCCAGCGGTCAGCGCTGCCTTTCTCCTGGCATCGCGAGTCCCAGGGCGACGGTCGCGAGCAGCAGAGCCGTCCCGGGCTCGGGGACGGCCGGTCACGGGTTCAGGAAGTCATCGCCACACGAGCCATTCCACCGTGGCCCCCCGAGTGTCGGCCGGGCTGGGTCGCAGACGGGGCCTAGCCGGTTGCGGCCTCTGCTATCCATGCACCCCATGCGAGCCGTACTCGTCGATGAGCCTGGAGACGAAACCCAGCTGCGCGTGGGCGACGCGCCCGCGCCGGAGCTCGGCCCGGGGGAGCTGGGCATCCGCGTGGCCGCAACGGCGGTGAACCGCGCGGACCTGCTCCAGCGCCAGGGCCTGTACCCGCCGCCGCCCGGCGCCTCCGAGATCATCGGCCTGGAGTGCGCCGGCGAGGTGGCGGAGGTGGGCTCCGCCGTCACGGGCTGGTCGCCCGGCGACCGTGTGATGGCCTTGCTGGCCGGCGGCGGCTACGCGGAAGAGGTGGTGGTGGACGCCGGGTCCTGCCTGCCGGTTCCCGAGCGCCTCTCCCTGGAGCAGGCGGCGGCGGTGCCCGAGGTCTTCCTCACGGTCTTCCTGAACGTCTTCCAGCTGGCGGCCCTGCCCGACGGCGGCGCGCTGCTGGTGCACGGCGGCGGCTCCGGCGTGGGCACGGCGGCCATCCAGCTGGCGAAGGCCGCGGGCGCGCGCGTGGTGACCACCGCCGGCAGCGACGCTAAGTGCGCACGCTGCCTGGAGCTGGGCGCCGACGCGGCGGTGAACTACCGCGAGGGCGACTTCGTCGAGGCCGTTCGAGAAGTGACGGAAGGGCAGGGCGTGGACGTGGTCCTGGACCACATCGGTGCCACCTACCTGGCGAACAACCTGAAGTCGCTGCGCACCGGCGGGCGCCTGGTGCTGATCGGCCTGATGGGCGGCGCAAAGGCCGAGATCAACCTGGGGCTGCTGCTGGCCCGCCGGCTCTCGGTGATCGGGTCAACCTTGCGCACGCGCTCGGCGGCCGAGAAGGCGGCCATCGTGGCCGGCTTCGGCGAGCGCTTCGGCGAGGCGCTGGCCTCGGGCGCCATCGCACCGGTGGTGGACCGGATCCTGCCCTTGGAGCAGGTGGGCGACGCGCACAGGGCGGTGAAGGCCAGCGAGCACTTCGGAAAGGTGGTCCTGCGGATCGCCGGGGGCTAAGGTCCGGCCCCGCACAGAGATTCGAGGAGAAGAAGATGGCCCTGGAGCGCACCCTCTCGATCGTGAAGCCCGACGCCGTGCAGAAGGGCGTCGCCGCGCAGATCCTGGCCCGGATCGAGGCATCCGGCCTGAAGATCATCGCGCTGAAGATGATCCACCTGACGCCGGA
>CAMYOO010000418.1 GCA_947260035.1 uncultured delta proteobacterium
CCCTCGTACTCCGTCGCCAGGTCGCGCAGGATGGGCGAGATCTGGCGGCAGGCCGGGCAGTGGTCGCCCCAGAAGTCCACCAGCGCGGGCACGCCGTTGTCCAGCACCTCTGCTGCGAAGGTCTGGTCGGTCACGTCTCGAAGCTCGGCCACGGCTCGTCCTCCGGGTGGGGCGAGAGTATCGCGCGGCGGCTACTTGGCTACCTGGGCGGAAGGGTGCGCGCGTAGGCCAGGCCCTGCTCGATCCAGCCCCCCAGGTCGCGCTGCGAGCGGATTCCCTGGGGCGCTACGTAGACGTAGCCCCTGAGGGGCTTCCCGGTGAAGTCCATGGGCCGCGCGTGCTTGCGGGCCAGCGCCTTCTCGTAGGCGTCGGGGCCCACCCGGACCATCAGCTCTCCGCTCGCGATCCCGCAGCACATGTTGCCGCGCAGCAGGAAGCTCAGGCCTCCGAACATCTTCTTCTCGGAGATGCCGCGGCGCCCCTTCAGGGTCGTGCGGATGCGCTCGGCCAGCTTCTCGTCGTAGGCCAGGGGCTCAGCTCCGATTCCACGCTCAGAAGGGGCTAGGTGAGGCGCCGGCGATCCAGGGGTGCACGAAGTAGAGCACGCCGAAAGCGACTACCGCGGCCACCACCAGTTTGACGTCCGCGGCCATCGGCAGCGCTTCCGGCGTCTCCCGCGGACCGTCGCGCCGGTTGATGAGCGGCATCTCCACCAGGGCCCAGACGCCCAGCCCGCCGAACAGCACCAGGGAGCGGTTGTCTCCGTTGGAGAGCAGGTGGGCCAGCGCCCAGACGGCGACGCCCGTCAGCTGGGGGTGTCGCAGCAGCCGCTTCACGTTGCTGGGCTGGGCGGAAGCGACGAACAGATAGAGCGCCAGCAGGACCAGCGGCGTCGCTACGGCGCGTCCCCAGAGCGGCGCGTCGTACACCGCGACAGGCGTGGTGCCCCGCCAGCCGACCACGATCAGGACCAGCGAGATCACGAGCAGCACGGAGATGACCCCCCGAAAGGGATCGGCGCCCATGGCGCCGATCAGCTTCTGGCGCAGCGGCGCTCCGGCGGTCTTCTGCAGATGGGCGATCCACCAGATCGCGAGACCGAGAACCAGCAACTCCATCGGTCACCTCCACTGGACGAGACCCCGCAAGCGTATCACGATCGGCCGCCTACCAGCGCCAGCGCGAAGCCGTCGTGCCCCTTGCTGCCCACAGTCTGGATCGCGGTGGCGCTGACCCGCGGCTCGGCGGCCATTCGCTCGTTCAGACGCCGGATGCCCAGTGCGCTGGGGTCGGCGGTGTCCGGGTCGGCCACCGCGCCGCGACGCACCACGTTGTCGATCAGGATCAGGCTGCCCGGTCGCGAGAGCCGCAGCGCCCAATCGAAGTACTCCGCGCTGCCGGCCTTGTCGGCGTCGATGAAGCTGAGGTCGAACGGCTCACGGCCTAGGGCGTCCAGCGTAGGCAGGGTCTCGAGGGCCGGGCCGACGTGAAGCTCCACCACCTCCGACAGGCCGGCGCGCTCGAGGTTGGCGCGCGCGACGTCGGCGTGGTCCGGGTTCGCTTCCAGGGTGACCAGGCGGCCGCCGGGCGGAAGTGCCCGCGCCAGCCAGATGGTGCTGTAGCCGCCCAGCGTGCCGATCTCCAGGATGCGGCGCGCGGACACGGCGCCGGCAAGCAGGTTGAGCAGCTTGCCCTGGTTCGGCGAGACGTGGTGGGGCGGCAGGCCGGCGGCCTCGCTGGCTTCCAGAGCTGCGTCCAGCGCGGGGTCGGCCGGCACCAGCAGGTCGGTCAGGTAGCGGTCGACCGCCGTCCACTCCTCTCGCATCACGGCGGCGTGTGGCTGAGCCATCCGCTCAGCTGCACGTCCTTCGGGCTCAGCGGGTGCGCCTGGCCCGCGGCGACCATGCCGCGCACAGAGTCGTAGGAGCTCTGGTCCGGAACCTCGTCCATGCGTGCCGACGCGCGGGCATAGCTGGCGAGCGCGTCCTCCCGTCGGCCCAGCCCGTCTTCGCACGCTCCCCGCAGCAAGGCGGCGTACACCTGCGGTTCGCGTTCGGCGCTCGGGTCGAAGTGGGCATCGAGGGCGGACGTGCACGCTTCGAAGGCGTCCGCTTGCAGCAAGCTGTAGGCCCAGGCCAGCGCAAGCTGCGACGTGTCGAGAGACTGCGGCGGAGCGGCGAAGATCTCCGCCCAAGCTTGATTGGCCCGCTCCAGATCCCCCTGCACGAACTGTGCATTCAGGGCGGTCCGCACCTGCGCGATCGCCTGGGCTTCCGCGCGGTAGGCATCCGTCTTCAGGAAGGGAGAGGCCGGAATCGGTTGCAGCCCCTCGCCGTGGCCGTCGATGGCCAGGGGGATGTAGCTCCCGAACGGTGCATAGGGCTCGATCCGGTCCGAGTGCCAGAGCACGCGTCGGGTCGGCTCCAGGACGCCGCGGAACTTGTCCACATCCTGCATGCCCTCGGTGCGGGCGTGATTCGCGTGGGCGAACCAGTCCTGATCGGGCCGGAACACCTCGCAACGCGTGGTGGTGCACTCGAGCAGTGCGAGATCTCCTGCGGAGTCGGCCACGACGCCGAACGCGGCCAGGACGAGGGGGAAGTTCGACTGGAAGAGCGCGATCGCCTCCTCCACGGTCTTGGCTCTCTGAAGCACGCGCCGGTAGGGGTAGGAGTCGGAGGTGGGTTCCGTTTGAGGGTCGGTGGCGAAGTAGTTCAGAGAGAACGCCAGCCCGCTCTCGTTGATGCCCACCGTGGGAATCTGCAGCAACGGCCAGCCGGCGGAGAGGTACTCCTGGTCGCCGTTGTCGGGGTGGTAGTGGATCACCGTCGGCTTGAGCAGACCGCCGAAATCGATCCAGTCCACGTTTCGCACCAGCAGGGCGTTCCCGTCGGCGGTGGCCGAGCGGGTGGCGGCCAGCACGGTGGAGCCTCCGGCCGTGCCCGCTCCCATCTGCGAGCGCAGGAAGTCCGTCGGCGATACACCCAGCGCTTCGGCGTAGCCCCCGGCCTCGTCCATCACGCCCGTGTCGTCGGACATGAAGCGCGCGGCCAGGGGAAGCGCGATCCGGTCGAAGAACCAGGCGCCGAAGCCCCCCGGCTGGGACTGGCGATAGAACTCCAGGTTGAGCTCCAGGACGCGGCGCCCGTCTTCGCCCAGCAGCTCGCCGATCTGGCGGCCCATCTCGCGGTAGGAGCCGTAGACCTCCAGGACGATCAGGTCCCCGTGATCGATGCGCCGCGGCTCCCCAGCGCCGGCCGACCCGGCCAGCAGCATCGCCGCGACCAGCGCCCCCAACGCGCAGCGGAGGATCTCCATGACTGCTCCCTCCAACCGTGGCTCTCGGGCCGCGGCTGCGGGCAGCGTATCACGGCGCGCCGGCGGCTCGCGTCAGCCCGAGGTGCGAATCCGCGCGAGCTCCGCGCCCAGCGGCGGTGTGACGTAGCCGCGCGCCGCACGCCAGGCGACCCAGAAGGCCCAGCCCCCCGTGAAGGCGAACAGGATGTCCGCGGTGAGCCCGGGGAGCGATACCACCAGCGGGCGGTGGCCGGGGCTAGGGCCCGTGAGTGGAGAACACGCTCACGCCCTCGGGTCCGAAGGAGAGCACTTGGTAGCGCTCGGGGTTGGGCCCCTCCATGCCCGGCGAGCCGATGGGCATGCCCGGTACCGCCAGCCCGGAGACCTTCGGGCGTTCCCGCAGCAGACGGTGGACGTCGATGGCGGGGACGTGGCCCTCCACCAGGTAGCCGTCGACGATGGCGGTGTGGCACGACGCCAGGCGGCGCGGCACGCGGTTCTCGGCCTTGATCGGTGCGAGATCGGGCACGTCGGTGGCGTTCACCGAGAAGCCGTTGCTCTCCAGGTGCTCGATCCACTTGTTGCAGCAGCCGCAGGTGGGCGACTTGTAGACCTGCACCCGCGCGGGATCGGCCGTCGCCGCGGATGCGAAGGCGATCCCCGCG
Organism: uncultured delta proteobacterium; assembly: GCA_947260035.1. Classification (GTDB taxonomy): domain Bacteria; phylum Myxococcota_A; class UBA9160; order UBA9160; family JAFDET01; genus JAFDET01. Next base: position 3,963 of record CAMYOO010000418.1, read on the forward strand.
ATGAATGTGAGCGTGGCGAATAGGTGAGACGTCGAGCGCTTGTGCATGACGCGAGTCTAGCTCGCGGTGCCTACAGGTCCCGCAGCAGCCGCTCGATGCCGGGGCAGCTCAGCGCGGCCGCGAAGTCCGGGTGGCGCTTCTCCAGGTCGGGCTCGAAGCCGGCGCGGATGTAGGCGCGGCGGGCCTTCTCGTTGCCGATCAGGACGGCGATCTGGCCGCGGGTGAAGCCCTGCTCGCGGCCGCGATCCAGCGCCGCGTCGAGCAGATCCTGCACGATGCCGCGCCCGCGGAACTCGGGCCGGGTGGCCACGTTCTCCACCACCCAGGCGCCCTCGGCGTAGTCCGGCATGCAGGTGCCGACGGC
>CAMYOO010000419.1 GCA_947260035.1 uncultured delta proteobacterium
CGCCGCCCACGCCCAACGAGCCAGGCCCCGCCGGGCTACGCCGAAGGCGAGACCGGCGCCCAGCGCCAGGTGCAGGCCGGACACGGCGAGCAGGTGCGCGATCCCCAGCTCCGAGAACGCGCGGAGCGCGGAGTCCGGAATGCCGCCGCGCTCGCCCAGTGCCAGCGCCGCGAGTAGCGGGCCGCCGGGGCCCAGCGCATCGAGCCTCCGCGCCATGCGCAGCCGCAAGCGCAGCAGCGGCGCCAGCGGGCGCGCACTTCCGTCGGGAGCTCGCACCGCAAGCAGCGCGTGCAAGGGACGGGCGACAGCACCGACTCCGCGACGCTGCCAGTGACGCCCCACCTCGGCACGACCCGGGTTGCGCAGGCCTCCCAGCGCGCGCAGGCGAGCGCGCATGCGCACGCGGTCGCCCCGCACTGCGTCTCGGAGCGCCCGCGATCCATCAGCCGGAACCCGGACCAACAAGCTCCGTGCCGGCGGCACGGGCGACTCGACCCCCGCCACGTCCTCCAACACCAGCCGCGAACCCTGGGGAGAGTGCCGCGCCTCGACGACCCGCCCCTCGAGGACGGCCTCGAAGGGCACCGCGGGAACCGCAGCCCGCGCCTCTTCCAACATCTGGCCCAGGTGGAGGGCGCTGGCGCAGCCGGCCGCCAGCAAGGCCAGACCCAGCCGCAGCCGCGGCCCGCCCGCCAGGAGCGCGGCCGCCAGGCACAACGCTGCACCTAGCAGCGACTCGTGCGCTGCGAGCCAACCGAGGTCGGCGGCGAGGATCCCGGCGCACTGGCACGGAGGCGGACTCAGTGCAGGATCTGGCGACCCTCGCTGCACACTTGCTTGCGCATGCGGCTCAGGTAGGCCGCCAGCATCTTCAGTCCCTCGTCCAGCTTCTTGAGCTCGCCGCCGAAGTCCTCGACGAGTCGCGACAGCTCCGACAGATCGCGCAAGCTCCGGCGCAGGCTCTCCTGGCCATTGCGATGAACGCGGTAGGCGACCTCGACACCCTCGACGATGGCCTCCCAGCTCGGCTCCGCAGCGTCCGAGCTCACCAGCGCCACGCGCGTGAGCACGGCATCCGCAAACAGCGGGTCGACCCCCCGCGCCTCGAGATCCCGGCGCAGTCGATCTCGCACCTCGACTCCTGCTTCCACACCCTCCGGCTCGACCCCGGATCCGTTCTGCTTGCGTGCCACTGCTTGCCTCCTCCCCCCGCAGCCAGGTAGAGAGCAAGAACGGTGCCACGCGCCGCCGGATCGCAGAAGCCGCCGCAACTGCGTGAACCCATTGGGGAAGCGCTCAGAGGCCCGGGAGCGGCCTGTGGAGCGGACGTGGGCAACCCGCTTCCACACTAGGAAGCGGACTACTCATTCCGGCGAGATCCCTAGTCGCGCCAGGCCATGGGAACCCGGGCCTGATCGGCCTCGGCTTCCAGGATCTCGAGCTGGCGATCGAGCTCTCGCTGCTGTGCCCCGAGGGCACGCCGCTTGGACGACTGGTTCGTGCTCGTCCGCTCCACCTCGGCCGCCAGCTGCTCCCGGCGCCAGTTCAGGCCGCGGTACTCGGAGCGCCACTGCGCCTGGGAGCGCCCGCCGCGAATGCTGCCGCTCTCCTCCAGATCGTTGGGGACCAGTGTCAGGATTCCCTGGGCGGCATCCACGTGATAGGTGAAGTGGTTGAAGTACGAGAGGCCGAGCAGACCCACCTGCATCGTGGAGCTGATGCTGGCGGGCACGTCGTCCACGCGGGCACCCGCCAGGTCCACCGAGTCCAGCATCACCACCGGCTCCTCGATGATGCCGTTGGCGGTCTGGTACTGGCGTGTGCGACCGCTTCGCTGAAGATCCAGGCGCTCGGCGGCCCAGCGCGGGATCGACACGTCGCTGGCGCCGGTATCGACCAGGAACGGGACCATGAGGCCGTTGTTGATGCGCGCGGCAACCAGCATCCCGGTCCCCGCCCGCTCGACGCGGATGCGGTGCATTCGCTTCGGCCGGGAGGCCGCCGTGGCTTGCCCGGCGCGGGGCGCGCGCGCCGCCGGCGCCGAGGGAGCCGACTGCGTGCTGTACGTCGAGACCCCGCCCGGGTCCTCCGACTCGATGTTGCGGCGCACGGCCTCCTCACGATGCGCGGCCGGAACCTGCGAGAGCTCCTGGGTGAAGTGAACGCGCCCATCCGCGTCCGTCCAGCGATAGATCTCCGCCGAGGCCGGCAACCCGACCGCAACCAGCCCCACCGCCAGGATGCCCAGAAAGTTGCGCACGCGTGATGCCCCCAGCGTCGCCGAAAGACGCCCCCCCTCGAATCGGCCCAACGAACCCCCGTCTGAACCCCGCCCCGCAGTCCCGCCGGGAGGCATTCGCGCAGGCCCGCACAGAAGCGTGCACGCAGCCCTACAAGCGCTCTATTCGGCCGCAGCGCCTATGGCCTGCAAGCCCGAGGCAACCGAGCTCGTGTGGTCTACGCACTGCGGCGAGGGCGCGCAGAGAGCCGCAGGCGAACGAAGAGCGGGCCCCCGCAAGAATGGCGCGCCCAAGGAGCCGTACCGCTAAACCTGCCGAACCTTGATCCCCGCCTCGCGCAGCAGCGCCAGGGGCACGTCACCCAGGGGATAATCGGCGTTGTAGATCACCTCGCTCATACCCGAGTTGATGATCATCTTGGTGCACATCAGGCAGGGAGAGAAGGTCGTGTAGATCGTGGCCTCGCGGAGCGTGACACCGTGATAGGCCGCCTGGACGATGGCGTTCTCCTCTCCGTGGGAGCAGAGGCACTCGTCGAGCCGCGCCCCTCCCTCGGCGAAGGAGTTGCAGCGCGGACAGCCGCCCTCGTTGCAGTTGCGTACGCCGCGCGGAGTTCCGTTGTAGCCGGTCGAGATGATGCGGCGATCCCGCGCGATGACCGCACCCACCTTGCGCTTCACGCAGTTGCTGCGCGCCGCCACCACGCGAGCAATGCTCATGAAGTACTCGTCCCAGCTGGGTCGTTCAAAAAAAAGCGAGCGCCCCAGGACTCACGCAGTTGCTGCGCGCCGCCACCACGCGAGCAATGCTCATGAAGTACTCGTCCCAGCTGGGTCGTTCAAAAAAAAGCGAGCGCCCCAGGACGCGCTGCACCTCGCCGTGCAGCTCTTCCAGGCTGCCCGAGTTGTCCAGGGTGAAGTCCGCCAGCTCGCGCACGGCGGCGAGCTGCTGCCCCGCCGGGTCGTCGCCCCCCTGCTCGCGGCCTTCCAGGCGCTGGAGCTCCTCCATGGTGAGCGGATCGCCGCCGCGCCCGCGCAGACGGATGCGCTCCAGGCGGATGGCCTCATCCCCGTCCACCCAGATGAGCTTGAACTGGGGATCGGCCGCCCGCAGCGCGTTCACCTCGGCGGAATGCCGCACCGAATCGATCACGTAGTTGCGGTCCGGCAAGAGCTGGGCCACCAGGCGCTCGGCGAGCACCGCCGGGCCGTGCTCGCTGCGAAGCGCGTTGCCGGCCTCGATCATGCGCTCGCGGGTCTCCTCGAGGCCCTGGCGCGCCAGCTCCTGTCGGATGATGTCGGACAGGGACAGCACGTAGAAGCTGCGCTCGCGCAGGTACGCAATGACCTCGCCCTTGCCCGCCGCATACGGCCCGGAGATGCCGAGGATCATGAAGAAGCCCCCCTCTCGCCCTTGTAGCACCGCCGGGAGGGGTTTGGGAAGCTCCGAGCATGGAGCACCTGCGAGATCGCCGGATCTGGGTGACCGGGGCCGGTGGCTTCGTCGGCCGCCACCTGGTTCCGGCGCTTCAGGGGGCCGGCGCCCAGGTAACGCCCACCGACGACGATCTGGATATCCGGGATGCGGCGCTGGTCGGAGCGTCGCTGCGGCGACTTCAGCCCCACGCGATCATCCACCTGGCCGCGCGCAGCTCCGTCGCCGGCTCGTTCCAGGACGCCCAGGGCGCCTACGAGGTCAACTTCCTGGGCGCTCGCGCCCTGCTCACCGGCCTGGCGCAGCACAGCCCGGCAGCGCGAATCCTGCTGGTGGGAAGCGGTGTGGTCTACGGCTCCGGAGAGCCCGGAACCGCCCCCTTCGAAGAATCCGCCCCGCTGCGACCCGACTCCCCCTACGCATGGACCAAGGCCTGCGCGGATCTCCTGGGAGGGAGCTACGCCGCCCAGGGATTGGCCGTCGTCCGCGTGCGCCCGTTCAACCACACCGGACCCGGCCAG
>CAMYOO010000420.1 GCA_947260035.1 uncultured delta proteobacterium
CGGGCAAAAGCCGCCCCTCCGTCCCGCCGATCAGTCTCCGAGCGCCTGGCCGCGGACCGGAGGTTCCCCCGTGAGCGAGCAATCCCTGAAGCTGCGCATGCCGGTGCGTTCGCCGGAACCCGGCTGGATCCGCCTGGCGCGGGACCATGCGCTGTTCCAGCAACTGGTGGACACCCACGTGGTGCGCAGCGCCATGGAGCAGGTGGACGGCGGCTCGGGGCACATCCTGCTGGCGGAGAAGCGAAGGCAGCTGGCCGCGAGCCTGCGCGTCACGCCCAGCGTCTCGCCCTATCTCCACAAGGTCCTCGAGGCGGTGCGGCAGCTTCTGCGGCTGGAGCACGCCGTCGAGCTCTACGTGACGCCGTCTCCCGCGATCAACGCCTTCTGCATGCCGCTTCCCGACGGCAAGGGCCTGCTGGTGGTGGTGACCTCGTCCGCGGTGGATCTCTTCAGCCGCGCGGAGATCCTGTTCCTGATGGGCCACGAGCTGGGCCACGGGATCCTCGGGCACCACCGTCTGCCGGGCTCCGCGCTTCTGAACCCCACGGACGACTCGCTGCGCCTGGGATTCGACGAGGTGATGAAGCTCCTGTGCTGGATGCGCGCCGCGGAGATCTCGGCCGACCGCTACGGGCTCATCTGCTGTCAGGATCCCAGCATCGCGACACGTTCCTTCCTCAAGCTGGCTTCGGGCCTGCCCGGGAAGTACCTGGGGACGGGCGAGGACTTCGACGACCAGATGGACGACTGGGTCAAGCATCGCATCGCCGGCGAAGGCATGGACGAGACCCATCCCCTGCTTCCCATCCGGGTGCGCTGCGCCCACGCCTTCGCCGAGTCGGACTACTTCGTCGAGCTCTTCGGCGCGGGTGCGGCTCCATCCCGGCTCTCGATGGAAGGCGCCGATGAGGAGTGCCACGCGCAGCTCACGCAGATGGACGCGGACCCGAATCACATCGACACCCTGGACTACGCCGAGGAGGTGATGGGCTTCCTGTCCCTGGCCGGCTTCCTGCTGGCGGCGTCGAACGAGCACGTGGGAACCGTGGAGTTCCACTGGCTCTCCCAGCTGGTGGGGGGCGATCTCGCCGAGCGCGCGCGCGCCTTCGCCGGCGAGGCGGGCTACGAGGGGTACTGCCGCGAGATCTTCGCGTTGGGCGCCGGCATCGCCGACGACCTGGATCGCGCCCAGTGCATGAAGCTCCTGCAGGAGATCGGGATCATCGCGGCCGTGGACGGGCACGTGCACCCCGACGAGCTGGCCAGTCTGCGCATGATCGGAGAGGCGCTGCGCCTGCCGAGCCACCTGATCGACGTGGCGGCGAAGGATCTGGGGCGCGGCGAAGACCGCCGACTCAGGCTGAAGGCGTAGCTCTCGGAGCCGCTCGGTGTCGGGCGTAGGTCTCGCGCACCCAGGCGGTGCCGGGGTGATCGGCCCAGCGGGCCAGCCAGGTCTGCATCGACGCCGGAATGGGCTCCGGCCGCTTCATGTCCGGATGGTCCGGGTTGGTGCACACCGCCAGCAGGGACGCCGCGGCCAGGTCCGCCACGCTGAAGTCCGAGCCGGCCAGGTAGCCCGCATCCCCTGCGTTCGCGGCTACGAAATCCAGCGCCGCGTCCGTCGCCTGGAAGGCGGCATCGATGGCGGCCTGGCTGGTGACGCCGTTGGCCTTCTTCATCAACGGCCTCGCCAGCGGAAAGCTGGCACGGTAGAGCGATCGGGTCAGTCGCGGCTTCCCCGCCGCGAACATGCCGCACAGGTAGTCGGGCTCGTCCAGCAGCTTCGAGAAGAGCGCGCAGCGCACGGCGGGGCCGACTACAGCGTCGAAGTGCGCCTGGATCTCCAATGCGCGCTGCCGATCGGCGGGATCGTCAGGCAGCAGCGGAGGGTCGGGATAACGCGCCTCCAGCTCCTCCAGGATCCGGGCCGAGCCATGCACGGTGTGCTGCCCGAAACGCACCACGGGCGTCCCGGTCTGGCCCGTCAGCCTTCTGACGGTGGGCATGTGGGGGCCCGGCAGCAGGCTGCGCCGGCTGTGGGGCACCCCCTTCCAGTCCAGTCCCCAGCGCGCCTTCTCGTTGAAGTGGGAGTAGCAGAACTGGATCAGCTCGATGGTGGGGGCGTCCACGGGTCCTCCGTGCCGGGACGCCAACGGTAGCCGAGGCGCTCCGACCCGGCGCTTCGCTTGTGTCCGCGGGGACGCTCGCGCATGATGATGCCATCCGGCCCGAACTCGATGGAGATGCTCCCATGCCTATGCCCCTCGATGGAATCCGCGTGATCGACTGGACGATCTGGCAGCAGGGCCCGGTGGCTTCGGCCATGCTGGCCGACCTGGGTGCGGACGTCATCAAGATCGAGGATCGCAAGAGCGGAGAT
>CAMYOO010000421.1 GCA_947260035.1 uncultured delta proteobacterium
CGGGAATGTAGCCGACCGGGGGAGGAGGCGGCTACCCTCGGGGAACGGAGGATTTCCCATGTCCGCAGCATCAACGCCCGAAGCCGAGCTCGCCGCAAGGCTCGGCGAGTCCCCGATTCGCCTCACGGCGATTGCCTCGTGGCTCGACGACCAGTGCCACGACGATCGGGTGCTGGCCGTGCGCGGCCTGGGCCGAGCCCAGCAACGCGCGTTGTACGCAGCGGCGGACGGATTCGCCGAGCTGCATCTCCGGGATCTGGTGCCGCCGGCCACGGCGTCGCGGGTGGCGGTGCGCCACTTCGGACGCAATACGCTGCCCGCCTTCACCCGGTTCGAGAAGCGCTTCGCGCGGCCGGAGGGCGGCGACGCGGAGAAGCCGGACGCCCTCTACGGCTACAACTTCCAGCCGACGCCGGTGCTGGGCTCCATCACCGGCCCCGGCTACTTCGTCGCAGTGGAAGATCCCAACCGCCCCGAGGTCTGGGTGGACTACAACCGGGTTCCGCCGGCGGACGCCTCGGGCCTGCCGACGGGCTGGCCCGCCGTGAAGCGCAACGAGGTCGGGGCGGGCCGCTTCGTCTACGGCTTCATGATCGACACGCTGCGCCGGGTCTCCGAGCACGTGACCATCGGCTCCGCGGCGCGCAAGGGGCGCGACATGGGCAGCTGGTTCGTGCTCTGCCGCGAGCCCTAGGCGGGTCTCAGCCGCCGGCGCGCTTGACCGTGTAGCCGCGCGCCTCCAGCTCGGCGACGACCGTGTCGCGGTGGTCGCCCTGGATCTCGATCACGCCGTCCTTGGCCGACCCGCCGCTGCCGCAGCGGCGCTTGAGGTCGCCGGCCAGGGTCTTGAGCGCAGCGCTCGCCAGGGCCAGGCCGTGGACGGTGGTGACGGGCTTGCCGCGGCGGCCCGCCACCTCGCGCTTGACGCGCACGATGCCGTCGCCGCGCGGCGCCCGGGGCGGGGCCGGATCGGTCGCACGCGCGCGCCCCTGGCGGCCGGCCGGACCGGCCTGGCTGGAATAGACGGTGCGCGCATCGTCTCCGGGATTGCGGAAGCGTCCGGCCATGGCGTCAGGAGGGTACCGCTCCGCCGGGGGCGCGGCGCCGGACCCAGCGCCCGAAGATGGAGAGCATGGTCTCCTGGCTCTGGATTCCGCCGAAGGCCCACGCATCCAGCATGAAGGTCGGAACGCCGGTGACCTCCTCGGCCGCCGCCTCGCGGGTGTGCGCGGGCAGCGCCTCCCGGGCGCTCCGCAGGGCCTGCGGGGCCAGCGTGAAGCCGAGCTCCCGGCCCAGCGAGGCGACGGTCGCGGCATCCAGCGGGCCGCGCCGCTCCTCGAAGACCGCGCTGAAGACCCGCTCCCGCCAGGTCGCGCTGCGATCCTCGTCCCCGGCGGCATCGATCACCAGCGCGGCGGCGTTGGCCCAGCGCGAGTCGGGCCAGGCGCGCGGCACCGACACCTCGACCTCCAGCTCCTGCGCCACCCGGGCCGCGTTGGCGCGACGCGGCTCGGGAACCGCTGCGTCGCGGGGCCAGCCCGTGAGCGACGAGAGGTCCAGCGGCGACCAGACCAGCTCCACATCCAGCTCCGCCAGGTCCCGGGCCATGCGCTGCATCAAGCGGTGGGCCACGTAGCAGAGCGTCGAGGCGAAGTCGTAGTGCACTCGGACTTGCGGCACGCCTTCCTCCTCGACACCGATGGTGCCCCCGGATAACGTCTGCCGCCATGCGCATCGCCTGCATCCTGCTCTCCGTCGTCCTGGGCGCCGCGCCGGCGTCGGCCAACTCTCCCCTGGACGATCTCGAGGATCCGGCGGAGCGTCTTCGGGTCACGGAGCTGGAGAACGGGCTCACGGTCCTCACGCTCGAGAACCACACCACGCCGGTGGCCTCGTTCCAGGTCTGGGTGAAGGCGGGCTCCCGCGACGAAACCCGCTACACCGGCATCGCTCACCTGTTCGAGCACATGATGTTCAAGGGCACGCGCCGGCTCGGGCCCGAGGACTTCACGCGCTACATCGAGGGCCGCGGCGGCCGCCTCAACGCCTACACCAGCCGCGACGTGACCGTCTACTTCGAGGACGTGACGGGCGAGACGCTGCCGCTGGTGATCGACCTCGAAGCCGAGCGCATGGGCCACCTGGACCTGACCCAGGAGCTGCTGGACACCGAGCGCGAGGTGGTCCTCGAGGAGCGCCGCATGCGCACCGAGGACAATCCCCGGGGTCTGGCCTTCGAGGCGCTGCTGGCCCTGAGCTTCCGTGCGCATCCGTACCGGCGCCCGGTGATCGGCTGGCGCAGCGACGTGGAGGCCGTCACCGTCGAGGCCTGTCGCCGCTTCTACGAAACCTTCTACTCGCCCAACAATCT
>CAMYOO010000422.1 GCA_947260035.1 uncultured delta proteobacterium
CCCAGGACCGCCACGTGCTCCTGGTGGGCGACTCCCGCACCGATCAGGGCGTGGGCCAGGCGGTGACTGTCGTCCCGGAGATCCCGGAAGCTCCAGGTCCGGTCGTCCCACTGCAGGGCCAGGGAATCGGACCGCAGCAGCGCATGGCGTCGCAGAATGTCTCCCATCAGCATGACGGATCTCTCCTCGGTTGGGGCGGAGCCCCATTCTAGACCCAGACGCGCCTCCAAGGGCGGCCGTTCGGCGAAGGCCAGGCCAGGAAGCCGCTCAGTCGGAGCGCGCCTTGAATCAGCCGGCATCCTGCTTGTCGAACGGAGCGCTGAAGGTGGCGCCCGGGCACAGGCCGCCGTCGGCGCGTTGAAGCTGGGCGTCCACGGGCCCGTTCAGGGCCGAGAAACCCGCCAGCCCGAGAGCGGCGCCCTTGCCCTTGGCGCTGGCCTTGGGCTTGCCGTCGGCGGAGAAGGCGAACTCACCGGGAGCGGGTCCGCTCCAGCGACCGAAGACCCGGACGCTGCCGCTGTCGACGCCGGCCGGGTCCACGGCGCAATCGAAGACGACCGCAACGGCCGCGCTACCCGGCGCCGGCGTTTGGCGAGCCGGCGCCGCGTTGACGACGGAGAACTCGGCCGCACGAAGCGGCAAGGCCAGAAGCAAGAGGCCGGCGAACCAGGCGGCCGGCCGGAGGAATCCGCGCATGCAATCTCCGTCGAACCCCTCCCGAGGCACAAAAGGATGGCAGGGCCTGCCTTTTAGAGGCGGAGCACCCTGCCGGCAGCCGCGTCGGCGTCGTAGCGCCCGTCCTCCACGACCGGCACGCCGTTCAGGAACACGCAGTCGATGCCCTCGGGATGGCGCGCGGGCTCTTCGAAGGTGGCGGTGTCGCGCAGGCGCTCCGGGTCGAACAACACCAGGTCCGCCGCCAGGCCTTCGCGAACCAGGCCGCGGTCGCGCAGACCGATCCGCTCCGCGGCCGCGCCGGTCATCTTGCGAACCGCCTCCTCCAGCCCGAAGAGACCCTCGCGCACGTAGGTGTGGAGCACCCGGGGAAACGTGGGGGAAACGTGCCGTAGCTGGCCGGGTTCTGGTGGCCGCGCTCCGTCAGGATGGTGTCGGTTTCGATGGTGCAGAGGGGATGGGCCAGCACGCTGCGCAGCGCGTCCTCCTCGCCGTCGTGTCCGCTGTAGGTGTGGTTCAGCACGCGGGCCTGGCGACGGCTCTCGATGACCATTCGCGCGTAGAACTCCCAGGTGTCCATGCCGGCGCGCTTGGCAGCATCGCCCACGAAGAAGCCGTCGTAGGCGTCGAAGGCGGGCGCGTTGGCGTGCATGATCTGGACGTCTTCCAGGTAGAAGCCGATCTGCTCGAAGACGCTGCGGCCCAGGGCCTTCACTCCCTCCAGCGCCTCGGGATCCGCCAGGATCGACTCCAGGTGGGGCAGCATCTCCGGCGGGAACAGCACGGCGGCCGTGGTATTTCCCGCGGTGTACGGGAATGCGTCGAATGCGACGTCGAGACCGGCCTCGCGCTCTCGCTCGATCTCGGCCAGGGCCTGCCGGCAGCTCGGCCAGGTGCGGCGGCCCACGAAGATCAGGTGCGAGAGCTGAAGCCGCGCGCCTCCAGCGCGGGCGGCGCGCATCACCTCCTGGAGCGCCTGCACGTTGTGGGGCACGGGTTCCGGATCGGTGGTGTAGACGGGGCTGACACGGCTGTACGCGCGCACGTGGGAGGTAAAGAGCTTGTCGGCCCGAGCCGCCCAACCGGCGACCGCGGCCAGCTCCTCGGCCTGGGCGAAGATGCCCGGCGCGTAGCCGAGCCCGGTGCTCACCCCCGCGCAGCCGGCATCCAGGGATTCGGCTGCCAGCCGCTCCATCTCCGCAAGCTCGTCCGCACGCGGAGCGCGAGCCTCCAGGTGGCCCATCACCGCGGAGCGGATTGCGCCGTGGCCCACCAGCTCCACCACGTTCAGCGGAACGCCGTCCTGGTCCAGCGCGTCCAGGAAGCCCGCCATATCGTGCCACTGCAGCTCGAGGGGCTCGTCTACGATCAGGCGGCTGCTCTCGCTCTGGGACCTGCGACTCGCCTCGCTGAACGGAGCCGGGCTGAAGCCGCAGTTGCCGCCCACCAGCGTCGTCATGCCCTGGCGCAGGAAGGGCTCCACCTTGGCACCGGCATCGGCCCCGGGCACCAACCAGTCCGAGTGGGAATGCACGTCGATGAAGCCCGGGGCCACCACGCGCCCAGCGCAGTCGAAGGTGCGTTGGGCCTGCACGTCCGTGAGGTCGCCCACAGCCACGATCTCCGCGCCGCGAACCGCCACGTCCGCGCGCCGGGCCGGCGCACCGGTGCCGTCGATGAGGGTTGCATCCGCCAGTCGCAGGTCGCATTCCATGCATGTCAGGCTACCGGTCCGGGAGGCCCCGCGCCCGGCTGTGCAGGAGCGCCCGCGGGCGGCCGATACGCCCGGAATGGAGCCCGCCCGCGCCGCAGACGACGCGATCCTCGAGGCCGAGCTGCGCAGCCTGGACCGCACCCTGCGCGGACTGGCCGAGCCCGCTATGCAGCGCGAACGCCTGCTGGAGCGGCTGGAGGCGGCAACGCCGGCCGAGGCCTACGCCCTGGTGGCCGCCGTGATGCAGCGGCCGGGCGAGCCGGCTCCCCATCTTCCGCACCTGCGCGAGATCCTCCAGGACCTGCTGCGCGAGGGCGGCGTCAGCCGGCCGCTGGACCCGGATCTGTGCACGGGGATCCACGCCGAAGCCGCCGCGCGGGACGACGCATTCGTGGTGCGGCTCATGTGCAGCTACGGCGCCGTCGCCGAGATGCGCGACGCCGCTGCGGCGCTGCCCCGCGACGTGGCCCAGATCCCGCTCGGCGTACGGCGCGCTCTGGCCCGGGGCATGAACGCATCGACGCTGGAGAAGCTCCTGCTGGACGCGGACCCCACGGTGATCGACCACCTGCTCGCGAACCCGCGCATCACCGAGGATCACGTGGTGCGGATCGCCGCACGCCGACCCATCGCCGCCAGCACCCTGGATCGCATCCAGCGCAGCCGCCGCTTCGGCCGGCGGCCGCGGGTGCGCACCGCCGTGGCGCGAAACCCCTACTGCCCCACGCCCCTGGCCATCCAGCTCCTGGGGACGCTGCCCCGGGCCGCGGTCCGCGAGATGGCGGGCGACACCACGATCCACGCCGACACCCGGCGCCACGCCCGGGCCGAGCTGGACCGCCGCGACCGCGGCGCCTGAATGACGGCGCCACCCTACGGCTCGCGCCGCGCTAGGCGACCGCCTCCACCCGCGCGGCGACGTGCTTGTGCCAGGG
>CAMYOO010000423.1 GCA_947260035.1 uncultured delta proteobacterium
CTGGCCACCGTGGTGGGCACGCCGGAGCCGCTGCAGGCGGACCTGCCGGACCCCTTCAAACTGAAGATCAAGCGGCTGCCCAAGACCACGGCCTGGGAGACGCCCGAAGCCATGTGGTATTCCGAGCGGCTGGAATACTCCTATCGGCTGCAGCGCGGGCAGGCACCGCTGATCTTCGCCATCTCCGGCACCGGCGGTTTCCACGACTCGGGCAAAAATCTGGCGCTGTTGAAAGCCTTCTATCAGGCAGGGTTTCACGTCGTGGGTATCACGTCGCCCACCCATTCCCAGTTCGTCGTGGCAGCTTCCACGACCGGCGTGCCCGGTCACCAGCGCAACGACGCGAAGGACATCTACCGCGTGATGCAGCAGATCCTGGGGGAAATCGGCCATCGCGACCGGATAACCGGCTACAACGCGGTGGGCTACAGCCTGGGTGCAACCAATGCCGGTTTCGTTGCCGAGCTGGACGCCCGGGAACGCAAGATCAATTTTGACAAAGTGCTGATGATCAATCCGCCGCTGTCGCTTTACACGTCCATCTCGAAGCTGGACCGCATGCTGCAGAACATTCCCGGCGGCCTGGATAACTTCAATCTGTTTTTCGACCGCGTGGTTCAGGCCATTACATCCGCCTACAAGAGATCTTCCACCGTCGAGTTCTCGCCAGACATCGTTTTCGAGGCCTTCAAGGACAACCCGCCCACCACCGAGGAACTGGCGGCCCTCATCGGCGTTTCCTTCCGACTTTCGTCTTCCGCGCTGATCTTTAGCGCCGATACGCGCACCAACTTCGGGTTCATCAAGCCGGCAAACGTGACCCTGACCCGGACATCCAGCCTGAGCCTCTACGACCAGCCGTCCATACGGGTCGGGTTCACCGACTACTACCACGAATTCTTCTGGCCTTTCTACGAGCCCCAGTATCCGGACGAATCCCGCGACTCCTTCGCCGACCGGCACTCGCTGCGCTCGATTCAGGATTTTCTCAGCGGGGCCAGGAACGTGGGCCTGTTTCACAATCGCGACGACGTGATTCTCTCCGTTGGCGAGATCGACTGGTTCCCCACCGTCTTCGGTGATCGAGCCAAGATCTATCCCAACGGCGGGCACCTGGGGAATCTTGAGTACGCGGAGGTTATGGCGGACATCGTGGGGTACTTCAAATGAGCCATCGTATCAGCGCACTCCTCGTTGTTCTGCTCGCCACTGGCCTGGTTGGCTGCAGCACCGCGCCGGTGGTCTGGGCCGCGGCCTCGCCTTCGGCGTGCTCGCCGCCGACCATCTCGTAGAAGTCGAAGCCCACCTCGAAGCCGGAGCCCGCATCGAGGAAGCCGTTCTTCTGGAAGGCAGCAGTGTGGTAGCCGGCCTTGCGCAGGGCCGTGGCGAGGCGCGGCACGCGATCGTCGATGCGGGGGAGTGCCGAGGGGTCGGCCTTGCGCCAGCCCCGGCCCGCGGGATCGAGCGTAGAGGGATGGCGCGCGGTCATCAGCGTCGCCATCGACGCGAAGGTCCAGGGGGCCTGGGCGACGGCGCGCTCGAGCACCACGGCGCGGGCGGCCAGCTCGTCGAGGAAGGGGCTCGGCGAGGGCCTCGCCCCGTAGGCACCGAGTGCATCCGCGCGCAGCGTGTCGACGACCACCAGCATCAGGCTGCGGGTGTCCGGGGCCGCGGAGGGTCGCGGCGTCGTGGCGATGTGGGCGGTGAGCGTACGGGCGTCGAGGCTCGGGGCCAGCACCAGCCCGACGATTCCCAGCGCGAAGGCGACGGGGGCGGTCCGCCAGGCGGCGGTGGCCGCGACCGCCGGGCCGAGGGGCAGCGCGCCGAGCGCCACCAGCGCGAGCCCGATCGCTGCGGGCCGCTCAGGCGTCGTGGCCGAGAACCAGGGTGTCTCCAGCGACACGCCGTAGCAGGTGAAGGCGGCGATGCCGAGCTGCAGCATCCCCAACAGGAGCGCCGCACGCTGCCAGAGCGGCTCGCGATGGGGCAGCAGCAGCGCGAGACAGGCGCCGGCCAGCGCCAGCGCCGGGCCGCCGGCCTCGTACCAGCTGACCCGCCAGCCGCCGGTGAGGTCGTAGTCGGCGCCGCCGCCGAGCGCCGTGACCCACGGCGGGATCAGCAGGGCGACGAAGACGGCGGCGAGGTTGCGGACCAGGCGGGAGATCATCACGCGGGGTCAGCTGGGGTCCGTGGGCCGGACGCCCTCCCGGTCGAGCAGCTCGCCCAGCCAACGCCGGAAGCGCCTGCGGTAGCGCTCCGGGTTGCGAACCCGGGTTCCCCTGGTGAGCAGGTCGCCGATGAGGGCATCTCCGAACATGGCCACGGCGGCCAGGTGGATGGCGAA
>CAMYOO010000424.1 GCA_947260035.1 uncultured delta proteobacterium
TCAGGCGATCCAGCGGGCCGTCGCGGATGCGGGGCTCTCGATGGACGACGTGGACGGCCTGGCTTCCTTTGCCGAGGACCGCATCGTGGCCGTCTTCCTCGCGGCCGAGCTGGGGCTTCCTGCGCTGCGCTTCGCCAACATGGTCTGGATGCCCGGCGGAGGCGGCGGCTGCGCGGCCATCGCCAATGCCGCGATGGCGGAAGAGACCGGGCAGGCCGAGGTCGTGGTGGTCTACCGCACCCTTTGCCAGGGTCAGTTCTTCCGGTTCGGCGCCGCGGGCCGGGATGCTGCGGCACCCGCGGAACCGGCGCCTCCGACCGTGCAGCAGGCCAACTCGCTACTGCTGGCCTCCATGGGATTCGCCATGCCCTACGGTCTGCTGATGGCCGCAGCGGCGTATGCGCTGCCGACGCGACGCCACATGCACCTCTACGGAACCACCGGCGAGCAGCTGGGCAGGATCGCGGTCACGTTCCGCGAGCACGCCGGCCGCAATCCGCGCGCCGTCATGGGCGGCCGGCCGATGACACTGGAAGACCATCAAGCCTCGCCCATGATCGCGGACCCCCACCGGCTCTTCGACTGCTGCCTCGAAAGCGATGGCGCCTGCGCCGTGGTCGTCACCACACAAGAGCGCGCCCGAGACCTCGCCAAGCGGCCCGTGGAGATCCTCGCCAGCGAGCAGGGCGCGCCGAAGGGATACGCCTTCGGGCCCTTCACCAACGCCAACATCCCGGACGCGCTCTACGCGACGGGTGGCTGCGAAGAGATGGCCGGGCGGCTCTGGGGCAAGGCGGGCCTCGGTCCCGGCGATGTGGACGTCGCCCAGATCTACGATCACTTCACGGGCTGCGTGCTCATGCAGATCGAGGACTACGGGTTCTGCCGGCGCGGCGAGGGCGGTGCCTTCGTCGAGAGCGGCGCCCTGTCCTGGAAGGACGGGAGCCTGCCCACCAATACCCACGGCGGAAGCCTCTCCGAGGCCTACATCCACGGACTGAATCATGTGGTCGAGGGCGTGCGCTCGCTGCGCGGCGAGTCCACCAGCCCGGTGGACGACGCCGAGGTCTGCCTGGTGACGAGCGGGGCCTGCGTTCCTTCGAGCGCAGCCCTCTTGGGGCGAAGATGAGCGAACGGTTCTTTCCGGACAGCATGCCGCCGCCCCTTGCGGACACGACCACGCTGCCCTGGTGGCAAGCCGCGGCGGAGCACCGACTGGTCGTGCAGCGCTGCACCTCCTGCCGGCACACGCGGCTTCCCCCGGCGCCTATCTGCCCCGAGTGCCGCACCGCGGACTCCGACTGGAAGGAGGTCTCGGGCCTGGGCGAGGTGTACACCTACACTCTGGTGCACCGCCCGATTGCGGCGGGCCAGGAGCTTCCCTTCGTGGTCGCGGTCATTGCGCTGGAGGACGCGGGCGGTGTCCGCATCATCTCCAATCTCGTCGACGTGGATCCAGAAGCGGTATCGATCGGAATGCCGGTCGAGCTGGTCTGGGAAGACATGAGCGCGGACCTGGCGGTTCCTCGCTTCAGGCCCCGGGAGCAGAAGCCGTGAAATGCACAGACTGGTTCATCGACGCCGACACCCACATCACCGAGCCGGGAGACGTCTGGACCGCTCGCCTGCCCAGCAAGTTCCAGGACGCGGCTCCCCGCATGGTTCGCACGGACGACGGGGTCGACGTATGGCACTTCGGCAAGGCCGAACGCAAGATCCCGGCAGGCGCCACAGCGATGGCCGGCTGGCCGGAGCCCTTCCCTTCCTTTCCCAAGAACCTGGACGAGGCCGCGCCCGGCACCTACGACGCCAAGGCGCGTCTCGCGTACATGGACGAGATCGGCGCCTGGGCCATGGCCCTCTATCCCAACATCGGCGGCTTCGGCAGCGAGACATTCCTGGGACTGGGCGACCCGGAGCTCATGCTCGCCTGCGTGCGGGCCTACAACGACTGGCTGATCGAGTGGATCTCTCCCGATCCGCGCCGGTTCATTCCCGTGATGGCCACCCCCTTCTGGGACGTGGACGCGACCGTGGCCGAAATCCATCGCTGCCGCGAGATCGGGCATCGGGCCGTCCTCTTCACGAGCGCGCCTCAGGACTTCGGCATGCCGCTGATCGGCGACCCCCACTGGAATCCCATCTGGAGCGCCGCCCAGGATGTCGACCTCCCCATCAGCCTGCACATCGGCAGCGGCGACTTCCAGGACCAGTTGATGAATCCCGCCCGCTTCGCCGCCCACGGCATCGGACCCACCACGGTCTGGGGCTCGATGTCCGTCCTGGTGGCCAACGCGATCCAGCTGATGGACGTGCTGATGTCGGGG
>CAMYOO010000425.1 GCA_947260035.1 uncultured delta proteobacterium
CCTCCGCGCGGGCGTACCCCGCCAGCAGGAGTGCGCCGAGGAGCGCCCCCCAGCAGAGCAGCGCCTCCCGGCGCATCGCCATGGTGTCGGTGGATCGCATCTCGGAGTCTCTCGGGCTCGGAAGGGTACCCGATGGCTCCGGGGCGGACCCGCTCAGCCGGAGGCGTCGCTGCGGGCGCCGCGGGCCGCCTTGTCGCCGTCGCCGGCCGCGATCTCCTCGCGCACCATGGCGGTGAAGAGGCGGATCAGCTGCGGCTCGAACTGGCCGCCGTCGGCCTCGGCTTCGAGGATGCCGAGCGCCTTCTCGACGGGCATGCCCTTGCGGTAGATGCGATCGCCGGTCATGGCGTCCCAGGCGTCGGCGATGGCCACGACGCGCGCCAGCAGCGGGATCTCCTCGCCCGCCAGCCCGTCGGGATAGCCGCCGCCGTCCCAGCGCTCGTGATGCCAGGCTGCGATCTCCGCGAAGGCGCGGAAGCGCATCAGCGGGCGCATGATCGCCGCCGTAAAGGTGGGGTGCTGCTGCATCACCGCATACTCGTCGTCGTCGAGGGGCGCGGGCTTGTTGAGCACCGCGTCGGGAATGCCGATCTTGCCGATGTCGTGCACCAGCGCACCGCGACCCAGCAGGTCGAGGGTCGCTGCGTCGAGTCCGAGTCGCTCGCCCAGCTTGAGCGAGTAGTGCTTGACCCGACCCGAGTGCCCCGCCGTGTAGCGGTCCTTCTTCTGCAGGGCCCGGGTCAGCGACTTGAGCGCCTGCAGGTAGGCCTGCTCCTGGGCCTCGAGGAGCTTCTCGATGCTGTCCGCCATCTGGTTGACGGAGTCGGCCAGGCTGCCCAGCTCGTCGCGCCGGTGCACGCGGGCGCGGCTGCTGAAGTCGCCGTCGGCGATGGAGACGGCGGTCTCCGAGAGCTGCCGCAGCGGGCTCGTGAAGCCGCCCGCCGTCCACGATGCCAGCGCGATCACCCCCAGCGCCACGCAGAGCAGTCCAAACGCCAGACCCACGCCGTGCGCCCGGAAGCTCTGGGCCACGACGCCCTCCAGGCCCTCGGCCGTGCGGAGCACCGTGGCCACGGGGACGACCACCGCCAGGTAGGCGCCGCGATCCAGGATCGGCGCCATCGCCCAGAGCGAGTCTGCGCCGCCATGGGTATGCCGTACCAGCTCCGGAACGCCCTGGGCGCCCGCCTGCGTGAACGCCGCCGCCAGCTCGCCCCGCGGATCGCTCAGGCGATCCTGCTGGACGGAGGCCTGCCAGGCCTGCGGGCGCGCGCCCGGACGCTCGGAGCCCCGCACTTCGAGACGACCGTCGTCGTAGACCCGGACGATCATCGCCTCGCCCGCCTCGCCCCACCCTTCGATCTTCGTGGAGAAGCCGTGGAAGATGCGCGGCGCCGAGACGTCGATGCCCGTCACGCCCCTGATCTCGCCATCCGGTCCGCGGATCGCCTGGGCGACACTGCTCACCACGGTGCGGGTGGCGACGTCGACGAAGGGCACCGACCAGATCGGGCCTTCCTTGGCGAGTGCCTCGCGGTACCAGGGCCGCTCGCGCGGATCGAACGCCTCAGGGTAGCCGCCGTGCCCGGGGTAGGCGCTGTGGAGGCCGCTCTGCAAGCTGGTGTAGTGCCAGAGCACGCCCAGCTCGTCGAGCCGCGCCAGCCGCGCGTAGCCCGGAGCGAGCCCGGCGAGCCGGCTCGCATCCGCTGCGGTGGCCTCGCGCGAGACACCCGGCGCAGCGTGCAGCGCAACGGCCGTCAGGCTCACCGCGATCGGCTCCGCCGCGCCTCCTTCGAGCAGCCGCTGGTGGATCTCACTACGGGTGGTGGGGATGCGCCCCGCGTCGAAGTCGCTTGCGAAGTGCCCGGCGACCGCGCCGCCCGGAGCCGCCAGAGCGGCCTCGGCCAGCATGGCCTGATCGCTGACCAGGTGCTCGAGCGCCTCGGTCTGCCGGCCGTAGATCACCACGGCGTCCGCAACCTTGGCCCGTAGCCGGGCCAACTCGCCGGCCAGCAGCGCCTCGCGAGCCTCGCCACCGACCCGCTCCCCCAGCACAGCCAGGGAACGCAGCGTATAGCCGCCGAGCAGCGCCATCGGCAGCAGCGCCAGGGCCAGCAGCAGGACGAGGAGTCGGGTCCGGATCGACATGGAGCTCCGGGGGCCGCCCAGAGGGGCCCCGGAGAGACGGATCGGCCGTCCGAGAGAGCGACCTGAGCCTGGGATCTACAGGAACTTCTTCGCCAGGTTCAGGACGTCGTCCATCATCGAGCCGTCGCCGTCGAAGTCGAGGAACTGCTCCAGACCGGAGAGCTGCGGA
>CAMYOO010000426.1 GCA_947260035.1 uncultured delta proteobacterium
TATGCCGAGGGCTTCGAGGCCATGACCTGCGCCCTCGCCCTGGCCGCCGCCGAGCACGGCACCTTCGACGGCGAGATGCTCCCCGGCGGCGAGGTCTGGTCCTGGCACATGGCCGAGGAGATCGAGCACCGCACGGTCGCCTTCAACGTCTACGGGCACCTGGTGGGGAGCTATCCCTACCGGATCGTCGTCGGAACCTGGGCTCAGTGGCACTACGTGTCGTACATCCGCCGCTTCGCAAACTGCATGGCGAGGGGCCTGGGCCGCAATCCCGTCGGCCCGAAGTCGCCGGTACAGCGAGCGGCATTGCGCAACTACCTGCGCACCTGGAGCCCCCGCTACGACCCGGCAAGGATCGAAATGCCGGCGGGCGTACAGGCCCTGCTGGACCACTACTCGGCCATGGCGAGCTGACGTTTCAACCAGGATCCAGGGGGCGGAGACAACGGTGGAGCACCAGGACCTGCTCCAGACATTCGCCGAGGTAGCCGTCGCGTTCGCCGGTTTCTCTGCCGTCGTCAGCATCTTCGATCGTCGCGCAGCCGATGACGATCCCCGCGTTCGGCACTACCGAGTCCGCGTGATGGTCGAATACAGCATCTGCGTTTCGATCTTCGCCTTCGTGCCCTATCTCCTGAACGCCGTGTTCGCATCCGAGGCAGTCGCCTGGCGAATGGCGAGCGCACTTCTCGCGGTCTTCTGGTCTGCCATTGGTCTTTCTGCGCGGCACCGCGCGCGGCGGATCTTCGAACGATCCGCGTTCGCGGTCGCGCCGGCCTTCTCAGCCGTCGCAACGGCCCTCGGTTTCTGCGGGGCGGCCATTCTCTTCCTCAACGCGGCAGGCATTCCCCTGCGCTCCCCGGGCGCGTCCTACATCGTCGGCCTGTTCTTTCCTCTGCTTCAATCCGCGCTCTACTTCCTACGGATCGTGGTCCACGGCGACCCTCTCCAGCGGCCCACCACCTGACGTGATCTTCGGGTGACGGAGGCAGACCGGCGGCGGGCCGTTGTAGACTCAGCGCCGCAGTCGGCTCTGGAAGGCCGACCGCGCTACCGGACCGACGCGCCGAGAAAGGGGCTTCCCATGGCCGACTTCAGTGAGATTCCCTGGATCAAGGAGCACATCGAGCTCTACCGGACCGACCCCGAGAGGGCCCGCATGTGGGATTCGACGCCCCTGGGCGGGCCCGGAATGCTGCCGACCCTGCTGCTCACGACGACCGGAAGGAAGTCGGGCGAGCCGCGAGCCCTGCCGTTGATCTACGGCGAGGCCTGGGACAGCTACGTGATCGTCGCCTCCAAGGGCGGCATGCCGACCCACCCGGCCTGGTACCTGAACCTGGAGGCGAAGCCCGAGTGCGAGCTCATGGTGGGCCCCAAGCCGGTGTCGGCGCGCGCCCGCGTCGCCCAGGGCGAGGAGCGCGAGCGCCTCTGGAAGCAGATGGCGGAGCTCTACCCGCCCTACGACAAGTACCAGGAGAACGCGGGAACGCGCACGATTCCGGTCGTGGTGCTAGATCCCGTGAGCTGAGGTCGCGCGCCGCGCCCCGGCGCTTCAGCGCGCCGCGGCGCGGGCCTGTTCGAAGCGGGCTCGCTGGAAGGTGATGCAGGTGGAGTCCGCCGGGATCTCATCGAGGGGCGTCGCCACCAACGCCGGGGTGATGCCGGCCTTCTCCGCTTCCGGGCGCAAGGCGTCGAGGTCGAACCCGTAGAGGGCGGCGGCGTTCTCGCCCAGCATCATGCGCACCTCCGTCGGGTCTACGTCCGAAAGCGCGAAGCGCATGTTCTCCCTCGAATGGGGATAGCAGCCCTCGTAGTGCGGGTAGTCGTTGCCCCAGAGGATCTTGTCCACGCCCACGACGTCGCGCCCCCGGATATCCTGCGGCCCCGGGAAGCTGGCCCCGTACCAGCAGTTGCGCTTCGCGTAGAAGCTGGGCGGCTCCTTCAGAGCGGGATCCTTCGAGGTGTCGATCTCGCCGATGGCCCCGGCCTTCCAGGCCAGCCACATGGCGTCGAGCTGGCGCATCAGGCCGGGCGCCCAGGCACAGCCGGACTCGGTCAGGATGAAGCGCAGCTTGGGGAAGCGCTCGAAGACGCCGCCCATCACGAGATGCGTGAACCCACGCTGCACGAAGAAGGGCATCTCCAGGGCCCACAGCGCCTTCGCGCCCTGCCCGTGGCCATAGGCCGGTGAGCCCTGGCCGGAATGCTGGTTCATCACCAGGTCGTGGTCCTGGATGGCCGCCCAGAGCCGGTCGTAGTCCGGATGGTTGAGAGGCTTCAGGTGGACGTCGGATGGCGACGGCAGCGGCA
>CAMYOO010000427.1 GCA_947260035.1 uncultured delta proteobacterium
AGCGTCGTCGTCCCCCAGGAAGCGACGCACGGCGCGGAGCCAGCGATCCAGGGCGGCGGGCTCGCCCGGACCGCCGGGCAGCAGGGCCCAGAGCACCGCGTAGAGGATGAAGCCCATCCCGTGGATCAGGGCCAGCACCACGAACGCCAGGCGCACCGCGGTGACCGACACCTCCATGTTCTGCGCCAGGCTCGCGCAGACGCCGGCGAAGCGGCGGCCCGCGTGGTCGCGATGCCAGGCCTGGGGATCCCGCAGGCCGCGCGGACCGCGCAGGCGGGGGTGGCTGGTTCGGCTCTCCATGGGGTCCCTCCCGGTAAGGCGGCGTCGCCGCCGGCCCGTAGTACGAAGGGGCCTCCGAGATGGTTCGCCGCCGGCGAGAGGATTCAGCTGCCCCGCGGGACGCGGATCAGAGCCTCCTGGGCCGAGCTGGCCAGTCGAGCCCCGTCGGGCCCGTAGATGGCGCCCAGGCAGAGGCCCCGGGCCGCGTGGGCCACCGGGCTCTCCATGGCGTACAGCAGCCAGTCGTCGAAGCGCACCGGGCGGTGGATCCACAGGGCGTGGTCCAGGCTGGCCCCACGCCGACGCTTCCAGGGCAGCCCGTGGGGCCGAGCGGCGGTGGAAAGCAACGCCCGATCGCTGGCGTAGACCAGCACCGCCGTGTGGATCAGCGGGTCCTCGGGCAGCGGGCCCCGGGGCCGGAACCAGATGCGCTTGTGGGGCGGCTGCGGGCCGCCGTCCGGATCGTCCGGGTCGCAGACGCGCACCTCCACCGGGCTCTCGTCCCAGTCCGGTGAGCTCCCCAGCAGGCGCGCCCGCTCCGCCTCCCAGTCCGGCAGGCCGTCGGGCGGCGGCGCCTCGGGCATCGGCTCGTCCTGGTGCGAGATCCCCTCCTCGGGGACCGCGAAGCTGGCCGACAGGTTGAAGATCGCCTCTCCGCCCTGATGGGCGACTACGCGCCGCGTGGTGAAGGTGCGGCCGTCGCGGATGCGGTGGACCAGGAAGCGCAGCGGCGCATCGTGATGGCCCGGCCGCAGGAAGTAGGCGTGCAGCGAGTGCAGCGCGCCACGCTCCACGGTTCGCCCGGCCGCCATCACCGACTGCGCGGCCACCATGCCGCCGAACAGGCGCCCGCTGCCGGCCCCGGGCTCGCCCAGGAGAAGGTCGTCGTCGAGCGGCTCGAGATTCAGACGCTCGAGCAGCTTGTCCAGGGAGCCGGGTTCGGAGTCCGCCATGGAGCGCGCAGTCTAGCGCGCTTCTTCCAGGGCCCGGCGCACCAGGGGCATACGGTCGTTGCCGAAATACATGTCGTCGGAGTTCACGAACATCGTGGGTGATCCGAAGCCACCGCGCGCGATCAGCTCATCGGTGTTCGCGCGCAGCCGCTCCTTCACCTCCGACTCCGCGATACGCTCCAGCAGCGCGTTCGCGTCGAGGCCCGCGCCCGCCGCCAGCTCGGCGATCACCTCGTCCTGGCGGATGTCGCGATCGCGTCCCCAGTAGGCTTCGAAGACGGCCCGCGCGAAGGCCGGCAGCCGTCCCTCGTCGTGGGCCACCAGGCAGCCGCGCATGGCCTTGACGCTGTTGATCGGGAAGATGCTCGGCCAGCCGATCTCGAGGCCCTGGAAGCGCGCCCAGTCCTGCACGTCCTTGGCGTGATAGCGGGCCTTGGCCGGGACCGGGTTGGCGCGCTGCTCGTACACGCTCTGGTTGATCTGGTTGAAGACGCCCCCCACCAGGATGGGCCGCCAGACCAGCTCGGCGCCGGTCCCCTCGGCGACGCCCTCGACGCGGTCGAAGGCGAGATAGGTCCAGGGGCTGGAACAATCGAAGAAGAACTCCAGGCGAGCCATGCCCGCAGTGTAGAATGTCCGCGCGCGAGAGGAGAGCGGACATGGCCGAAGGCACACGCCGTCTCGTTGCCATCATGTTCACCGACATCGTGGGCTACACGGCCCTGATGGGGCAGGACGAGCAACGCACCATCGAGCTGGTGAATCGCGCCCGCGAGCTGCTCCACGGGCAGCTCGCCATCGACTGGTTCGCCCAGGACCTGCCCTCCAACTGACGCGGGGTCAGTGCGGACGCTGGCGGTCGGTGATGTCGCTGGCGGAGAACATGAACACGGGTCGCCGGTTCTCGTCCTGGACCTTGATGCCGACGCCCTCGAGCACGCGCCACGAACCGTCGCTGTGCCGCAGCCGCGCAGCCGAGAAGGTGGCGGACCCGGGACCTTCGCCGAAGGAGGTGAAGCGCTCCTGGAGCCCGGGCAGATCTTCGGGGTGCAGCAGATCCTGGATCCCGACGTCG
>CAMYOO010000428.1 GCA_947260035.1 uncultured delta proteobacterium
TGACGGGTGAACAGTCAAAGGCCAAGGCCACCGATCGGGAGGCATTGTTAAGCGTGATCTCGATAATCGAGGGGACGATTTTCAAGGAAATTGAGGGATCAACGGGATAGTCGATTTTGTGTCGGCCGGCATCCGTGCCGGGTCAGGCGCATGGACGGGGAGAGATTCAGAACTCGGGCAGGTCGTCGTCGAAGGCCTCGAACAGGTCCGGTTGTGCGGATATGGCCGGCTCGTGGTAGCGGCGCAGTTGCTGGACGTAGTGGTTTTCGAACGCAGTGGTCAGTTCGTAGAGCATGTCCAGGAGCGCACTGGCCGCCTCATCGGAGAGTTCAGGTGGGTTGTTCAGGATCAAGGGCGTGTCACTCATAAAGGGATCTCCGGTCGGGTTTGGTCAAGCGCGTTTGCGTGCTGGCGCGGCAGGCGCCCCGAACACTTCCAGGTAGAGCTGCTCGTCGAGCTTTGCACGTTCTTGGTGAGCGGCGGTGGCCAAGAGTTCGGCGGCCATGGTGGTGAGCACGCGGTAATTGCCGAGGGCATGCTCGGCGAGGGTGTTCATCAGCTCGGCACTCATGAGGCTGGCGTTACCGGCGCTGCGCTGCAGATGCTCGAGGCAGGCGATCAGCGCCTCGCGGCTGGCGTACTCCATGTTGAGTCGGGTGCGGACGCGGCTGCCGAGCGGCAACAGCTCCTCGCGCCGCAGTTTGGTGGACAGCCGCGCATCGCCGGCGAGGATCACGCTGAGCAGGGTACGCGAGTCGAAGTGCATGGAGGTGAGCAGGCGCAGCTCGTTGAGGACCGCCGGGTGCATCTCCTGGGCCTCGTCGATCAGGACCACTGGGCGCAGGAGGGTCGCTTCAAGATGGCCCATCCAGCGCTCGCGCAGGGCCTTAAAGCCACCCCAGCGGTTATGGGGCCTGAGTTCGACGGCGAACAGATCGCCCATCTCGCGGTAGAAATCGGCCAGGTTGGAGCTGGGGTGGCTGATGGCTCCGACACTGACCTCGGGTAGGCGCCCGAGGCGCTCGTCGAGCAGGCGCAGGACCGCACTCTTGCCGGTACCGGGATCGCCCTGGACCAGGGCAAAGCCCCCTTCGCGGATCAGGGCCTGCTCAATGCGCCAGCAGAACTGCTCCACGGGTGCGGTGATATGCAGGGCCTCGGTGGGCAACTCCGGGGAGAAGGGATTGAATTTGAGCCCGTAGAGGGCGAGCAGGGTCTTGTTCATGCGGTCGGCTCCGAGTCGTCGTGTTTGGGCAAATAGGCGGGCGGCAGGCCGGTGGCGGCATACTCGGCCAGCAGCTTGCGCAGCAGCGGTGGCAACGCGGTGCCGGCACCCGGCGGCGAGGTCCTCGCTGATTGGGTTGTCGTTTCCAGGCGGCGGCGTTCTCCAGAAGCATTGGCGGCCTTATTCAGCGGGTAGAGCGGGCACAGCGGTGCACCGGTATGGGGATCGACCAACTCAACGGCGCTCAGATCCCAGCGGGCGTAGGCGACCTGCAACGCCTCCAGGTGGCGGAACCGCGCCGGGATCTCGAAGCGTTTGCCCTCCAAGCTGATGGTCCCGTCGCTCCTACGCTGACGGCGTTGGACCCGGAGGCGGAAGGCGCGGCTCAAGGCCCCACTATCGGGACAGGGACGGCCCACGTTGGGGGCGTCGAGGTAACGCTTGAGCGGTGTGGTGGCAATCTCAGAATGGCGCTGCCTGTGGTAGTCGTGCTCGACCCAGGCCTGGGTGATGGTGTTGAGCCGCTGAAGAGTCAGCTCTTCAACCCCTTCGAGCATCGCCATCAGGCGTCCTTCGAGCGTGCCCCAGAAGCTCTCCTGCTTAGCGTTCTGATAGGGGCTATAGGGCAAGGTTGGCTCGTGCAGGATGCCCAGTGCATGCAGCCCCTCACGGAACTCCTCGGCCTGCATAGCCGCGCCGTTGTCCGTCATCAAAGCCCGGGGCAGCCCGCGCTTGTGCAACGCCTGTCCGAGGCCATGCATCAGGGTCTCGGCGGTCTCGTCCAGGTACCACTGCAGATGGCAGATCAGGCGGGAGTGATCGTCGATGAGCGCCAGCATCAGTGGGGTGGTCCAGGCTCCGGTCCGTGTGAGCACTTTGCGCGAGCCGTGATGGAAGTCCAGGTGCCACAAGGCATGGACATGCTCGGCCTCGTAGCTGCGCACCTCGCAGGCCTGAAGGCGCCGGGCGGCCTGCTCGGCACCGGGGGTGCGGCGCGGATTAACACGACGCCGGTGCAGTCCGGCACGCTTCATGAAACGGCGCACGGTGGCATAGGAGGGCAAGGGTCCCAAGTC
>CAMYOO010000429.1:0-2293 GCA_947260035.1 uncultured delta proteobacterium
TACCAGTGCAAGCTGATGGTGCTGCACGCCGCCTACAAGATCGATCGCAAGGAGGACTTCAAGAGCGAGGTCTCCATGGCCAAGCACTTCGTCGCCAATGCGCTGAACCGCATCGTGGATCGCGCGATCCAGGTGCACGGAGCGCTGGGCTACTCCACGGACACGCCCTTGGCCCAGATGGCCACCCAGGCGCGTTGGGCCCGCTTCGCCGACGGCGCCGACGAGGTGCACCAGTGGCGCATCGCCGCCCGCGCCATCGAAGCCTTCAGCAAGACCGGCAGCGTCTCTCCGGCGGCGGGGGATCTGCCTCTGTAGAGCCAGCTCCGTCGGTTGCACGGCTATTCTTGCAGGGGCCTGCTCTTCGCTCGCCTGCGGCCATCCTTGCAGGGGCCCGCTCTTCGCTCGCCTGCGGCTCGCTGCGCGCCCTCATCCCTCCACTCGGCTCGCGCGGTCTCCGGCGGCTCGGGCTTGCGGGCCGCAGGCTCGCGGATCTGCGCGGCTCCGGGAGGGGCTGCGGGCTAGCGGCCGCTGACCTTGGGGTCGATCTTCCTGGCGCTGGCGAGGTGTTCTTCGCCCGCGTCCTTTTCGCCGGCTTCGCGCAGCACCAGCCCCAGGCGGTAGTGAGCCTTGGCGTCGCGGTCGTCCAGCTCTACCGAGCGCTGCAGATGCTCCTGCGCAGCCGGCAGGTCGGGCGGTGTGCGCTTGAAAAGCGCCCAGCCCAGCGACGACCGGTAGGCGGGATCTTCGGGCCACAGCTCCACGGCGGGTTGCAGGAACGTCAGGGCAGCGCTGAAATCGCCGGCCTTGAGCAGGATGTCGCCCTTCCGGTACAGGGCTTCGGCGTTGGCGATGCGGTCGGCATCGGCGGTGGCGTTTCCGTCCAGCCCGGCGTTGTACTCCGAACGAGACTCGGGATCGGACAGCGTGGCGTAGGCGCGTGCAATGCGGGCAAAGAGGGCCGTGGCCTCTGCGCGCACGTCGCCCAGCCCCATGCCCGAGAGTGCATCGGGGTGGAAGCGCTTGGCCGCTTTCAGGTAGGCGCTCTTCACGGCCTCGGCGGCCGCCTCTCGCGCGACGCCGAGCACCCCGTAGTGATCCAGCTCGGTCAATGCGGCGTGTCGCTCCAGTACCTCGCTGCGAAGCTCTTCCACCCGTCGATCGGTTTTCGCGGAGGCCGTATCGCGGGCGGCTGCTGCGTCTCCCACCGACTCCTGGGCTTCGGCCTGGTCTTCGAAGACCAGTACCACGTCCGGTGTCGCGTCGGCCTCCGCCTCTGCGCCTTCCGGGACCTGCCAGGCTACGCCCCCTGCCGCGTCCAGAATCCACGCTGCCGCCAGTGCGGAGGGCGAGGCGCCGCTCTGGAGCGCCGTGCCCAGGGAGTGGCCCGCGGCGAGTCCTTCGCACAGGGTCCGGGCGTCCACGTCATCACGGAGGCGCGCGCTGAGCTTCTCGAAGGCGGCCTGTGGCTCGGCGATCCGGTCCAGGTGAGGCGTCAGCTCGGCCAGCAGGCGTTCCGGTCCCCAGTGCCGGGCCAGCCCCTCGAAGACCAGACCCACGGGTTCGGTGCGGAAGGCCTGGGCGTCCTCCGGCAGGGGCTCTCCCGGCTCCAGGGCCCAGGTCCCCTCGGTCCACGCGAAGCAGCTCATGATGCGACGTCGCACCTGATCCTTCAGGGCCTGGAAGATCTGCTTGGGCGACAGAACGCCCAGGTCGAGCAGGGCGCTTCCTTCCTTGACGCCGCGCTCCTGCACTCGCTGGGAGACCTGCGCGTGCTGCTCCCGGCTGATCGCGCCGTCGTCGAGGAGCTGTACGCCCAGGCTCTCGCTGGGCAGGTTCGATTCGGCGAAGATCGGCACGCCGCCCTGGAGCCGGATGCACTTCTCCGTGCGCTCCATCGCGAGCCGCAGCGCGCCCTCGTAGCGCTGTCGCCGCAGATCCAGCAGCAAGCGCGCCACGGGCAGACGCGAGAGCTCCCCCTCCTGAGGAATCTCGGCCATCATCGATCCGTTTCGGGAGATTGCGGAAGCCTCTTGAGGGGGCGTCAGTAGACGCGTTGCTGGGCGCCGGCGATCTGGAAGGCCGCGGCGATGGCCTGGGGCAGCTCGTGATGCAGCAGCAGGTGCCGGTCGCGCAGCTGGGAGAGCACCGGCTCCGAGGCCGGTGAGACTCCCGCCAGGACGGCATCGGCGCCCCAGCGCTCGATGGCGTCCAGCAGCTTCTCCAGGCCCAGGGCGCCCACCCCCGCGTCCACCAGCGTTCCGCCCAGGTCCACGACCACCACCGAGACCTGTCG
>CAMYOO010000429.1:2300-5652 GCA_947260035.1 uncultured delta proteobacterium
CGGGGTGTCCGAGCCCTCGAGGCTGGCGTGGAGCGTGTCGAAGTCCAGGGCGGCCAGCACCTCGGCCACGCCCGGCTCACGATCGTTCCAGGCCTCTGCGGGCCGGACCCGGAACGTGCAGGCGGGAGCGCCCGAGGCGGCGCAGGCCGTTTCCACGACGATCACGTCCTCGTCCAGCAGCTCGGAGAGCCAGCCCGCCGTGTAGCCCGTGGTCACGCTGCAGACGGGCTCGCGGCTGGAGCCCAGCTGCGAGACGTGGCCTTCGGCCTCGCGGGCCTCCGACCAGGTGCCGAGCAGGTCCAGGCCGGGCCCGGAGTGAGGGCGAAGGTCGAAGCCCAGGCGCGGTCCTGCGGCGGTCTCGCCGTGGCTGCCGAAAACGGCACCGGCAACGGCCCGGCCGTCGCGTAGTCCCGCCAGGAACCCGGCCTGGAGCAGGGCCAGCCGCGCGTCGTCGGCCCCCAGGGCTTCGTTCAGCTGGGCGTGAAGCTGGCCCAGCAGGGCGGGGTGGGTCAGCAGCCGCGGGTTGCCGCGCAAGGAGGCATCGGCCTCCAGACCCAGCTGGATCCCCTCGCGCGCGTCCTGGGGTCGGCGCCGGCCGGCCATGCTCAGCCCTCGATGAACGCGTAGATGTCGAACTTCTGATCCTTGCGGATGAAGCCTTCCGCCTCCACGTCGAGGAGCCGCATCATGGCGTCGACGCAGACGGGGTCGAACTGGCTGCCCGAGTACTTGGTCAGCTCGCGCAGCACCTGTTCCAGGGACATGGCCTTGCGGTAGGGGCGGTCGCTGGTCATGGCCTCGAGAGTGTCCGCCACCAGGATGATCCGCGAGGGCAAGGGGATCTGCTCGCCCCGCAGCCGGTGCGGGTAGCCCCGGCTCGATCCGTCGAACCACTCGTGATGGTGGCGTACGCAGGGCACGATGTCCGCCAGGAAGGAGACCGGCTCGAGGATCTTCGCGCCCACCCCTGGGTGCTCCATGATCTCGGCGTACTCCTCGGGAGTCAGCCGGTCCGGCTTGGTGATGACCGAGTCGCGAACGCCGATCTTGCCCACGTCGTGCAGGACGCCGGCGATGTAGACACGCTCGATGAACTCCTTGGGGAAGCCCATCTCGCGCGCGATCTTCGAGGCGTAGACTCCGACGCGCTCCGAGTGGCCGCGCGTGTAGGAGTCCTTCGCGTCCACGGCCTCGGCGAGGGCCTTGATGGTCTCGACGTAGGCGGTCCGCAGCTCCTGGTGTTTTTCGGCGAGCTGCTTGGTTCGCTCGCGGACCTTGCCCTCCAGGTTCCGGTTCATGTCCTGGAGCTTGAAGTTCTGCTCGCGGGTGACCTGGTTGAGGCGGCGGATCTCCTGCTTCAGGTCGTGGTGATCGCAGGCCTGGCGGATGGTGGCCTTGAGCTCTTCGTCGTTCCAGGGCTTGGTGATCAGGCGGAAGATCTCGCCCCGGTTGATGGCATCGACGGCGATGGTCATCTCCGTGTAGCCGGTGAGCATCATGCGCACGATGTCCGGATGGCGCTCGCGCACCGAGGACAGCAGGTCCACGCCGCTCATCTCGGGCATGCGCTGGTCGGTCACCACCACCTGACAGGCGTGCTGGGACAGCAGGTCCAGGGCCTCATGCGCCCGAGAGGCGGTGAGCACCTGAAGGGGCTCGTTGCGCAGCAGGCGCTGGATGGCCTTGAGGATGTTGATCTCGTCGTCGACGAACAGAACCGTGTGCTGCAAGACACCTCTCCCGGCGCAGATCCGGCTTCCGATGTGCTTTTCCTTATCAAGCGGCGTGCCAGCTTTCGGGCCTTGGAAGGGTGAGTAAATTCAGATAGTTACGATCAGCCCGGGCTTTCCTGTCGGGGCCCGGAGATCCCCGCTGCGGGATCGCCGCCGGCAGCGCGGCGGAAGCGCCCCGGCAGCTTGCAGATGGGCTGCGGTGCGAGCGCGGGCTCCTGGGCGGGCAGCGGGCGGGCTAAAGCCCCACGGCCGTTGGCCGATCTCCTGAGGCAGCAGGGCGCGCGTCCCGCGCGGCCGGTCCGGAAGGGGGCTTCCGGTCCCGGGTGTGGGACGTCCCGACTTCGGGACATGCGCTCGTGGAGACGCGATGCCGACGGTGTGTGCGTGGTGTGGGGCCGGCGAGAGCGCCGCAGAAGCCGGCCAGGAGCTCAGCCACGGCATCTGCGCGGGCTGCTTGGACAGCGCGCTTGCCCTGGAGCTGGAAGCGCCCTAGGCCCTAGCCGCCTGCGTCGCCGCGCCGCAGGCCCAGGCGTTCGCGGCCGTAGGCCCCCGACTCTACGTCCCGGCACCAGCCGCGGTGGTCCAGGTACCAGCGCACCGTGGCGCGCAGCCCGGACTCCAGGTCGCGCGCCGGCTCCCAGCCCAGCTCGTCGCGAATACGCGTGGCGTCGATGGCGTAGCGCCGATCGTGCCCCGGCCGATCCTCTACGAAGCTCTTCAGCTCGGCGTAGCGCTCCACCCCGGCGGCGGCGAGGGCTGCGTTGCGGGCGGCGGGCAGCTCCGCCTCCAGAGCTTCGCACAGCGCGTCGATCAGCTGCAGGTTCGTCCGTTCGCAGTTCCCACCCACGTTGTAGCTGCGCCCGGGGCGGCCTCGCTCCAGCACCGTCCTCAGCGCGGAGCAGTGGTCCTCGACGAAGAGCCAGTCGCGTACGTTGAGCCCGTCGCCGTAGATCGGCAGGGGCTTGCCCTCGATGGCATTGAGGATCATCAGCGGAATCAGCTTTTCCGGGTACTGGTACGGCCCGTAGTTGTTGGAGCAGTTCGTCACCAGCACCGGCAGGCCGAAGGTGTCGTGCCAGGCCCGCACCAGGTGATCCGCACCGGCCTTGGTCGCCGAGTAGGGGCTACGAGGGGCGTAGGGCGTGGTCTCGGTGAAGGCGCCGGACTCGCCCAGGCTGCCGAAGACCTCGTCGGTGGAGACGTGAAGGAAGCGGAACGCCTGGCGGGCGTCGGCGGAGAGCGACTCCAGGTGGGCGCGCGCGGACTCCAGCAGCTCGAAGACGCCGGTCACGTTGGTGCGCAGGAAGGCGGCGGGGCCGTCGATGGAGCGGTCCACGTGGGACTCGGCGGCGAAGTTGACCACGGCCGAGGGCCGCTGGGCGCTGATGACGGAGTCCACCGTGTCCCGGTCGGCGATGTCGCCGCGCACGAACTGGAAGCGCGGGCTCTCGGCCACGTCGGCCAGGCTGGCCAGGTTGCCCGCGTAGGTCAGCTTGTCGAGGACCACCACCTGCGTACTACTGGAGGCCAGCAGGTGGCGCACGAAGTTGCAGCCGATGAAGCCGGCACCGCCGGTCACCAGCACGCGGTCGAGGGCGGCGGTCACGGGCGCAGGATAC
>CAMYOO010000430.1 GCA_947260035.1 uncultured delta proteobacterium
TTGATCTCGATGGCCAGCAGCGTGGCGTCGGGCCGCATGGCGCGCAGCAGGGCGCGTGTGGTGCCGCCCGTGCCGGGGCCCAGCTCCACGATCGTGCGCGCTTCCCCGATGCCGGCGCTGCGCACGATGCGGCGCTCCAGGAAGCGCGAGCTGGGGATGATCGAGCCGACTTCCTTGGGGCTCTTCAGGAAGCCGCGGAAGAACTGGACCCGCGGATCGTGTGAGATGCGACGCTGGCGTCGGGTCATGCCCGTTTTCCCTCCCAGTATGGCGGTTTGTGGGTAGCCCCCGGCTGAACAGGGGTCAAGCGTGTGTCAGTCGTACAGGGCGTCCACGCTCCAGATGTGGCGCAGTCGGTCGTGGCGCAGCCGTGCGACGCTGCCGTCGGAGATCTGCACGTCGTAGTGATCCACGGAGAAGCGGCCTTCCGGGTTTCGAGAGGGGTTTCGAGAAGGGTTTCGAGAGGGGTTTCCAGAGGGGTTGTCGGAGGGGCTTTCGGGCGACCACCAGCCGCCGCTGGTTCGCCAGGGTCCCGCGCTGGAGAGCACTTCGCCGCGGGCGACGACGCTCTCCACCTGGGCGGGGTGTCCGCCCCTCAGCCGCACGCGGGCGGGGACGGGGGGGCGCAGCGCGCGCAGCGCCAGGGTGGGCGTCGGGCCGGGCTCCACGCTCGCGGCATCGCTGCGGGGCGCGAAGGGCTCGACGCGGAGCGCGTCGGGGTGATGGTCGTCGGCCGGACGGGGCGCGCCGATGCGCCCGTCGCCGCACAGCGCCTCCAGCTCGGCCAGGGTGCGGTCCAGCACGGCGGGTGCGGGGCCTGCGGGGCGGAAGAGATCCAGCTGGTCGCGGCGGGCCGGCCGGCCTTCGCAGGCGAGAGAGAGCGCCTCCACCGCTGCGCCGGGCGGGTGGGTCTCCAGGGCCAGTCCGACCAGGCGCACCAGGACCCGCACGTCGCCGGTGGGTGCGGCCACGCCCACGCGCCGGGCATCGCGCTCTCCGCCCTCCAGGATCAGCTCCAGGTCCAGATCGCCGCAGGCCAGCCCGCGGACCTCGAGCCGGGCGGCCAGACGCGAGAGCATCCCCCGCATCACGAAGCCCAGGGGCTCCAGGCGGTCGATCGGATGCTCCAGGTCCACGGCCTCCTCGACGCGCCGCGAATCGGGCTGCGGCAGCGGCAGGTCGCTGCCGCAGCCGCGCGCCAGGTCGGCCAGGTGCAGGGCTTCGGGCCCCAGCCGCGTGGCCAGGGAGCGCCGCGGCAGGCGCGCCAGGTCGCCGATGCGCCGCATGCCGAAGCGGGTCAGGGCGGCGATCAGGGCGTCGTCGGGGTCCAGCAGGTCGAAGGGCAGGGGGGCGAGGAAGGCGGCCTCCGCCCCGTCGGGAACCACGCGCACGAGGCAGCCACGCCCACGCTGCCTCGCAAGCCCAGGCACCGGGCTCGCTCGGCCAGGGCGCCGGCGAAGCCGGCCTCCGAGGCGAACAGCGTCCGGGTCCCCGCAGCGTCGACGAGCACCGCCGCCTCGGGCGCGAAGACGCCGCCGCTCGGCGGGAGGCTCAGCGCACGCGGAGAGACGGAGAGCGCCGCGTCCAGCAAGGCCTCGCGTGCCGCGCGCTCCAGGGCCGGCGAGGCCACGTGCACCGCCAGGTCGGCGCAGGCGGCGCGGCCCTGGGCGACCGAGAGCCCGGCTCGGATGCCGCGTCGGGCGGCTTCGGGCGAGACCGCAACCAGCTCGGCGCGCGGCGCCGGGCCGGCGGCGACCGCCAGCGGGCGCCCCGCCAAGGCCGGGTGCGCGCGCAGCTCCGCCGCCAGCGGGAGGTCGGGAACCAGCAGGCACGCGGTGCGCATCTCAGGGCGGCGCGGGATGCAGGCGCAGGCGCACGGCGCCCTCGGGTCCGCCGCGGTGCCGGACCAGGGCGGCCTCCACCTCGGCGCCGTCGAGAAGCGCCGGCGTTCCGCGGAAGCGCGGTCGCAGGGGGTGCAGCTCCAGGGCCAGATCGGCGCAGGTTCCCACCAGCCGCACATTCGACGTCAGCACCACCAGGGCCGTGCGGCTGGCCGCCGCCGCGCGCAC
The DNA here is from genome assembly GCA_947260035.1 of uncultured delta proteobacterium. Lineage (GTDB taxonomy): Bacteria > Myxococcota_A > UBA9160 > UBA9160 > JAFDET01 > JAFDET01. The sequence continues at coordinate 2,070 of CAMYOO010000430.1, forward strand.
CAGCCGCAGCCAGTGCGCGGTCGGCGGCAGCCGCGGGATGCGCGCCGTCAGGTCCAAGGTCACCAGGGCGAAGCCGCCGGCACGCAGAAGGATCTCCACGGCGCGCAGCGCCTCGGCGAGAGCGGGCGGCCGGGCCCACAAGGTGCGGTCCAGATCGACCCCCGCTCCGCTGGCCGAGACGGGGTCGAAGGCGTTGGCTCCGTCCACCAGTGCCACGCTCTCGCCTCCCGCCGTGGTGGCCGCCAGCAGGCGCAGCAGCAGGGAGGTTCGCCCCGAGGATGCCGGCCCGGCGATTTCGCCGATCCGGCCGGCGGGGAAGCCGCCGCCCAGGAGCCGGTCCAGCTCCGCCAGACCCGTGGGCCAACGACGCGGGGCCTCCAGCGGCGACTCGGCCCGACGCAGGCGGGGGCCGAGGTCGCGCAGCAGGGACTCCACCGAGGCGAGTCGGGCGGATCCGGAGCCGGGGGGAGGCATGGCAGCCGTTATTTTCGTCTTTTTTTCGCTATTTCGTCAAGCGAGATCTCGCGTGAGACACGCTGTCTGCAACAGACGCAGCACTTACTGCAACCCAATGGATGGCATGCCCTTTTCCAACTCCACGCCGCTTGCGGCCCTGACCGGACGCGAGAACGCCCGGCGTCTGCACGGGGCCTGGGTGCTGGATCTGGATTGGCTCCTGCGCATCGTGCGCACGCCGGAGGGCCGCACACAGCTGGCCATCCACACCCGCATCCCCGAGGCCCAGCTCCTGGACTGGGCCCATGGTGCGGACCTCTGCCGCGTGGCCGGGATCGATATGCCCACCGCCGCCCTGCTTCAGCAAGTCGGCGTCCGCACCCTTCGCGACCTGGTCGCGGCCGACGCCCACGGGCTGGGCGCCGCCCTGCGGAACCTGAGTCCGCAGTGCCACTCCGGCTCCCGCAGGGTCGCGGCTTGGATCCGCTCTGCCCGGACCCTGCAGCCCGCGGTGAACGACGAAGCGCCGCCGCCCGGCAGCGCCTGGGAGGCCGGCGCCTCCTCCCGGCCCGTGGAGCGGATCGAGGTGCTACGATCTGCGTCCCCTTGGGGGAAAGAGTGACACCGTGTACTACGCAGACAACCCTCGCGTCCACATAGGCAGGGGGCTCGTTCCGCCCGGGCCAGGTGTGTCCGGGCGGCGGGGTCCCATGTGGAGAGCCCAAAGCCCGATGTCTCAACGCTTCTCGACCGCAATGGCCCCGTTTGCCGGCTTGGCCCTCGCCCTGCTGCTGACCCCGGCGGCGGGTGCGCTCACCATCGGCGATATCAGCGAGCTCTACTTCACGGGTCCCTCGGGATTCGGCTTCGACGCCGAAGACGCGACGGCGGCCGGCTTCGGCAGATCCTTCCGGGCAGGCCCCAGCGACGACTGGATCGAAGCCGGCGAGAAGTCCCTGGGCTTGCCCATTCGGATCACGCAGAA
>CAMYOO010000431.1 GCA_947260035.1 uncultured delta proteobacterium
GGGCGAGTAGACGTAGCGCCAATCCAGGGTTCCCTCGTGCCAGCGCTGCAGCAGGGTGGCCCGCTCGAGGTCGTCCCAGATGGGAACCTCGACGGCGTGATGCGCGACGATCAGCGCCGACAGCAGCACCGGCGAGAAGGCCATCAGCAGGAGCGCGACTCGGACTCCGCGCTTCACGGTGTGCCGTCGCTCCGCAGCTCTGCCCGCCGGCCGTCCACGCCGGCATGCACCACCACTGCGCCCGACAGTCGGTGCAGGCGAATCGCCTCACTGTCCACGGCGAACGCCTCCACCACCACGCGGGGCGCAGCGGGAAGCGCTTCCGCTGGGATCTCCGCGCCCCACGCCGTGCGCTCGTCGACTCCGGGAATCCGAGCGTCGTTGTAGATGTGATCGTGCTCGGGGATCGGCGGCAGCAGCAGGCCCGCGAGCTCGGCCACGAAGACCACGCGACGCGCGCCCTCCGCCAGGCGTGCAGTAAACACGACGCCGTCGGCACGTCTTCCCTGGCCGGGAAGCCAGGCGTACCCGCCCAGCACGACCCGCCCCTCGTCGAACCAGGCCGACTCGACGCGACCTGCCTCGGCAGGCAACGGCTCGCCCGTGGAGTACGGCTCGATCCCGTCGCCGTGGGTCACGGATGCGCCCCGGTAGCCGTGAGCGTCGAGGATGCCCACGACGCGGCGCAGCTCCGAAGGCGAAAGCCCCAGCCGTTCCGCGTGCCGGGGCTCGAAGCGGTCCAGGAAGACCAGCGACGTTCGCGCCTGCAGCCGCGCCGACTTCCACTCGGCCATGCCTTGCGCGCCCACCAGCCAGCCCAGGCCTGCGGCGACCAGAAGCACGCCGGCGGCGAAGGCGGGCGCCCACTGGAGGGCGCCGTGCAGGAGGGGCCGCGCTGCGGTCACGCGTTCCCGCAGCGCCTCGAACGCCAGAACCGCCAGAGGCAGCGTGGCGAGGCACAGGTACAACGAGACGCTCGTGTAGCGGGGAAGGAGCGAGACGTCGGAATCACCGCCACCGGAGGCACACGCCAGGGCCAACAGAAGCGCGTAGCCGCCGAAGATCACCCAGGGAAGACGCAGTGGACGGCGCGCTCCATCGCCCCAGTGCGATGGAGGCCATGCCGCCAGCGCGACGAAGAGCGCGGTGAGCGCCGCGCCGAGCCCCGGCGCCAGCGCACCGGGCGGAACCAGCGCCGTGCGGGAGAAGCCGCTTCCGAGGAGCGTGAAGCAGGAACGCACCACCTCCAGCAGGCCGCCACCCGCGGTTCCCGGCGCGCCGTCGACGCGCGTCGCCGCCAGCCACAAGCCCGCCACCAACGCCGCGAGCCCTGCGTACGCCGCGACGTCACGCGAGCCGGAGCCCCGCCGCCCGATCGCCAGCAGACCTGCGCACAGCGCGGCCGTCGGCAGGAAGAACGAGGCCCGGTCGGCCCAGAGCAGGTTCTCCCACTGAAGCGGCGAGAAGAGCAGCAGGTTGGCGAGGAAGGTGACTCCGTAGAGCGCAGCGCCACGACCCAGGCTCCTGCGCAGGAGGCCGTGCACGCAAAGCGCCGTGACCCCCACCAGAAGCCAGGCCAGCGCCATCTCCACGCGAAGGTCGTTGCCGAAGAAGCGCAGATTCACCAGCGCCAGCAGCCTGGGGATCGCGCCGCGCAGACCCGAGCCTGCGCTTGCGGCCCGCCCGCCCTCGAGCAGGTCGGCGCGCGCCCAGTCCGCGCCCAGCGGGACGTCTACGGCGTGCTGCGCAACCAGCACGGCGCAGGCCAGCGCCGGTGCGAAGGCCAGCAGCCACAGAACACGGCGCCCGGCAGCCCCGATCCCCGGGGACGGCGCAGTGGCAGGTGCGTGCGGCTCACTCCTCGACACGAGAGGCCAACGGTAGCGCTCCCGGCCGCTGCACAGGGGCCGGGATTCGGCGCCTAGCGCGCGGGGACCAGCTCGACTCGCGGTGTGGGACCCCGAGACACCCGGATGTCCTGGGGAAGACGGTGCAGTCGCATGCGCTCGGCATCCACCGCGTAGGCCTCGATGCGGACCGAGGGCCCGTCCGGCAACCCCGCCAGCTCCAACTTGGCCTTCCAGTCGCCGGTGGGCACGTCGGGGTCCAGCTCGACCTCGCTGTGTAGGTGGTCGTGCAGGTAGACCGCTCCCGCCGGCCGCGACCTCCCCTCGCCCACCGCGACCACGCGAAGGCCCTGGCCTCCACGCACCGCGAGCAGGACACCGTGCGCCATGCGACCCGGGGCCAGCGCCGCGTGACCGTG
>CAMYOO010000432.1 GCA_947260035.1 uncultured delta proteobacterium
GATGAGCTGCTGGTCTCCACGATGCGGGGGCGCGCGAAGGCGAACGCGGCGGCGCGCGACAAAAAGGTCAGCCTCTGCGTGCTCGATGAGCGGTGGCCGTTCGCCTATCTACAGGTCTACTGCGACGCACGCGTGGACGACGATCCGGGACTCGTCGTGGACGTGATGATGGCGGTGGCCGGTCGCATGTCGGGGACGCCTCTGGGCGAAGATGCTCGCCCCTTCGTGGAGGCGATGGCGAAGAGGGAAGACCGGGTCGTCATACGCTGCAACCCCTACGAGACCTTCGCGCAGCCGCCGCGGCACCTCCACCAGAACGACGATATAGGGCCCCTGGTCCACCAGCGCTCGATGCACCGGATGCCAGACCCGCTCGAAGCTGAATATCCGTCCAACCGGCTCCACAGCCTGGTAGCTGATGTCGAAACTGTGGCAGCGGTGGCAGATCCATTCCGGGCCCCATTGCCATCTTTGGCAGGCGCCACAGCGCTGCAGCACCAGCCGCTCTTCGCGCAGCGCTGACCAGAACGGCGCGTCCAGCCCGTCCCTGGCCGGTCGGGGCGCGGGCAGCCCGGGCTGCAAATAAGGTGGCGACGATTCGCTCACAGCGTGGCGCTCACAGCGTGGCGCTCACAGCGTGGCGCTCACAGAGTCGCCTGCGAGCCGAAGACGCAGCTGCTGACGGGCGTCACCATGGGGCCCGCAATCATCATCGACACATCGGCCCCGGGAACCGCGTTGGGCGAATCACCCCGGATCTGCCGGATGGCCTCGATGGTGAGGCCCAGGCCGTGCATGTAGCATTCGGCCAGGTTGCCGCCGCTGGTGTTGAGCGGCAGCCGCCCCGACGGCGCCAGGAAGTTGTCGACGTCGAAGAAGTCGTTGACCTGGTCGGGCTCGCAGAAACCGTGCTCTACGATGGCCATGAGCACGCCGCCGGTGAAGTTTTCGTAGGACTGCAGCACGTCCACGTCTCCCGGTTCGATTCCGGCCATGTCGTATAGGCGCCGGGCGACGGTTTTGAAATGAGAGCTGGCGTAGTCGGGCGTGTTGTGGACGGGCGCGCCGGCCCGGTAGTGGCCGCCGCTGGTCGCGCCGAGAACGTAGCAGGGTGGATGGGGAAGGTCCTTCGCGCGCTCTGCCGATACCAGAATGATGGCTGCGGCGCCGTCGTTTTCCTGGCAGCAATCGAACAGCCGGAACGGTTCCACGATCCAGCGGGAGTCGTCGTATTTTTCCGGCGTCAGCGGGCGGCCGTTCATGATGGCCAGCGGGTTGGTCTGGGCATGCTGGTAAGAGGCCAGGGCGATGGCGCGCAAAGCAGACCGGTCCACGTTGTGATCGTGCATGAAGCGCATGGCCTTCATGGCGAACATCTGCGCCGCTGACATGAGCCCGAACGGGGTGGTGTGAGCCGCCTCTCCGGAAACCTGGCGCACCTCTGCGCCGCGGCCGAACCTGCCGAACTGGCCCTGCGCCAGACCCCGGTACGCGACCACGCAATCGGCCAGGCCGCCGGCGATGGCTGCCGCCGCGTTCTGAATCGCACCTGCCGCGCCGCCGCCGCCGCCGCCCCAGAACATGTTGGAGAAGCGCAGCTCTCGGCAACCCAGCGCTGCCGCCATGCGGGGACCGTCGTTGCGGTCGTTGCTGTAGGAGGAGAAACCGTCTATCTCCTCGGGCGCAATGTCGGCGTCGGCGCAGGCGCTGAGAATCGCCTCCAGGGTAAGGCGGCTTTCGGCGTGGGGTGACTGACCGTGCTTGTAATAGGTGGTTTGCCCTGTGCCGGCCACCGCCGATCTGCCTCTTAGCGTCCTTTCCACTGTCAGCGACCTGCGCCTCAGCGGCTTACTATCTCGTTGGCTGCGGCTCGGGCATCCGCATGGTCACGGTAGCGCTCGGGGATTTCGAAGCGGAATACGCGGGCCGCGTTCAGCCCGAGAATTCGCGCACGTTCCCCATCGTCGAGGTTCTGCATGGTGCGCTCGATTGCCTCCGCCGAGTGCGGCCAGGTGCCTTCGTGATGGGGGTAATCATTGGCCCACATGAAGTTATCCGTCAGGCCGTGCTCGCGGGCGAGATCGAGCCCCGGCTTGTCTTCCTGGAAGGTAGCGAAGCCGTTCGTCTTGAAGTACTCGCTGGGCAGCCGGTCCAGCTTGGGTCGTCGCCACATGTGATGCTTCAGGTAGGCTTCGTCCATGGCGGACAGCGCCCAGGGCACCCAGCCGATGCCGGCCTCCACGGTGCCGAAGAT
>CAMYOO010000433.1 GCA_947260035.1 uncultured delta proteobacterium
TGGCTTCGAGCCGTCAGGCCTGCCGGCGGCGCCGGTGGCCCAGCACCGCGAGACCGACCACGCCCGATCCGAGCAGCAGCAGGGTGCCCGGCTCGGGGATGGTAATCGTCATCGATACCAAGAGCGGGAAGGGGCCGCCGAGCGTGCTCATCAGGCCGCCCGGAGCCACCAGCTGAATCGTGCCGTTGCCGCCGATCGTGCGGTTGTCGTAGCCCACCATCGTGCCCCCGGCGACCGCGACGCCGTTGATGGTGGCGGTAGCGGTGCCCGTGGTCCATGCCTGCCCGTCGATATAGCTCCCGTAGGGGCCGAAGGTCAGGCGACCGTTATTGCCGAGGATGGCGAGCGGCACGACCAGGAACGGGTTGCCGTTCACCAGTGCGTTGATGGTACCGCCCAGTCCGCACGCTCCGCCGACCCCGCCACCGTTACCGCCCGTGCCGTTGAAGGTGCACGCCGGATTCACGAGGGTGCCGCTGAGCGCCGACAGGGGCGCCGCCGCAGTCGGGGACAGGGTGATGAGAGTCATCGCCGATCCCCAGGATGCCGGCGCGATCGTGAGATCGCCGCAGGCGCCGCAAGAAGCGGCCGTTCCACTACCGGACGCCACGATATTCGGCAGCGTGGACAGCGCAAAGCTGACGTTTCCTGTGAACGGCGCCGCCTGACTGGTAGAAGTGACCAAACCGAGCACGAACCCGGCTGCCACTAAGCTCTTCAACATAGATCGCATCTATCCTTCTCCTCTTTTGGGCTCCGCCTCTAACGCAGGCGGGCCAATCTTTCTACAGCCTCTGACCCTGCTCTTGGCAGGGACCCGACCACCACTCCGGGGTCCATGAAGTTGGTGGGCGGTTCAGAGGTTATGTGTGTCCAACTCCGGTCAGCATTGGCCCCGGCTGGAGAGATTGCAATACAGATGCCAATCTCGCTCTCCCTCCCTCCAAGCACATAAGCATCCAGGAAAAATAGGGTTTTCGGACGAGCGCCCAGCAAGTCCCCTGGGGGCGGAACGGCTGGGAACGGCATTTCCCTTCCCAAATGGGAATACTTTTTCCTCGTCCGCGGAAGCGTTCATCTTGAGACCTTTTCCTCGTCACCACTCGGTCGCCACCCGGCCCCCCCGGGAGCCCGATTGCTGCAGGACACCCGGGGGGCCGGAGTGCCACGGTCGCCGGGCCCGCTGCTGGTTTTTCCTCTGCCGCCGCTTACCGAGCCAGGGATCCAATCCGGCCCGTGGGACGCTTGGCTGCCCGAGCCGGCTCGTCTATGCTGCCGTGCTTTGCCAGAACCCCGGAGGCCGCTTCGCTGATGTCACCTGCTGCGCTGCGCTCGTCGCGAGGGCGGTTCCCCCTGCCTGCCTTTCTCGTGCTTGCTTCGCTCGCGGCGCTTCTCGCGCTGGGCGCCTGTAGCGGCTCGCCCGAGGCCCGCCTCGAGGAGATCCGCGTGCTCCAGGACGCCGGTCTATATGCCGAGACCGTTGAGCCGCTGCGCGAGCTCGTCGCCGAGGACCCCGACCACGCGGAAGCCAACTACAGGCTCGGCATGGCACTGCTGCGCACGGGACAGCCGAGCCGCGCGGTCTGGCCCCTGCACAAGGCGGCTGCCTCCGAAGCATTCGGCGTTCCCGCGGGCCTGGCGATCGCTTCCACCCTGCTGCAGCAGAACCAGCACGAGGAGGCCTACGCCGCGGCGAGCCGGGCACTCGAGATCGAGCCCGCCCACGAGGGCGCGCTCGCGATCCGCGCCCAGGCCGCGCTGGCGGGCGCCCAGCCCGAGCAGGCCCTGGCCGACGCCGAACTCCTGGTGGGACTGAACCCCGATCGCTACCAGGGGCTTCGCGCCGCTGCCCTCGCCGAACTCGGGCGGCTCGACGAGGCAGAGCTGGCCTACGCCGAGTTCGAGCGCAGCGCCGGGCTCGTCGACCCCCAGACGGCGACGCAAGCGTGCTTCGAGGTGGCGCGATTTTACACCGAGAGTCGCGAAGATGCCGAGCGGGCCGGACAGCAGATCGAGCGCTGCCTGGAGCCGAACCCGGCCAATGCCGGCTCGGTGGCGAGGGCGGTGGAGCTCTACGACGACCTGGAGCGGCCGGAGCAGGCCATGGCCGTCCTGCGACGAGCCGTGGAGGCCGACCCCGTCAACCTGCGCCTGAGGCAGCAGCTGTCCGACCGGCTGCTGGCCGATGATGAGGCAGAGGAAGCGGAGGAACAGCTGCGCGAGGCGGCCGAGGCGCTCGATTCGCCCGA
>CAMYOO010000434.1 GCA_947260035.1 uncultured delta proteobacterium
GCCGGCGGCCGCAGCCTCCAGCTGGGCGGCCCGCTCCCGCGCCAGACGGGTCACGCGCTCGGCATCGCTCTTCATGCTTCCCGCTCCCTTCGGCCTTGGATAGAGCAGGAGTCGTGCCGAAATCCTTGGATTCGGAGAAATCGATATTAAAACAGCCATTTATGGGGATTTTTGCCTCCTAGTTGCTGCCTCTCCCGGCACCCATCCCGATACACTCAATGTCGGCCGTCGTACGTTCGATGCAGGAGGTGTCATGAGCGAGTTTCTCTCCGATTCCGAGCGCGCCGTAGTGCGCGCCCTGGCCGAGCTGGCCACGGGAAACCCCTTCCTGCCCGAGCGGGTGGAGCACGAGCGCGTGGCCCTGGGCGACGCCTTCACCCCCGTGAGCCGGGTCTGGCACGAGGGCACGGACATCGAGAACGCCAACCCCAACGTGGAGCGGCTGGGCGTGCTGGCCGAGCACCTGGCGCCGCAGCTGCGCGGGCGGCTGGCGGGCGGCGCCCGCGCCTCGGCCGGCGACCTGCGCGCCTACCGCGGCCTGATCTTCTACCTGCTCTACTACCGCTGCCTCGGCGTCTTCGGCCCGCTGATCGCCAGCGATGCGCGCGGCGAGTCCGCCACCGGCCGAGTGTCAGGCTACGCGCGCTTCCGCGACGACTTCAAACACTTCCTCCACATCCCCGACGTGCGCCTGCCCGCGCTGGTGGAGCCGGCGCACCTGTTCGCCTGGGGCTACCAGATCCGCCGCGCGTTCGAGGGCACCTTCCGCGGCATCCAGGGCGGCTCGCTCCCCGCGGCCCAGCTGCGCGCCGGGGTCTGGCAGTCGATCTTCACCCACGACAGCGAGCGCTACGCGCGCGCGCTGTATACGCGCATGGGTGACGTGACTACGCTGATCCTGGGCGAGTCGGGCACGGGCAAGGAGCTGGTGGCGCGCGCCGTGGGCCTGGCGCGCTACATACCCTTCCGGGAAAAGTCGGCGTCGTTCGAGGCGAGCCCAAGCGAGTCCTTCCACGCGGTCAACGTGTCTGCGCTCTCGGCCACGCTGATCGAGTCCGAGCTGTTCGGCCACCGTCGGGGATCGTTCACCGGCGCGCTGCAAGACCGCGAAGGCTGGCTCGAGAGCTGCTCGCCTCCGGGCAGCGTCTTCCTCGACGAGATCGGCGAGCTCGAGGCGCCCATCCAGGTGAAGCTCCTGCGCGTGCTGCAGGCGCGCTGCTTCCAGCGCGTGGGCGAGACGCAAGACCGCACCTTTGCCGGGAAGCTCATCGCCGCCACCAACCGCGACCTGCCCGGGGAGATCGCCGACGGCCGCTTCCGCGAAGACCTCTACTACCGGCTCTGCGCCGACGTGATTCGCACGCCCACCCTGCGCGAGCAGATCGCCGACTCCCCGGAGCAGCTTCCCGGGCTGATCTCCCTGCTGGCCCGCCGCATCGTGGGCGAGGAGGACGGCCCGGCGCTCACCCGCGAGGTGGTGCGCTTCGTCGAAAAAGGCTTGGGTCCCGGCTACGCCTGGCCCGGCAACGTGCGCGAGCTGGAGCAGTGCGTGCGCAACGTGCTGATCCGCGGCGAGTACACGCCGCCGGGCCTGCGCGCGCGCTGCGGCGACGACGCGCTGGCCGCCGCCCTGCGCGAGGGCGCCCTCAGCGCCGACGACCTGCTGCGCCAGTACTGCACGCACGTCTACGCCCTCACCGGCAGCTACGAAGAAGCCGCCCGCCGCCTGGGTCTGGACTGGCGCACGGTGAAGGCGAAGATCGACGCCGAGCTGCTGGCCGGCCTGAAGCCGGCGTAGGCTCTGCGGCGCGCCGACGGCGTTTCCTGCCCGTCGGCCTGCATCGGATGCAGGTGCAGCCACGCCGGATGCGAGGCTCGCGAACACGCGCCGAGCCACCCAGCTCCCCGCCAGCACAGCGCTTTTCCGGCGCGCGCCCACGGCTGGCACGTCTCCTGCTCTTGTGTCCTGCCAGCCGGCGAATCAACGCCGGGCACGGAGGACCTTCCCCCATGAGCATGTTCTTTCGTTGGACCAGCGGCTTCGCCTCGCGGATCGACTCGATGGTGAGGCAGATCGAGAACCACGATGCCCTGGTGAGCGCGGCCATCCGCGACGCCAAGGAGGCCCGCGCGCGCGCCAAGGTGCAGCTGGCCCGGGTGCGCGAAGACGGGCGGCGCATGCAGCGCCGCCGCGGCGACCTGGAGGAGGGCGCGCGGCGCTGGCGCGAGCGCGCCCAACGCATCGGCA
>CAMYOO010000435.1 GCA_947260035.1 uncultured delta proteobacterium
CCATCGCGCGGCGCGCGCGGATCGTGTCGGGCCGCTTCGCCAAGGCTGCGACGATCTACACCCTCTCCAGCGGCGGCGCCTTCGTCGAGACGCCGCGGCCGTCGCCCCGCGGCGCGCGGGTGCTGCTGGAGCTGGTGCTGCCCGCCTGCGACGTCGTGGTCGAAGGCCGCGTGATCTACACCAACGTACCCGGCAACCTGCTGCGCCCGAACCTTCCCGTGGGCATGGGCATCAGCTTCCACGAGCCCGCGCCGGACGCCGTACAGGCCATCGAGGAGTGCGTCCGCGACGCCTCGCGCTGCATCACCCTGGCCGACGACCCGCCGCCGCGCGAGGGCTGGCTCGAGCGCCTGCGAATCCGCCGGCGCTGAACACCACTCGACGCGGTAGACTGGGCTCCGGGGGAACGGAGGCCCGGGCCGTGGCCGAGACCGTCTACGAAGAGCGCATGGGCGACAGCGATGCGCTCGCCTGGACCATCGAGCGCGACCCCCTGCTCCGCTCCACCATCGTCGCCGCCTGGGTGCTCGACCGGCTGCCGGATTCCGAGCGCCTGCAGGCCAAGATCGGCGAGACCGCAAGCCACGTCCCGCGGCTGCGCCAGCGCGTGGTGGAAGACCCGCTGGGAGTGGCCCCGCCCCGCTGGCAGGAAGACACCCAGTTCGAGCTCGACTACCACCTGCGCCGGGTGGGCGCGCCGGGCAAGGGCACACGCGCGGACCTGCTGCGACTGGCCGAGCCCATCGCCATGCAGGCCTTCGATCGGGATCGCCCGTTGTGGGAGATGACCCTGGTAGAGGGCCTGGAGGGCGGCCGGGCCGGCGTCATCCTGAAGATCCACCACGCCATGTCCGACGGGGTCGGCCTGGTGCGCATGACCGCGGGACTGGTGGAGCGCTCGGCCGAGCCCGGGCGGGCCGCGGAGGCGGGTCCGAGCGAACCCCCCGCGCCGGCTCCCGACCCCTGGCACCCTCTGGACGAGACCCTGGAAGCTCTGCGCTACCAGGCAGCCCGCCGGGTGGAGCAGGGCCGCACGGCGGCGGGAGCCGTGATGCAGGGCCTCTCACGGCTGGTGCGAGGGCCGCGCTCGGCGCTCCAGGACGCCGCCGAGGTGGCCGCGTCGGCCGGCCGCTTGCTGGCGCCGGCCTCGCAGCCCCTGAGCCCGCTCATGACCGGTCGTTCGCCTCGCGTACGGCTACACGCCTTTGGCCGGCCGCTGAATGCCCTGAAGAACGCCGGCAAGGCCGTCAACGGCACCGTGAACGACGCCTTCGTCGCCGGCGTGACGGGCGGGATGCGCCTCTACCACGAACAGGGCGGCGTCGTGCCCGCAGAGCTGCGCATGAGCATGCCGATCAACCTCCGCCACGGGGAGAAGGGCCGCAAGGCGGGCAACCAGTTCGCGCCGGTGCGCTTCCCGGTGCCGGTGGAGGTTTCCTCGCCGCTCGAGCGGATGCGGGAAATCCGCCGCCGCATCTCGGCCGAACGCTCCGAGCCCTCGCTGCCGGCTCTCGACGTCATTGCCGGTGCGCTGGGCCGACTTCCCGACGCTGCGGTGACCAGCGCGTTCGGCGGCATGATGAAGACCGTGGACTTCGTGACCAGCAACGTGCCCGGACCGCCCTTCCCGGTCTGGATGGCCGGCGCGCGCATCCTGGAGATGCTGCCCTTCGGGCCACTCTCCGGCGCCGCCGCCAACATCACCCTGTTCAGCTACGACGGCACGGTCCAAGTGGGCATCACCAGCGACCGCGCCGCGATTCCCGACGCTCAGGCGTTCGCCGGCTGCCTGGAGGACGGGATGGATGAGGTTCTCGCCCTGGGCTGAGCGCCGCAGCCTGCTGGACGCGCTGCCAATGAGAAGGCCCGGGCAGCGCTGAGCACTGCCCGGGCCCGGGTTCGAAACCCCTGGAGCTCCGTCTACCGCCCGTTCAAGTCCGGGTAGCAGAGCTCCGGAATGAAGAGCAGGTTCGAGACCGTCTTCACTAGCGAGACCTTCGAGCAGCGGTACTCACTTCCGAAGCCCGAGGCTATGCCCTGGGGCTCTGCGGCACCCACTCCGCACATGCCGGGCTCAGCTCCGTCAACTGCACTGGTGCTGCAGTTGTCGAGGAAGAGGTCTTGGGCCACGTTGAAATAGCAGTGCATGTTTTCCGACTCCTTCGTCCTGCCCGTCGCGTAGGGACAAGCGGACGCCATCCACCGAGGTGACATCCCCCTCGCCGCGG
>CAMYOO010000436.1 GCA_947260035.1 uncultured delta proteobacterium
AGAGACCAGCACCCCGCCGGTCATCGCACTGTGGCTCCCCAACGCCACCTGCGGGGTGGTGGCGATCTCGCTCCCGAATCGCGCCTGCCGCGGGGAGGGCTGACTCGTGCCCCGGGACACCCCGGGATTCCAACGCCTGCAACGGGGCCCCGTCGAGGTCTGGGTGGCGCCGCGCCACGAGGGCATCGTGGACGCTTTGGGGCTACTGGAGCCGGACGCCCTGGAACGGCATCTGGCCGGGCGCCTCGGGGAGGGCGGACGCGGGCCGACGGCGCGCCTGCGCCTGGGCGCGCAGGGGGAGCGACTGCTGCTGAGGCTGGTGCTCCACGGCGGCCTGCCGGGTCGGGGGCTGGGATCGACGCTGCTGGGCCTTGCCAGACCGGGCCGCGAGCTGACGGTCACCGCGGAGCTGCGCGCCGCCGGAGCTCCGGTGCCCGAACCGGTGCTCCTGGTAGGCGTGCGGCGCGCGGGTCCGCTCTGGAGGGCGGCGGTGGGAACCCGTGTGGAGGAACAGACCGAGAACGCGCGCCACTTTCTGGAGCGGACGCCCGACCAGGCGACCATCGCCAGCGCCGCCGAGGCCGCGGGGCAGGCCGTGCGCCGCTTCCACGATGCCGGTGGCCGGCACGCCGACCTCCACCTGGGCAACCTGCTGCTGCGCAGCGGCCCCGGGAGCTGCGAGTGCCTGGTGATCGACTTGGACCGCGCAGACCGCGCAAGCGAGGTGTCTCCCGCCCGACGCATGGCCGAGCTGGCGCGCCTCTACCGCTCGCTGGTCAAGCGCGGCCTCGTGTCCCGGCTGGGCGACGCCGGGCGCGCCCGCTTCTTCGCGGCCTACGTGGGTGACGACCGCGCCCTGGGCGACGCGATGTTGCGCCACCTTCCCCGCGAACGCCTGCGTCTGCACCTGCACCGACTGCACTACCGCTAGTCCGGCATGCGCTTCGATCCGGCAGGGCTACCCGCGCCCGGACCCTGCAGGGTGGAGGCGGTGAGCGTGGTGATTCACGAGCCGACTTCGGCCGTGGTGATGCGCGAGACATGAGCCGGTGGCGGAGACTGCGCACGCCTAGCGCAGCCGGGACTCGACCCAGGCGAGCAGGCGCTCCGCTTCCAGGACGTGGAGCTCGATGGTCAGGACGCGCACGTCGGCGTCGCCGACCCAGGCCGGCAGGATCTTGACCGCGTCCTTCTCCGTGGTCACCCAGAGCGGCGCCTGCTCCGCCAGGCCGGAGACGTCCGCGGGCCGGTAGTGGTGGTGATCCGGAAAGCAACGCTCGGCCACCACGCGGGCGCCCAGGGATGCCAGGCTGCGCCGCAACGACTCCGGGTTGGCGATCCCCGTCAACATCCCCACATCGCAGGCGTCGAGCCCGGAGGGGCGTTCGCCGGCGCCACCGGCCAGCGGCCGCAGGGTTGCCGGGTTGCGATGCGCTGCGAAGCGGGGCGCCTCGGGAGCGAGCTCGCCCAGCCGACTGGCATCCTCTTCCGGCAAGGGCCCGTCCACCACCAGGATCGCGTCGGCGCGGCGCAGCGCGCGGGCGGGCTCCCGCAGCGGCCCCCGCGGCAGCACGCAGCCATTGCCCAGCCCCAGACCGCCGTCGATCACAACCAGGTCCAGGTCCCGCGCCAGGCGGTGGTGTTGGAACCCGTCGTCCAGCACGACGACGTCCGCGCCGAAGGCGGAGACGGCGCGCAGCCCCACGACGCCCCGGTCGGGGCCCACCAGGACCGGAACGCCGGGCGCGTGCGCCGCCAGCAGCAGCGGCTCGTCGCCGGCACTCCCCACGTCTCCGCGCACGTGGCGGCCGTCGGACACCACATGCACTGCCTCGCGACCGCGACGCCGGTAGCCGCGCGTAGCCAGAGCCACCTTGGTTCCGCGGCGATGCAGCTCGCGAGCCAGCCACGCGGCGGTGGGGGTCTTGCCCGCCCCGCCCACCACGGGGCTACCTACACTCACCACCTTGCAGGCGAGCTGCTTGCGGCGCCGCCAGCCGCGCCGGTAGAGAGCGCGGTTCAGTCGAGCCGCCGCGCCGTAGACGAGAGACACCGGCCACAGCGGCGCCAACAGCCAACGACTGCGGCCCGGGTCTTCGCGTCGATAGAGCCAAGCCCCTCTCATACAGCCTGCCCTGCCCCGCCGAGCGTCGCCTCCACCAGGTCGGCGCTGCGCTGCGAAGCGCCCCGCGCGGGCTCGAGCCCACGGCGGCCCGCCTCTCCGCGG
>CAMYOO010000437.1 GCA_947260035.1 uncultured delta proteobacterium
CCTCGGATGCCTTCCTCTTCAGCCTGCCCATGCTGGGCAACGCCTCGGGCGCCTACCCGCCCGCGGATGCCTGCGACTTCGCGCGCTTCTGCTCCGCGCTCGACTTCTTCTCCATCAACGACCACGCGGAGAGCCTCTCGCCGGATCACTGGCAGGAGACGCTGGGGTCGATCCGCCAGTGCAACGATCTGGCCGGTGATCCGGCGAACCCGGACCTGGTTGCCTACCTGGGCTGGGAGTGGACCCAGAAGTCGCCGGACCCCCAGCAGCACTACGGCCACAAGAACGTGGTGCTGCGCGATCTGGAGGACGAGCGCATCCCGGCCCGGCCCATCGCGTCGACCTTCGGCCTGGGCGGCGCCAGCCTGCGTCCGCTGCAGGCGCTCGGACTTCCGCTGGTGGCCGGGCGGCGTGGCTTGGACCAGATCCGCTACCGGGCTGAGCTCGGGGACGTGGAGCGCTGCCCAGTGGACGTGCCGGTGCGGTCGCTCCCGACCGACTGCATCGAAGTCGCGGAGACACCGGCCGATCTCTTCTCCAAGCTGAACGAGTGGGACCACGCCGCATTGGTGATCCCCCACGGCTCGGCCTGGGGCTGGAGCGCGCCGCCGGGCGCCGACTGGGCGCTTCAGCTCAGCCGCGCTCAGGACGACCCGCGCCAGAACCTGGTGGAGGTGTACTCCGGCCACGGGAACGCCGAGGAGTACCGGCCCTGGCGCGAGGCGGAGACGACGCCCGACGGATCGCTCCAGTGTCCCGAGCCCAGCGTGGACTACCTGCCCGGCTGCTGGCGAGCGGGTGAGATCGTTCGCGCGCGCTGTCTGGACGCCGCCGAAAGCGAAGAGGAGTGCGAGTCGCGCGCGGTCGAGGCGCGTTCGAACTACCTGGCGGCGGGAGCCTCGGCGGCCTTCACCGTTCCCGGAGCGCAGGCCGAGGAGTGGCTCGAGGCCGGACAGTGCCGCGACTGCTTCCTGCCGGCCTTCGACTACCGGCCCGCCATGTCGGTCCAGTCCATGCTGGCACGCAGCAACTTCGACGAGGAGGGTGCCCCCTACCGGCAGCGCATGGGCTTCATCGGCTCCAGCGACATCCACAGCGCGCGAGCCGGCACCGGGTACAAGGAGCTCGCGCGCCACGGCGTCATGACCGATGTTCGCGGCTCCGAGGAGCCCATCCCGGGAATGCCCATCGGGCAGCGTGAGGTCGACCCGCAGCCGCGCTCGCTGCCGCCCGGAAACCTGGGCCCCGGCTTCGCCGCCCGGGACCTGGAGCGCGCCGTCTCGTTCCTCTACACCGGGGGACTGGTGGCCGTGCACGCAGCCGGCCGCGACCGTCAGTCGGTCTGGGAGTCGCTGGCGCGGCGCGAGGTTTACGGAACCAGCGGCGGGCGGACGCTGCTGTGGTTCGACGTGCTCAACGCACCGGTCGGCTTGCGCCCCATGGGCTCCGAAGTGGCGATGACGCGCGCGCCGCGCTTCCGGGCGCGCGCCGTGGGCGCCTTCGAGCAGCTCCCCGGCTGCCCCGAGTACAGTGTTCGCGGACTTCCCGCGGAGCGCCTGGAACGGCTCTGCCGGAGCGAATGCCACAACCCCGGCGCCGAGCGCAAGCGCATCACGCGGATCGAGGTGGTGCGGATCCGGCCGCAGGCACAGCCCGACGAACCCATCGACGAGCTGATCGAAGACCCGTGGCTCGTCCACGAGTGCCCGGACGATCCCTCGGGCTGCTCGTTCGAGTTCGAAGATCCGGACTTCACGGCGGCCGAGCGCGAGACCCTCTACTACGTGCGCGCCCTGGAGGAGCCGAGCCCGGCGGTCAACGGCGCCAACCTGCGCTGCGAACGCGACGAGCAGGGCCGCTGCCTGCAGCCCCGGCCGTGCTTTGCCGACGACCGCACCGCGCGCAGCGACGACTGCCTCGCCGATGTCGCCGAGCGTGCCTGGTCGTCGCCGATCTGGGTGTCTTGGAGAGACGACGCCGGCGGACGCCGCTGAGATCCCTCCCGCACGACACGCTCGACCCATGACTGGCGCCGCCCCAGCCTATCGCTGCCCCAGAGCGCATGACCTACTCTGCGGGCCCTGCAGCGGCGCAGGCGAGAAGAAGGAGTGCGGACCATGAGTACGACCCATCATCCGCGGGCCGGCCAGCCCGCCGAACCGGCGGACCTGGTCGATGTGCCGCGCCTGCTGGCGGCGTACTACACCGGGCGTCCCG
>CAMYOO010000438.1 GCA_947260035.1 uncultured delta proteobacterium
GGCGAACGCGGCGCGCAGCAGCCGCACCCAGTAGTCGTAGTGCCGATCGCGAAGCCGGCGCGGGTCCAGAGGCGGAAAGCTCCAGTCCTGCCCGCCCGGCGCGAAGTCGTCCGGCGGTGCGCCGGCGCGCGCGCCGCGCACGAACAAGTCCGGGAACGCCCAGACGTCGCTGCCCGCCGCGGCGCTGCCCAGGGCCAGATCCGTGTAGAGCCCCAGCGCCAGGCCGCCGCGCTTCGCCGCGCCGGCGGCCTTCGCCAGCTGTCGGTCCAGCTCGAACTGGAGCCAGCGCTGGTAGTCGACGGCCTGCGCATGCTCCCGGCGGAAGCGCGCCACCGAGGCCGAGCCGGGATCGCGCAGGCCGGCGGGCCAGCGCTCCCAGTCGCTGTCCGGCCCGGACTTCCCGCCGCGCTGCTCGGCCAGCGCCACGAAGGTGGCGTGGTTCTCCAGCAGCTCGCCCTGCTTGTCGACATAACCGGAATAGGCGCGGCCGCGGCGCGTCGCGGCGCCGAGATGCCGAGCGGCGAATTGCGCGTAGCAGACCGAGAGGACCGCGTGCTTGGCTGCGGCGACCCCGGCGTAGTCGATGCGCTCGGGCTCGCGCAGCGCCTCGAGCCGCCCGCTCCGCTCCAGCTCGGCCAGCTTCCGGCGCGCCGCGGCGGATTCGGCCAGCTCCGGCACGGCCTGCACGTCGATGTAGAGCGGGTTGCGAAAGAGCCGACTCACCGGAAGGTAGGGGCTGATGCCGTCGTCCCGGTTCCACAGCGCGTGGAGCGGATTCAGTCCCACGAAGGCCGCGCCCTCCCGGCCCGCCAGCGCCAGCAGCCGATCCAGGTGGGCCAGGTCGCCGACGCCCCAATCGCCGCGACTGCGCAGGCTGTACAAGTTGGCCACCAGCCCGTAGGCCTTGCGACGACCGAGCAGCGCAGACGGCGGCGTGCAGCGCGGCGGCGTCACGATGCGGAGCTGCGCCGCCTGNCGCTGCAGCCGGCCGCTGCAATCGAGGGTGAGCGAAAGCGGGTGGTAGCCCAGGCCCGGCGGCGAGGGCAGCGCCAGGCTCACGCGTCGCTGACCGCTGCGCAGCTTCACTTCGCCCTCGGCTAGGACCGGCTCGCCGCCCTCGGGCTGCAGCTCCAGGGACCAGGAAACCCGCGGCCCGGCAGCATCGGGCAGCCGCACCCACAACCGCGACGCGCGATCCGCCCCGCGGATCTCCACGCAGGTCGGCTCGATCAGGCGAGAGGCAACCTCGCGATCCAGCCGGCGCAGGGCGGCCTGCGCCGCCCGTTCGCTGGACCCGTCCAGGCCCAGCGCGGCCGCCAGCCCTTCGCGCGCCGCATCGGGCGTCGGCCGCCACTCCTCGGAGCCGGCGGCGCGGTAGCCGGGCTGGATGCCCAGGCGCTCCGCCAGGGCGGCCAGCGCCGGGCGAGCCTTGCCCTTGCCCCGCCTCACTGCGACTTGCGTTGGATGAGCAGGATCAGGGAGCGCGCGGTCAGGTTGACGACCCCACCCCGGACCGGTCGGGTTCCGGCGCGGGCCGTGTTCACCACCTGCTCCCAGCGCGCCGGCGGCGCAAGCTCCGGCACGTGGAACGAGCGCGAGCGGTGGCCGCCGTTCACCAGCAGCAGGATGCTGTCGCCCTGGATCGGCACGCCGCGCTCGTCCACCTCGCCGTTCGCCTCGCCGGAGACCAGCATCCCCAGCACCCGCTGCTCCGGGTCGTTCCATTCCGGCGGCTTCATCTCCTTGCCATCCGGGCGCAGCCAGGTCACGTCCTTGGCCTTGGCGCGCGCGTCCGGCTGGCCGGAGAAGAAGCTGCGCCGGCGCAGGGACGGGTTCTCGCGGCGCAGCGCGAACGCCATGCGGACGAACTCCAGCAGCTCGCGCTCCCGGAGGCCCAGGTTCCAGTCGATCCAGGTCAGGGGGTTGTCCTGGCAGTACGCGTTGTTGTTGCCCTGCTGGGTGCGGCCCAGCTCGTCGCCGTGGGAGAGCATCGGCACGCCCTGGGAGAAGGCCAGGCCGGCCAGGAAGTTGCGCCGCATGCGGTCGCGCATGCGCTGGACGGAGACGGACTCGGTGTGCCCCTCGTGGCCCCAGTTGCGGCTCCAGTTGGCGTCGGTTCCGTCGCGGTTTTCCTCGCCGTTGGCCTCGTTGTGCTTGTGGTCGTAGCTGACCAGGTCGCGCAGGCTGAACCCGTCGTGGCAGGTGACCAGGTTGACGCTGGCGTGGGGGCTGCGCCCGACCCGGCCGTACAGGTCCGAGCTGCCCGAGAGGCGCGAGGCCAGCACGCCCACCTGACCCGAATCGCCGCGCCAGAAGCGGCGCAGGGTGTCGCGGTACTCACCGTTCCACTCGGCCCAGCCGTCGGGGAAGTTGCCCGCCTGGTAGCCGCCCGGCCCCAGGTCCCAGGGCTCGGCGATGAGCTTGGTGTCCGCCAGCACGGGCTCCTGCTGGACCATGGAGAAGAAGTGGCCCAGCCGGTCCACGTCCCGCAGCCCGCGCGCGAGAGCCGGCGCCAGGTCGAAGCGGAACCCGTCCACGTGCATCTCGGTCACCCAGTAGCGCAAGCTGTCCATGATGATCTGCAGCGTGCGCGGGTGCTGCATGTTCAGACTGTTGCCGCAGCCGGTGTAGTCCACGTAGTGGCGCGGCTGATGCGGATCAACCCGGTAGTAGGCCAGGTTGTCGATCCCGCGCAGGGACAGGGTGGGTCCTAGCTGGTTGCCCTCCGCGGTGTGGTTGTAGACCACGTCCAGGATCACCTCGATCCCCGCGCGGTGGAATGCCTTGACCATGCTCTTGAACTCGCCCACCTGCTCGCCGTGGGAGCCGGTGGCGAAGCGGGAGTCGGGCGCGAAGAAGCCCAGGGTGTTGTAGCCCCAGTAGTTGCTCAGGCCGCGCTCCACCAGCTCCCGCTCGGAGATCGCGTGGTGCACGGGCAGCAGCTCGAGGGCGGTGACGCCCAGCGCCTGGAGATGCTCCAGCACCGGGTCGGAGGCGAGGCCCAGATAGGTTCCCCGCAGGTGCTCGGGAACGTCCGGGTGGAGCGCCGTCATGCCCTTCACGTGGCACTCGTAGATCAAGGTGCCGTTCCAGGGCGTGCCCAGCGGGCGATCGTCGCCCCAGGCGAAGGATGAATCGGTGACGACGCAGCGGGGCACGTACGCCGCGCTGTCCGACTCGTCGAACGA
>CAMYOO010000439.1 GCA_947260035.1 uncultured delta proteobacterium
ACCTGGGCCGACCCAAGGGAGAACGGCGCCCGGAGCTGTCGCTGCGCGCGGTATCGGTGCGCCTGGGTGAGCTGCTGGACCGACCCGTGGCCTTCGCCCCGGACTGCGTCGGGGCCGAGGCCCAGCACGTGGTCGATGCGCTGGGCGACGGCGACGTCGCACTGCTGGAGAACCTGCGCTTCCACGCCGGCGAGACCGCCAACGACCCCGAGTTCGCCCGCCAGCTCGCGGCGTTGGCCGACCTGTACGTGAACGACGCGTTCGGCACGGCCCACCGTGCCCACGCCTCGACCGCGGGCATGGTGGCCCACGTCTCGCGCGCGGCCGCCGGCGACCTGCTGGCGGCGGAGCTGGTGCACCTGCGCGTGGTCCTGGAGCCGCAACGCCCCCTGCTCTGCTTCCTGGGCGGAGCCAAGGTGTCGGACAAGCTGGGCGTGCTGGAGGCCCTGGCGCCCCACGCCGACGTGCTCGCCGTAGGCGGGGCCATGGCCTACACGTTCCTGAGCGCACGGGGCGAGCCCACCGGCGCGTCGTTGGTGGAGGACACCCAGGTGGCCGAGGCGCGCCGCGTGCTGGACGCCGCCGAGGCGGCCGGGCGCCGCCTGCTGCTGCCCAGTGACCACGTGATCGCCCAGGAGCTGCGCGAAGACGCCGAGCATCGCACCGTGAAGCAGATTCCCGACGGCTGGATGGGCCTGGACATCGGGCCGGAGACGGCGGCCGCCTACGCCGCCGAAGCGGCCCGCGCCGGCACGATCTTCTGGAACGGCCCGATGGGGGTCTTCGAGATCGAGGCCTTCGCGTCCGGCACCCGGGAGGTGGCGCGCGCGGTGGCGGAATCCGACGCCACCTCGGTCGTGGGCGGGGGCGACTCACTGGCCGCCATCAACCAGCTGGGCCTGGGCAACCGGATCGATCACCTATCGACGGGCGGCGGCGCGTCGCTCGAGTACGTCCAGGGCATGACGCTCCCGGGCGTCGCCGCACTGGAGAGCTAGACATGCGCACCCCGATCCTCGCTGCCAACTGGAAGATGCACAAGACGCTGAGCGAGGCCGTCGCGTTCGTCGAGGCGTTCCTCCCCCTGGTGGAGAGCGCAGAGGGCGTGGACGTGGTCCTGGCTCCCCCCGCCGGCGCTCTGGACCGGGTGGGCCAGGGCCTGGTGGGATCTTCGGTGCAGCTCGCCGCGCAGAACGTGCACCCCGAGGAGAAGGGCGCCTTCACCGGCGAGCTGTCGCCGGGCATGCTCGCCGATCTGGGCTGCACCTACACCATCGTGGGCCACAGCGAACGGCGCCATCTGTTCGGCGAGAGCGACGAGTTCGTGGCTCGCAAGGCGGCCGCCCTGCTCGAGCAGGACATCCGGCCCATCGTCTGCGTGGGCGAGACCCTGGAGCAACGCGAGGCCGAGCGCACCTTCGAAGTGATCGAGGGCCAGCTCACCGGCAGCCTGGAGCCGGTCCCGGCAGAGCGGGCCACGGAGGTGGTGGTCGCCTATGAGCCCGTATGGGCCATCGGCACCGGGCGTACGGCCACGCCGGAGCTGGCCCAGGAGGTTCACGGATTCATCCGCGAGCACCTCGCCAAGCGCTTCGGCGATGACGCCGCCGCCATCCGGATCCAGTACGGCGGCTCGGTCAAGCCGGACAACGTATACGATCTCATGGCCCAGCCCGATATCGACGGGGCACTGGTGGGCGGTGCGAGCCTGGAGCCGGAGAGCTTCTCCAAGATCGTGCGCTTCGAGCGCCCGGAGGAGTCCGCGTGACCATCTTTCTGACTGTGGTGCACGTCCTGGTGTGCCTGATCCTGATCGTGGTGGTGCTGCTGCAGCGCGGCAAGGGCGCCGAGATCGGCGCCGTCTTCGGCGGCGGGGGCAGCAGCACGGTCTTTGGCAGCCGCGGCGCCGGGAACTTCTTCACCAAGCTCACCACCGGCGCGGCGATCGTCTTCATGGGCACGAGCCTGATCCTCTCCTACATCGGCACGGGCGACTCGGGCAGTACGCTCTTCCCGGAGGGCGAGGAGGCCGAGGCCGCCGAGGAGGCGGCGCCGGCCGGAGAGGAAGCAGACTCTCCGTTCGTGGAGGTGCCGCAGGCGGTCGAGCAGCCGGCTGCGCCGGAGGAAACTCCGGAGGCGCCCGGCAATCCTTAGGCGGCCGAGCCCCTCCGCTCGCCTTCGGCTCACTGCGCGCGC
>CAMYOO010000440.1 GCA_947260035.1 uncultured delta proteobacterium
CCTGGTGGCGGAAGCCAGCGGGGAGAACCTCTTCGTGGTTCGCGATGGAGTGATCCTCACGCCTCCCCTGGCCAACGTGCTCGATGGGATCACCCGCGCCACGGTGATGGAGCTGGCCGTCGGGCAAGGCATCCCCGCCGTAGAGCGCTCGATCACGCGCGACGAGCTCTACGTCGCCGACGAGATATTCCTTACGGGCACGGCGGCCGAGGTCACGCCGATCCGTGAGGTGGACCGGCGAAGCATCGGAAGTGGTACGCGCGGACCCGTGACGAAGGCCCTGCAGGAGGCTTTTTTCGATGTGGTCCACGGGCGCGACGCCAAGCGCAGCGACTGGCTCAGCTACCTGTAGGACAGCATCTGGCGGTAGCGCTCCTTGGCGTGTCGGATCGCGCGCAACAGCGCGGTGCGGTTCCGCCGCAGGTGCTCCACCGAAACGCCGTCGCTGTAGGGAATCCAGTCCCAGATGGCCTGCTCGCCGATCTCCTCATCCGACAGCCGCTGCTCCAGGGCGTCCAGTCGCACCAACGCGTCCTCGGCTCGGGGCTTGGCACGCAGTCGTTCCGCCTCTTGGCTGCGGCCCACGGTCACCCATACAGCACCGGTATGCGCCGCCGAAGCGGCCACGCGGCCGCGGGCTTCGTGAAAGGCCGTCTGCACCCGCATGTGCTCACCGAAGTTCGAGACGCGCGGGGCCAGGAAGTCGACCACGGGTCCCGAGGCCAGCTCCGATACCGGCGCCGCCCCGATCTTGTCGCCGGAGACGCGCAGCGCCCACCAGGCGGCCTCGCCCAGCTCTCGGTCGAGCTCCACGCGGATCGAGCCCGGGGCCTCTCGCACCAGGGTGGCCGGGATCGGCCTGCCGTTGCGCAGCAGCTCTACCTGCTTCACGTCGTCGCGCTCCGGGTCGAAGCGGACGCGGCCGCGAATCGGCACGCTCTTCGGTTCCGGCAGGTGAAGCCGCTCGCCGATGCCCTTCGATCCCACCTGGAGATCGAGCAGCGGGCCGTTGGTCGCGAAGGTGCGGCCGGCGCGCACGGCGGCCACCAGGCCGCGCCGGGTGGGAGCCTCCGGCAGGCGTGCGTAGAAGCGCTCGGCGCCGGGCACGCTCCAGGGGCCGCAGGGGAAGTCCGTCCCGGCGGTTGGCGCAACCTGCGAGCCCAGGTCGAGAAGCTCGTACCAGACGTCGTAGTAGGGCGAAGCGAACTGGAGCACCTCTACGAAGTGAACCAGGCCCCGCGGGCCGTCGATCGTCAGCCCGTCTCGCCCGGGGCCGAGCCCCCAGTGCGCGTACCCGGAAACTCCGCCGGCGCGTCGCCCCGCGCTGAAGGTTTCCTGGTAGAGGATGTAGGTGTCGCGCTCGTCGATGGGGCGCTCGGCGCCCAGGGTGATGGTGTGGCCCAGGAAGTGGGTGCGCGGGTGCTCCTGTCCCGCCAGCAGCAGGGTGTCTCCCTGGCGAAATGCTCCCTCTTCGCCGAAGGCGCGCTGGGGTGTGACCCCGAACTGATCGACGGTGCCCATCTGCAGGAGGTTGGCCACGTGCAGATCCTCGGCGCGCATCCAGGTGGCGATCCGCACGTCGTCCTCGGACGTGCGTCGCGTGAGGTGTACGTGGTCGTCCACGCCGTACCAGCCTTCCGCCGGCATGTCGATCCAGCGCTCCAGGGAAAGATCGAGCAGCGCCTCTTCGCCGGCGCGCACGTCGACCTCTGCGTGAGCCACCCGGTGCTCGATTCCCTTGAAGGCGCGGATGCGGTAGCGGCCGGGCGGAAGCTCGAGGCGTGCGCTGCCGCCGCTGTAGAACTGCTCGGTTCCGGTCTCCCGGTTCAACAGGCGATCCGATACGCTGATGCGACCTCGCAGCCACTCGGGAAGGGGAGCCACCTCGCACTCGAAATGCAGGGTCAGGGCGTCGCCTGCGGCGTGGGCCGCGCCGGCGGCGTCGAGCACCTCCAGGCGTGCGGGCGCCTCGGCGCCTTCGCTCAGGGTTCGGATGTGCAGGGTTCCGGTATCGCCGCTGCCGCACGCGGTGAGCAGGAGCAGGGCGATTGCGAGGCGCTGGGTCACGGCGCCGATGCTGCCACGGCCCGCGCCTTCGGCGCTACTCTGGCGGCATGTCCGGCGCCCGGGTCATCGTACGCGAGGCCCGCTCGATCCTGACGCCCACGGGCGGCTACCTCTCCGGCTATACG
>CAMYOO010000441.1 GCA_947260035.1 uncultured delta proteobacterium
CACCGCGAAGATCGCCGCGTAGGTCCAGAAGATGCCGGGGGGCCGGCGATCGAGGGCATCCTCGTACACGGTTCCCCCGGAGAGGATCTCGTGGGCCACCACCGCGTAGCCGCCCTCGTCATCCAGCGTCATCGGGTGCAGGAGCGCCGGCAGGCGCAGCAACACCGTCAACAAGATCAGCAGGATCCAGGCGTTGCGGGGGGATCGAAGCATGCGGGCAAGGCCCTTCATCGGTCCAGTCGTGGAAGACGGCGGTTGGTAGCCGCCGCTGGACGGCTGCAGGGCATGAGATAGCATCCCCGTGTCCTTCCGGAGGGGGAGCGAGATGAGGCCCGATGCCATCGCGCGTGCGGACCGCTGGCTGGCGAAGCCCCTGTGCGCAGTCCTGTCGGGATTCGACCGCCTCAGGCGGCTGAGGCGGCGCGGCGCGCCGGCCGAGCCCCGCCGCATCGTCTTCGTGAAGCTCATCGAGATGGGCTCCACGGTGCTGGCCTGCCCGGCCTTCGCCGAGGCCGAGAAGCTGGTCGGGCGAGACAACCTGTTCATTCTCGTGTTCGCGCCCAACCGGGCCATTCTGGACGTGCTGCCCTACTTCCGCCCCGAGAACGTGATCGCGGTGGAGGAGCGCAACCTGGCCGTGTTCGCGGTGAGCCTGCTGCGCGCCATGCTGCGCCTGTGGCGGGAGGGCGTGGACACCGCCATCGACATGGAAGGGCTCACCAGCGCATCGGCGGTGGTGACCTACCTGACCGGCGCCCGGCGCCGGGTGGGCTTCTACAACTTCACCAGCCAGGGCCCCTACCGCGGGCGCCTCTTCACGCACGAGCTCAGCTACGGCTTCCAGCATCACGTGAGCAAGCAGTTCCTCGCGCTGGTGCGCTCTGCGGCGACGAACGGCGACGACGCACCGCTGCTGAAGGAGCGCATTCCCGACGAGCACACCGAGCTTCCGCGCTTCGTGCCGGCGGAGGCCGAGTCCGCTGCGATGGACGCGTTGGTGGGATCGTTCGACGGACCGCTGCTGCTCCTGAACCCGAATTGCAGCGACCTGCTTCCGTTGCGCCGCTGGCCGACCGAGCGCTTCGTCGAGCTGGGACGTCGCCTGCTCGAGGAGCACCCCGATGCGCGCATCGCGGTGACCGGAGCGCCCGACGAGCGCGAGGAAGCGGAGGCGGTGGCGCAGAGCATCGACCCGGAACGCGCCCGCTCGCTGGCCGGGCGCACCTCGCTGCGCCAGCTCCTGGTGCTCTACGACATGGCGGACGTGCTCGTCTCCAACGACAGCGGGCCCGTGCACTTCGCCGCCCTCACGGAGGTTCCGGTCGTCGCGCTCTACGGACCGGAAACGCCGCAGCTCTACGGTCCGCTCTCGTCCCAGACTCGCGCCCTCTTTGCGGGGCTCATGTGCAGCCCCTGCGTGAACATCCTGAATCACCGCATGTCGCCCTGCCTCGACAACCAGTGCATGCAGCAGCTCTCGGTGGATCAGGTGCTGTCCGCTACGCGAGAGCTTCTGACTGCTCCGTCGGAGTAGGCGCGGGCGGCGCTCGGCGCAGGACGCCCAGGGCCAGCCAGCCCACCGGGATCCAGATCCAGAAGGTGGCGAGCCGGAAGCCCAGCACCACCAGCGCCAGGTGCTCCAGGGGCACGTCCATCCAGCGCAGCGAGGCGCCCAGCAGGCCGTCGGTAACGCCCACGCCGCCCGGAGCGCCGCTCGACGCGCCCACCACCGCCGAGAGCGCCGACGCCAGAACGGACTCGGCGGGACCCGCGCCGCCGGGGAGCGCTCGCACCAGCAGCCAGAAGGCCAGGCCGTGGGTCAGCCAGGCGCCGGCTTCCAGGGCCACGATGCCGAAGCTCGCCGGGCGCCACCAGAAGTCGCGAGGCAGCTCGAAGCGGGTGCCGCGCAGCCAGCCCGCCGCCAGGCGTCCCGCCGCCAGGCCGGCGGCGGTCACGGTCAGCGCCGCCGGCAGCGACGCCACGGGAACGCGCGTCCAGACCAGCGCACCCGTTACCAGCGCCGCGACCGACAGCAGGTCCAGCGCGAAGGTGGCCGCCTCCGCCTGGAGACACGGCCCGGCATGGGCGCGCCCCAGGGCTACGAAGCGATCGGGCCGGATCAGCCGCGAGAGCTGCGCCGGGAGCAACAGACCCGCTCGCATGGAGAGGCAGGCCGCCGCGCCCCAGCG
>CAMYOO010000442.1 GCA_947260035.1 uncultured delta proteobacterium
AGCGACCGACACGTCAACTCCAGGACACCAGGTCAGTCACTTCGCGGGTCAGATCGCCCGCAGCAGCGCACGGCGATGATCGCAGTCACTTCGGGCGTTACCGGACCTCGGAAGCCCCCTTATCCGAACTAGCCGCCGGTGTTGATGCCGAGGTGCGTGGCGGCATACGCGCCGAGCGCGAGCGTCACGGCGCTGAGGATCCCTGCGACGGCGCCCGGGCGGCGGGAGGTGAACTCGACCCAGCGGCGCAAGGCCTGCCCGACGCGCGTCTCGAGACGGGTCACGCCCCGGAGGGTATCGCACGGATCGCCACAAAGAACGGCGCCCGCCGGAAGCTCCCGGCGGGCGCCTCGAAACAGTCGCTGGAGGGTTTAGCGGCGTGCGCGTCGGCGCAGGGCCAGCAGCGTGACCGGAGCCAGCAGCGCCAGGCTCGTCGGCTCGGGTAGCGCGAAGGCGGAGACCGTGCCGTCCTGGCTGAAGGCGTTGCCCACGGCCGTCAGGCCGTCGTCCCTCATGAACACCATCTCCTTCACCGCGACGACGCTGACGTCGTCGAAGGAGCCGAAGCGGGTCTCCCCGACATCGACCGTGAGCATCGCAAGCGGCCTCCTGCCGGACTTCACCCTCTTCCTGGCCTTGCCCCTGCCCGAGTCGCCCTCGAGGAGCAGCGATACGCCGTTCAGGTCTGCTTCGGCGGTGGCGACGTACTCGAGCTTCAGCATGCCCCTGGTGGCGTCACCCAGGTCGACCTTGAAGCCGTCCGAGAGGACGATGATCTCGTAGGTGGACAAGTCGGTGTTCGCCCTGCCGCCTCTCACCGCCACCGAGAAGTCGGAGAACGTGATCTTGCCGTCGCCCGAGTCGAAGCTGTCGCCATCGGCCAGATCCTGGAGCGACATCGCGGAGGCCGCCTGGGCTCCTCCCAGCGCCAGGCAGAAGCCCACGCCCAGCACCCACATCCTCATTGCCAACTGCATCGACGTCCCTTTCACGCCCTCAGGGGGCGAGACATGGGTCCCAGGCAGGAGCCCTGGGGCCGGCGTTCGTGTAGTGAGTGGTGGGGAGAGCGGGGAAATCGCAGCAGCCCGACGAGTTTCTTGACCCGGAGTGCGAGTACCTGAAGCCCTCTCCCCCGCGCGGGGGGGGGAGAGTCAGGCGGCTTCCTCGAGGCGAATCAGGCGAGCTCGAGCTGCAGCCTGTCCTCGCTCAGGAACGCCAGGGTGGCCCCGCGCCTTGCCGCCCGCAGCCTCCGCGGGCCGGCTGCGGCTCCGGGGCGCCGCGGCAGGTGCAGCAGGTGCGATGGGCAGCGGCAATCCGAGGAGCCGAAGCCCAGGCGCGGTCGCGAGGCTCCGGGCAGGTCGGCAAAGGCCTCCGCCCAGGCGTGCTCCAGGTCCCGGTCGCCGTTGCAGCACCACGCTCCCAGCAGCCGCGTGTGGGGACGAAGATGGTCCACGTGCCAGCGCGGCCGCGAGCAGCGGCGCAGGTGGTGTCGCAGCCGGCCGCCCAGCCCTCCCGGCCCGAAGGCGCTGCCCACGTACACCAGATACCCCGGCTCGAGCGCCACCCGTCCCAGCGCGCCCACCCGGGGACGCGCTGGGCGCGGGCACGCGAACAGCAGTGCGTAGGTGCCCGGCCGGGCGAGTCGAGGCCCGACCCCCTCGGCGTGGAGGCGCGTCAACGGCCCGCTCTCATGGCTCGCCGCCCAGTGCTTCGGCACGCCTCTTCAGGGCGAGGCTCATGGACTCGAAGCCGGCGGCCAGGCGCCGACCCAGCAGCCGCGAGACCAGCGGCGCGAGCCAGCCGTCCAACGCGAAGCGCGACCGGTAGTCCGTGCACTCCGACGAGACGGGCTCGAGTTCGTGGGAGCGTCTGCTGGACAGGGCGCCCAGGGCGGATCCGCCTAGGGTCCTTATAGCCTGAGATCCCCCGGGGACTTGTCACTTCGGGCGTTCTCGGACCTCGATTGCGGCTGGCTGGATCCACAGCGGATCCACATTCAGCCGCGAAGAAACCGCAGCGATTCCCCTAGCTTTCCTCTTCTTCATCCGGGTTCGAGTCCCGTCCGCCCCGCCATAAGCCTTCGGATCCACTGGGGTTTCCCGACCGCCTGAGAGTCGGGATACGAGTGGGATACGCACGGCCCGGTCCAGGGCGCGCGCCTTGCGGCAATGGCTCGACGGGGATACGAGTGGGATACGCACGGCCCGGTCCAGGGCGCGCGCCTTGCGGCAATGGCTCGACGACGTAAGTCATTGACCTAGTCAGTCAATGACTTACTTTCTTCCTTGTGCGCTTCGAGTGGGACGATGCGAAGGACCTGCTCAACCAGGAGAAGCACGGCATCTCGTTCGGGGAGGCTCGAAGGCTCTTCGAATCCGATGTCGACTACCTGGAGATCTTCGACAGCGAACACTCCGACTCCGAGGATCGCTTCATCGCGATCTGTCCCATTGAGCGGCGAATCGTGGTCATCGTCTATACCGAGCGCGACGAAGACATCATTCGAATCATTGGCGCCCGTTGGGCCAACGCACGCGAGCAATCGTTGTACCGCTCGTACATGGATCGGAACCAATGACGGACATCCCCGAACTCACCGAAGAGCAGCTGAAGCGGGCGATTCCCGCCCGTTTGCGGAGACGGCTGATGCAGGGCCGCTTCGAGTCTGGACAGGACATCGCTGCGCTCCGCACCTTCGTGGGGCTGACACAGACGGACTTCGCAAAGGCGATGGGAATCAGCGTCCACACGCTTCGCAACTGGGAGCAGGGCCGGAGGCAGCCGGAGGGTCCTGCGATCGCGCTGCTCCGGATCGCCGCACGTCACCCACGGATCATTCGCGAGAGCCTTGAGGCGGCGGCTTAGGGAGGCTCCAAGGCTCGGACGCGCCGATGCCTGTTGGTTGCGCGCCTTGAGCACACCTTGAGCACGGGGTCGCCGAGAAGAACCCTCACGATTCCGGCGACTTGTCGCCGGGCTCCGCGGGTTCGAGTCCCGTCCGCCCGACAATCTCAGAATGTGGCGCGGCCACAGGCTCAAGCGGGCGCTTGGCGCTGTGAAGATCGTCCGACAGCTGCGCAACTGGCTGGTCTGAGGCAATCAGCTGCGTGCCCATCAC
>CAMYOO010000443.1 GCA_947260035.1 uncultured delta proteobacterium
CTTGACCTTGTGTCGCAGCATGTAGCCGGGGACCTCGCGCTTGAAGCGCTCGATGAAGACCGGCCGCTCCGGGCGCGGACCCACCAGGCTCATGTCGCCCCGCAAGACGTTCCAGATCTGGGGAAGCTCATCCATGTTGGTGGCGCGCAGGAAGGAGCCCACGCGGGTGCGCCGCGGATCGTCTTCGGAGGTCCAGACGGGCCCGGTCTCGGCCTCGGCGTCATCGCGCATGGTGCGGAACTTGATCACGTCGAAGACGTGGCCGTCCAGGCCCATGCGCTGCTGCCGGTAGAGGACGGGGCTGCCCGTGGTGACCCGCACCGCCAGGGCCAGGACGGCCAGCAGCGGCGCCAGCACGATCGTCAGGGGCAGCGTGATCGCCACGTCCACGGCGCGTTTCTCGACGGCGGCCCAGCCCACCAGCGGCGTGTCGCGCAGGTTGATGGTGGGCAGCCCGTCCAGGTCCTCCACGGAGCTACGCAAGGTCAGCACGTGGAGCAGGTCCGGCACCATCCGCACGCTGACGAACTCGTGGTCCAACTCGGCCAGCACCTTCTCCAGGGTGTGGCCCTCGTCGCGCGGCAAGGCCAGCACCACCTGATCGACCTGGCGCCCGCTGAGCACGTTCTTGATGACGGTGTAGTCGCCCAGCACGGGCACGCCGGCGACGCGCGGACCGTCCACGGCGGGGTTGCCCGCCAGCGCCCCCACCACGCGCAGACCCGCTTCCGGGTGGGCGTGAAGGCGCTCGATCACCTCGCGGGCCAGGTCGCCGGCGCCGACCACCAGCACGTAGCGCAGGTTGTATCCCTTGCGGCGCAGCCGGCGCAGGAAGGAGCGCAGCGCCCAGCGCGCGCCGATGATCGAACCGGCCGACAGTACCGAGAAGAAGCCGATGGCGAGCCGCGAGTAGAAGTAGCCGCGCACGAAGAAGCTCAAGGCCACGAGCACCACGACGCCCATGCTGGTGGCCCCGATCACGCCTCCGATCTCGCGCAACGGCGAGCCCGTGCGCTGGGGCTCGTAGAGATGGCGGGACCGGAACAGGCTGAACCAGACCGGCAGGATCAGCGGGAGCACCAGGGCGTACTGCAGGAACGGCGGGATGCCCTGGGGAGAGGGAAAGTCCGTGTAGAAACGCAGGTAGTACGCCGCCACCCAGGCCCCGGCGACCAGCGCCAGATCCAGGATGATCAGGATGGTGCGAAACACCTCGCTGTAGCGGTGCAGCATCAGCCCCCCTCCGGACTGCCCACCTCGAAGACCGTGGCCCCGTCGTCGCCCACCTGGGCCCGGTAGACCACCTTCAGCCCGGCCCGCTCCGCCTCGGCTAGATCCCGGTAGGCCCTCACGTCGCCATCGTCCGCCACCACATAGCGCACGCCCGACAGGCGCAGTGCCTCGGCCAGCGGAGCCTCATTCGGGATCTTCCGAAGCGGAAACCAGGCAGCGCCCGCATAGTAGGCCACGCGGCGCTTTCCGGCGGCAACGGGTCCCCCGGGGTCACCCAGAGCTGCAATCCACTCGGCCGCCTCGCGCTCACCGCGGTTGTGGTCGCCCTGGGGCCGCAGCGACTTGGAGAGCCCGAGAGCCAACAGCAGGGCCACCACCACGCTGGCGGCCGCCCGTGGCGAGGGCGCCAGGCTGCGCCCGCGGAGCCGCCCCAGGCCCGCCATCAGGGCCCTGCCCGCCACGGGCATCGCCAGGCCGACGTAGCCCAACAGCATCAGACCCGGCGTCAGTACGTGGCGGCGCGAGATGTAGCCGTAGGCCAGGGTGAGGCTCAAAAGCAGCGCCGCGTAGACGGCCATCACGGCCAGCACGTACTGGCCTCGCAGCCCCGGACGACCTCGAGCCACGAAGATGCCCAGCAAGCCGAAGATCACGATCTCCGGCCGCACGGCGGAGACCAGAGTGTCCAGCAGCTTGCCGATGGCCCGGAAGAAGCGTTGCGTCTGGGTGCGCTTCTCCTTGACCTTCTTGCCCTCGATGCGGGCCTTGTCCTGGGCCAGCCGCTCGGCCTCGCGAGCCTTCTCGCGCCACACGTAACGGATCTCGCGAACGTCGTGGCTCATGGCGATCTCGGCCCCGGGCGCCACGCCCAGCGACGGCCGCTGCTCCAGATCCCGCACGGTTCCGGCCAGGGCTGCGACGCTCTTCTTGTTGCTGA
>CAMYOO010000444.1 GCA_947260035.1 uncultured delta proteobacterium
GGGATCGCTCTCGGTCACCGCCAGCGCCTGCTCCAGGTTGGCGTACAGCGAGAAGGCGCAGCCCTCGACGACCGAGCGCAGCAGATGGTGGCGCGCACCGTCTGCGGCGGCGGAGACCAGATGCGAGAAGGAGAGGCTCGCGACGGGCAAGGACAGGCTGCGCGCGTCGAAGAGCTGGGTTCCCAACGTGGAGAGCATGCCCCGTGCGCCGGGCTCCGAGCGCGAGGCCTCGGCCAGCAGGCGCGCGGCGGGTACCGGCGCATCCGGGAAGAGCACGTGGGCCAGCCAGTCGATGGACTCGCCGACGGAGCCAGCGTTGCTCTCGGCCACCCAGCGCCGTGCGGCCACGTGTGCGCCGCTCCAGAGACGGCCTTCGGGATCGATCACGGGCTCCGCGGTCACGACCTGCACGGGAGCCGACGTGCCGGCCACGATGCCGGCTGCCCCGGCTCGAACAGCGCCGCTTCCGAGCAGGCCGCACTGGGTGTCGCCCCCGCCCAGGCAGACCGGGGTTCCGGCGCGCAGGCCCAGCGCTTCGGCGGCCTCGGGGCGCAGCCCGCCCAGGCGGGAGGCCGGCGCGACCAGCGTTGGGAAGAGCGACGCGGGAAGTTCCAGCCGCTCGAGCCACGGGTCGGACCAGCATCCGGCCCGAAGATCGAAGAGTCCGCTGCCGGCGGCCTGGGTGGGCTCTGCGGCGATCTCGCCGCAAAGCTCCAGCGCGGCCCAGTCCGAGAGCGCCAGGTAGCGGTGCGCTTGCGCCCAGGCCTCGCCACCCTGGTTCTTCAGCCAGAGGAGCCGAGCGCACGGCAGGATGGGCACCGGCCAGTGGCCGGACAGCGCATGCAAGGCGGCGCCGTGCTGGGCTGCCAGGGTCAGGCCCTCGCCGGCGGCACGCGCATCGCGGTTGGGTCCGCCGTAGACCGGATGCCCGTCCGCGTCCACCACGACTGTCGCGAAGCGCATGCTCGTGGTCGCGATGCCGGCCACCTCGTCGGGCCGGGCTCCGGCGCGGGCCACGACCTCGCGTGCAGCATCGGTCAGCCGAATGCGCAGATCGGCGTAGTCCAGGTCGTAGCCGAGCCCCCCGGTTCCGGGCGCGGAAGGGTGCTTCCAGGCGCGGAAGGCGCTCCAGCACTCTCCGGAGTCGGCGTCCACCAGCAGCGCGCGGCCACCGCCGCCTCCGGCATCGAGCCCCATCAGCAGGCAGCGGGTCATGCAGAGGTCTCCTCAGCGCCGAGGAGCCGCCGCGTGATGCGCAGCACTTCGTCTCGGTGGATCTTGAGCTGTGCCTCGCCCAGGGGGTCGAAGGCGTCGTCGTGCACCAGGCCGGGCATCGCCGCCACGAAGAAGACGGTGCTTCCCACTACGGCGCTGGCCAGGTGTACCGGATCGATGGGGTGCGCGCGCGCCAGGGGATCACCACGGGTCTCGTCGCGGAAGCGCTCCACCAGCGTCACGAACGGCTCGATGTGCTGCATCAGCGCGGGGGGCGTCTCCGGCGACCCATCGGCCACCTCGCGCAGCAGCAGCCGCGCCAGGCTGGGACGTGCGCCCACGTAATCCACCCAGGCGCCGACGCCCGCCTCGATGCGCGCCAGCAGGGGACCTGGCGGGGCGAGTGCGGCCTGGAGGCGTTCGCGGAATTCCTCCAGGACGCCTGCCAGCACCGCATCGTAGAGCTCCCGCTTGTCGCGGAAGTGGTAGACGATCGACGCGCGGCGGATTCCCACTGCCTCGGCCACGTCCTCCAGGCGGGTGGCACTGAAGCCGCGCTCAGCAAAACGAGCTTCGGCGGCGTCCAGGATGGCGGCGCGGGTGCGCTCGGCGCGCGAAGTGCGGGGGGCGGGCTGGGCCACGAAGCATTTTACCTGCGCGCAGGCAGAAAATCAACGAGCCCCCGGCGACTCCCCGGTCAGCCGCACCGCCAGCAGGCCGCGCGCAAGCCGCGCCGATTCGCGCTCGGCAGCCGCATCGCTGAGCCACCCCTCGCCCAGCACGACCAGCTCCCGGTCCCCGAAGTGCGCCGCGATCCCGCGTACGAAGCCCGGCAGGCTGAACTCGACGCCGGGCCGGTCCATCCAGGCAGTATCGAGCCCGCGATAGCGGCCCGCGGGGACGCGGCCCTCTCACGCATGCGCAACCCGCGTATTTCGTGACACAAACGCTC
>CAMYOO010000445.1 GCA_947260035.1 uncultured delta proteobacterium
CTGGCCGCCCAGGGGACCTCGCCCGGCGAGATCGTGACACAGGTCCATCAAGCCCAGGCCGCAGCGAACATCACCGTCCGCAACATCATCACCAGCATGCGATGGATGTCGTCCATCAGCTGGGCGGAATTCTTCGAGAGCGTGAGTCTGGTGGACAAGACCCTGCGAATGGCTCCCGGCTTCACCGCCATGGATTTCAAGACACGCGACAAATATCGGGAGGCCGTCGAGGAGCTGTCGCGAGGGTCGAAGTGGTCGGAGCTGGACGTGGCGCACGAAGCGGTGACGTTGGCCCGCGCGGCCCAGCGTCAGCGTGAGCGTGAGCGGGCCTCCTCGCAGACCAGGACCGAGGCGGCGATGGCCTCCTCTAATGCACCGCCAGCGCCGTTCGCCGTTCCCGAGCGCCGCGAGGAGGACCCAGGGTACCACCTGGTGTCGGGCGGCAGGTGGGCTTTCGAAGAGCGGCTGGACTATCGGCCGCAGCTGCGGCTTCGAACTCGCCGCGCCTGGCGCGCCCACGCCACGTCCGGCTACTTCGGACTGATCGCTCTCCTCACGACTCTCCTGCTGGCCGTGCCGCTGTTCCTGACGTGGAGGGTCGGGGTGGGCGCGCTCTTCCTCGCGCTCTTGGGGATCCTCGCTTTGATCCCCGCCTCCGACATTGCGGTAGCGCTGGTCCATCGCCTGGCCGCGATCATCGTTTCGCCGAGGATGCTGTGCAAGCTCGATCTCTCGCGTGGCGTGCCTGCCGAGATGCGAACGCTGGTCGTGGTTCCGTGGCTGCTCACCAAGCACGAGGGTATCGAGGAGTTCATCGAACGGCTCCAGGTGCACTACCTGGCGAACCCCGATGGTCATCTCCAATTCGCCCTGCTGACCGACTGGAAGGACGCTCCCCGCGAGCACATGCCTGGCGATGAAGAGCTCCTCGGGGAGCTGGCCGAGGGCATCGCGGACCTCAACCAGCGACACGAAAGCCCGCCGGGGGGAGGAGACCGGTTCATCCTGCTACATCGTCGACGTTTGTGGAACGAGGCGGAAGGCAAGTGGATGGGCTGGGAACGAAAGCGCGGCAAGCTGCACGAGTTGAACCGGCTGCTGCGCGGCGCGACCGACACCTCATTCATTCCGGTCAACGGCAGACCACCTACCGTTCCCGATGACGTCCGGTACGTCATCACGTTGGACGCCGACACTCGACTCCCCGGGCGAGCCGCCTACCGCCTCGTCGGGACGATGGCTCACCCGCTCAATCGGCCGCGCGTCGACCCCGACCTGCGCCGGGTGGTCGAGGGATACGGGATCCTCCAGCCGCGGGTCACCGCGACTCTGCCGACTGGACCGGGAAGCACGACCTACCAGCGAATCGTGTCGGGCCCCGGCGGCGTGGACCCCTATGCGGCCACGGTCTCCGACGTGTATCAGGACCTGTTCACTGAGGGGTCGTATACGGGAAAAGGGATCTATGACGTCGACGCGTTCGAGGCGACGCTTGTGGACCGGGCGCCCGAGAACACGCTACTGAGTCACGACCTGTTCGAGGGGATTTTCGCCCGCTCCGGTCTCGCCACCGATATCGACCTGTTCGAGGAGTTTCCCGCCAACTACGAGGTGGCCGCCCGCCGTAACCAGCGATGGGTGCGCGGCGACTGGCAGCTACTCCCCTGGGTCTTCGGCCACGGCGGCACCGAGCCCGGGAACGGGCAACGCGCGCGCCTACCCGTGCAAGGCCGCTGGAAGATGCTGGACAACCTGCGCCGCAGCTTGATGGCGCCGTTCTCGTTTCTGCTGATCGTCGCGGGCTGGACGCTGCCCGGCGTGCCGCCGGTTCTGTGGACCGCCCTGGTTCTGGCAGCCCTCGCCTTTCCGGCCTTCGCGCCCGTGCTCGACGGGCTGATTCCGCGGCGACAGGGATTCTCCAAGCGAAGTCATCTGCGCGCTACCGTTCGAGACGCGCAGCTCGCGTCGCTTCACGTGTGGCTGGCGTTCGCGGCGCTGGCCCACCGCGCCGCCTACATCACCGACGGGGTGGTGCGCACGCTCTGGCGTCTGTATGTGAGCAGGCAGCATCTGCTCGAGTGGGTCCCGGCCGCGCAGGCCGGCACCGGGGTCGAGCGCTCGCTCCGCGCCTTCTACCAGCACCTTCGCTGGAGTCCGCTACTCGC
>CAMYOO010000446.1 GCA_947260035.1 uncultured delta proteobacterium
GAAGAGTTCGAGCGCTCGTTCACGCGGCGCGCGGCGGTGCTCGACATGGGCAGCACGTCCTTCACGCTGCTGATCGCCGACGTGGATGCCGACGGCTCGATCCGGCCGGTGGTGGGCGAGAAGGTCATGCTGCGGCTGGGCGCGGTGATCGCCAACGAAGACGGCATTCCCACCGAGGTCGGAGAGCGCGCCGTCAGCGTGGCCGCCCAGCTGCACGCAGTGGCCCAGCAGGAGAAGGCCCAGGTCTTCCTGCCCGTGGCCACGGCCGCGGTGCGCGACGCCCGCAACGGGCAGTCCCTGGCGGCGGCGATCAGCGCGGCCGTCGGCCAGCCTGTCCACATCCTCTCCGGTGTGGAGGAGGCGCGCCTCATCTTCCGAGCCTTCCAGAGCCGCTTGGACCTGGGAGACGGGCCGGTGCTGGGCCTGGACCTGGGCGGAGGCAGCCTGGAGCTGGCGCTGGGCACGGCCGGAGGCATCGATGCCGAGGCGACCTTGACCCTGGGCGCGGTGCGCCTGCACGGTGAGTTCGTGAAGTCCGACCCGATGGATCGGTCCGCGCTGGAGGCCATTCGCCAGCGCGTGCGACACGAGCTGGCGCCCCACCGAGATGCCCTGCGCGCCGAGCCCGGGTTCCGTACCGTGGCCACCGGGGGCACCGTGCGCGCGCTGGGCCGGCTCTTGAACGAGCGGCGTGCCAGCCGCAAGCCGGCGCGCGAGGGTGCGGTGCGCCTGTCGAGGGAGGCCCTGCGCGAGCTCTCGGAGCGCCTGGTGCGCTCCTCCCACGACGAGCGCCTGGCCATGCGCGGGGTTCGTCGGCGCCGCGCCGATCTCCTGCCCACCGGCGCGATCATCCTGGAGACGCTGGCCGAGGAGCTGTCCATCGACGCCTTCACGATCTGCGACTGGGGGCTGCGCCACGGCGTGCTGCTGGACGCGCTGGAGCGCCACGGACTCGCCGCAGGGCACTGAGCGGCGACTAGGCGACTAGGCGCCTTGCGTTGCCGGCGGCGCCAGGCGCGAGTCGGAATCGGACGGGAAGGAGCGCGGCATGTGGGGATTGGAAACGACACTGGTGGTCGACGACTCCCGTGTTTACCGCCGTCTCTTGTGCATGATCCTCAAGCCGTTCAGCGAGAAGGTGCTCGAAGCGGCCAACCCCGCCGAAGCGATCGCACGGATCGACGCCGACGCCGACATCAACCTGGTGATCTGCGACATGGTCATGGAGGGTGGCGACGGGCTTCAGGTGCTGGAGCACGTGCGGGCGCG
This sequence comes from uncultured delta proteobacterium, assembly GCA_947260035.1. Taxonomy (GTDB): domain Bacteria; phylum Myxococcota_A; class UBA9160; order UBA9160; family JAFDET01; genus JAFDET01. Next base: position 1,270 of record CAMYOO010000446.1, read on the forward strand.
CCCCGAGCCGCGTCCACGGGTCGTCATGGTCACCGCCTATCTCGATCCCCAGGCGACGGAGCGCGCACTGCGCCTGGGGGCGTCCGCCTACCTCCCCAAGCCCATCACGATCCGACAGATCTTCGATGCCCTGCGCCGGGACTCGCGCCGCGAGCGACGCGGTCTCGAGCGTTGCCGCTGCTCGGGGCGGGCGCGCCTGCTGGACCGCGACAGCGACGGCTCGCTGGTGTTCGATCTCTATGACATCAGCCTGACCGGGGCCTTCCTGGAGACCGTGGGGCCCCTGCTCCTGGGAGCGGAGCTGGACCTGCGCCTGGAGATCGCTGGGCGGGAGGGCGACGTCCGGGCGCGCGTGGTGCGGGTGCAGGAGCCCTCCTGGATCGACGTGCCGGGCGTCGGAGTCGAGTTCTCCGAGGTGTCGGACGACGCGGAGAACGCGATCCGCGCCGCCATCGACGACGCGGGCCGCACGAGCTGAGCGGGCCGGCGCCGTTCAGCGCCGACCCGCTCCCCATTCTCCAGCCGCGTGCCTAGCCGTCCAGCAGGGCCTCGTCCTCCGGGTCGTCCGGGTCGTCGAGCCCGTCGCAGCGGAACGGTCGGCCCGAGATGTGGCGGTAGATCCGGCGCTTCTTGTCCAGCTTGTGCCGGACGATCTTCTTGGCCACGTCCTTGGGCGTGAGCAGGCGGACTGCACCGGTCAGCGCGTCGACGCGCGCGATCACCAGAACTGCCTCCGGGTCGGCGATGGCGAAGTCCCAGTGCGCCAAGAAGACCTTGCGATGCAGCGCGCCCTTGAGGACGACGGCGCCCTCCTCGCCCGCGTGATCTTCGACCGCCTCGACGGCGCGATCGTAGGCTTCCAGAAGCGACAGCACCGGGCGCACGGGGAACAC
>CAMYOO010000447.1 GCA_947260035.1 uncultured delta proteobacterium
CGCGAAGGGAGCGATGCCGCGCGCGTGCAGATCGTCGTAGGCCTGTCCGCGCAGGTCGCCGAAGCTGCGCTCCTGCAGCAAGGGCTCGTGCGTCAGGGGCGCATCGGTGGTCGCGGCCAGCGCTTCGGCGGTCATGGCCGCGCGCGCGTAGTCGCTGGCCAGGATCGCGGCGATCCCCGCCTCGGCCAGCCGCCCCGCCAGCCGCTCCGCCTGCGCGATCCCCCGCTCCGACAGCGGCGTCTCCGGCTGCTGCAGGATCCGCCGCGCGTTCCCCTCCGTCTCCCCGTGGCGGATTAAATAGATGGCCATGGCGCCGAGACGGTAGCGGGCTGAGAGCTGCCGCAATCGCTGGGGACAAGTCCACCCAGGCAATCTCCGATATGACCCACGATATGGGTGTTGACCGCCACCCCAGGGAAGGGGGCTCCGGCCATGCTCGAGGGCGTCTCCCTCGACATGGTGCAGACGCAGCTCCAGCGCTTCGTGCGCGCGGGCCGCCGCTCGCAGCTCCGCCGGGCGCGCCGGTCGACTCTGACCACGACTCCTGGGACGAGGAGTCTCTCTGGGACTTCGATCAAGCGCCTCCGGGCGGCTGACGAACGAACTCAGATCCGGTCCTCGCCGAGCCCCGGCACGAGGCACGCATCCGCCCCGATGCCGATCCCGTGACGCCATCCGTGCACGCGCAACGTTGCGACTTCGGCCGCGACCGGCAGCATCCGCCGGTGGTCTTCGGGCACCAGCGCAGTCAACCCGTTGAAATCGCGCCAATGCGGGGGCTGATTCCCCCGCCGGTGGGTTTCTTGACTGAACCTCTACTTACCGGACGTGCCGGAAACGCCACTTCTCTCTCCTATGCCCAGGCTGCCGTTCGGCGTGACGTTCGTGACGAACGAGAGCCCGCAGAGCACCGCGGTGGTGGCGCTGCGCAAGCCTCCGTTCGCTCCCCTCCAGGATCCCGAGCCCCTCGGGCTCGCCCGGCCGCCCGGCGTGCTCTCACTCTCCCACGTGGCGGTACCGTTCTCCCCGGAGGACCCTGCGGCGTCGGGGCCCCACTGCGATCGCTCCGACTTCCTGGCGCGTCCGGACGGCGTGCTGCTCGGGCCCAGCCCTGCGGTGAGCCGGAAGCAGGCGGTGGCGGCGAGCGCCCCGGGGCAGGAGGCGGTCCGGGTGCTGCCGCGCCGGCCGGCAACCCTGCCGCCGTGGCCCGAACCTTTGCGCAGCAGAGCCGCATCGAGCCGATGGATCCAGCGCCGGGTCGGATCGGTGGCTTCGACGCCTGCCGCGCCCGCGCCATGGCCCAGGGGCGCCGAGTCCCCCGCCTGCGGTCGTCGTAGCCCGTCCTTGGATCTTCAGTCGCCGGAAGGCGTCGGAGACGGCGCCAAGACGTCCCGCCACAGCTCTCCTCCGGTTCCGGAGAGCGCGTGGACGGTGGACGATCCCGAGGCCCTGCGCGCCGCGGAGCGTGCACGAGTCCGAGCCTTCGCGGCCGGGCTGTCCTCCGACGTCGAGGTGGACGAAGGAGACCTGGAGCAGCTCCGGGTGCTCGGCTACGTGGAGTAGCCCGGTCCGGGCGCGCGCGGACGCCTTCTCGAGTCCCGCCAACCGGGCTTCAGCTCCGCCGGGTGGCCATCTCCCGGAAGAGGTCGTCCCAGGCGTCCAGGAAGGGCTCGATGCCGAAGTGACGTCGCACCACCTCGCGTCCGCGTCGGCCCACCTCGCGCGCCAGCTCGACGTCGGCCAGCAGCCCCTCCAGCGCGCGGCGCAGCTCGAGGGGATCCTCGGAGACGAATGCGTCGACGCCGGGCTCGACGTAGGGCTCCAGCTCGGCGATGGGCAGGGCGACCAGCGGCATGCCGGTCGCCATGGCTTCGAGCGTGGACAGGTGGAGGAAGCCGCGGTGGTCGGTACTGAGGTAGCAGCGGTGGCTGCGGTAGAGATCCTTCAGGTGCTCGTGGTCCCGCGCGGCGAACGCTCCAGGGAAGGACTGGTTCCCCGCGCCGACCAGCTGACAGGGCAGCCCGCGGACGAGCTCTCGAAACAGCGTGTAGCCGCGGAATGCCTCCCGCCGCGGGTAGACGGGCGTGACGTTCAGGACGCGAGCGTGTCCGCCCGTGAATCCCCCG
>CAMYOO010000448.1 GCA_947260035.1 uncultured delta proteobacterium
CGATGTGCTCAAGTGCCCGCGCTGCGGCGGGCGCATGCGGCTGCTGGCCGCGATCCAGCCGCCCGACGTCACCCAGGCCATCCTCGACTGCCTCGATCTCTCCAGCCGCGCCCCACCGACGGCAGCGGCCGTCCCCGATTCCGAGAATGCTGAGGGGTGGCCGGAGAAGTTCGACGCACCCCTCTGAGCCCGGAACTCGACTGCCCACCGCTGCCGTCGGTGGGTCCGAAGGAACAGGTGCACTCGGAGATCACGCCGAGTGAGCCCCGCCTGGCGACCGGGCCGCCGCGCCCCGCTTGAATCCCCGCCTACGGTCTCCGTAGCCTGCGGTCCCCCTGGGATTGGTCATAACGGGGGTTCTGGGACATCAGAAACCCCTTTTGGAATCCCTATCCGCTCCAGCTCCAGCGCCAGCTCGCGGTCCGAGAGCCTATCCGCAGCCAACGAGCGCTGGAAATTGGTGACCCGGTACGAAGCCACGTTTCCAACTTCAGTGGGGAATTCTTACGTCGACTTTCGCCGCATCCAGCCAAGCAGGCCGAGAACCGAGCCCGACAGCCATATCGCAGCCGGCGCTGGTAGCGATGCGCTGAAGTGCGTGTAGCCGACAGTGCCGAATGCAAAGTCCGGATTGTCGTTCAGCAAAAACTGAATCACTGGAGTTGGATCCTGAAGCCACGCCGCCGGACCGATGGCTTGAACACCAACGGCAATTGACGCTGGCACGAATAAGGGGCTGGTGGGCGAGATCCCGCCCCTGGCTCCCGGGGCGCAGCCCGACGCCGACACCCTGGACCTGGACGCGCTGCTGGCTCACCTTCCCGCGCAGTGAACCGGGAGGGAGACGGACTCATGCGAAGGATCCTCATGATGGGCCTGGCTGCCGCCTTGCTGGCGTGCGGATCGTCCGAGAGCCAGGCGCCCGACACCGCCACCCAGGCCCCGATGGGAACCTCGCTGGAGGAGCCGACCTACCGCTTCGCGGACCTGGCGGTGGAACGCAGCGGCAACCTCTATCTGGCGGGTCAGCCGGACCGGGAGGCCCTGGCGGCGGCTCGCGACGCGGGGGTCGTGGCCGTGGTGAACCTTCGCCAATCGTCGGAGATGAAGTGGGACGAGGCGGCCGCTGTGGAGCAGCTGGGACTGGCCTACCACCACGTGCCGATCGGCCGCTCCACCGACAGGGACACCGCTCACGGCGAGGTCGATCGCATCCTGACGGACATCGACGGGCCGGTCCTGGTGCACTGCGCCAGCGGGGGGCGGGTTCAGGTCTGGTTGGCGCAGTCCTCGATCGGATCCCGGAAGTCACCGGACTGCAAGGACTGCTAGGTCGGGCGAACGCGTTCGCTTAGTTTCCGGGTGGAGCGTCAGGGCTTCGCGCGGGGAACCAGGGCGAGCTGACGGGACTGCGCCACGAGCCGGCCGCTGGCGTCCCAGACCTCGCCGTCCTCCTCCAGGAAGCCGCCGGTCACGAAGCGCGTGCTGAACGCGCAGCGCAGCCACCCGGGCTCTGGCCGCGCGCGCACGTGGGCGGTCAGCTCCAGCGTGGGCACCCACCCGACCGGAAGCCGGGCATTGAAGATGGTCGGCGGGAAGGAGTCCACGGCCAGCAGCAGGCCCAGGGTGTCGACGGGCTCGGCGTCCGGGAAGCGGAACCAGCCGCGCACCCGCGGCTCGCCGGAAGGGCGACCCTCGCGGAAGCCGGTGTCCTCGGGATGCAGGCGCAGGTCCACCTGGGACATGAAGCTGGGGTCCTTGCCCGAGTCGGGATGGATCCGCACGCAGTCATCGGGATCGGGTAGCTCCGGTGGCACGGCGTCCACGCGCTCCGGTCCCTCCGCCTGCGTCAGGTCGCCGAAGGTGCCGACCGTCTGGAGCAGGGGGTTCTCGCCCGCCAGCAGCAGGGCCGTGGCCGTAGCGAAGCGCCGCCCCACGCGGACGGCGTCGGCCTCCAGCCGGACGGGCCCCGCCTTCCCGGGCCTCAGGTAGTGCGCCGTCACGCTGACCGGATCGGGACTGCCGGTCGCCAGGGCCATGGCCCGGGCAGCCAGCACCAGCAGGTAGCCGCCGTTGGCATTCCCGCCGATGTCCCAGCCGGGCTCGATGGCGGCGCTCCAGGTACCGCCCCGATGCTCGACCCGTGTGGCCTCGCTGAATCCCAAGTCTCTTCTCCGTGGGCGCGTCAGCCGGTTGTCGGGTAAACGCGGCGGCCGCCCAGCCAGGTCTCGAGCACGCCGCCCCGGCCGTCCAGGACCGCCAGATCCGCCCGGGCCCCGGGGCGCAGGGTTCCCCGCTGGGCCTCGATGCCCAGCAGCCGGGCGGGCCGCAGCGTAGCCGCAGCGACCGCTTCCGCGGCCGGCACACGGGCGAAGGCAGCCAGGTTCGCGGCAGCGCTCTCCAAGGTCAGCCGACTCCCGGCCAGGGTTCCGTCCTCCAGCCGCAGCGCCACGCCGTCGTCTCGGAGCGGTCCGGCGCCGAAGTCCGCCCCGGGCTCCGGGTCCAGGCGGTCCGAGATCAGCAGCAGGCGCTCGCCCAGGCTCCGGGCCGTGAAGCGCACGACCTGGGGATCCACGTGGACGCCGTCGCAGATCAGATCACAGGTGAGGCGCTCATCCGCCAGGGCCAGACCGGCCAGGCCCGGCGCCCGGTGATGAAAGGCGCCCATGGCGTTGTAGAGATGAGTCACATGACGCGCCCCGCGCTCCATGACGCGCTCTGCGTCAAGATGCCGCGCCAAGGAGTGGCCCAGGGCTCCGATGACGCAATGACGCAGGAGCTCGTCCTGAAGCATCTCTGCCCCTTCGACTTCGGGCGCATAGGTGAGCATGCGGATGCGGCCCTCGCCGCGAGCCAGAATCTCCCGGACCTCGGCACCCTCTGGCACACGGACGGCAACCCGGGGCTGCGCTCCCGCCGCCTCGGCCCGGATCCAGGGGCCCTCCAAGTGCAGGCCCAGGGGCGTGGCGCCGTCTCCGGAGGGCGCGGATGCGGCCTCGGCCGCGCTGGTCACGAACTCCGCGAGGCGAGGTCCGGGCCAGGCCACGCTGGTGATCAGGAATCCGGTCACTCCATGACGCAACAGTTCACGCGCGTCATGACGCACCTGCGAGCCGATCGCGTGATTCGCGGCAAAGATCGCGCGGCCGTGATGGTGCAGATCCAGAAAGCCCGGCGCGACGCGGGCACCTGCCAGGTCGACGACCCGCGCATCCTCCGACTCGGCATCGGGCGCCAGCCGCGCCGCGATCCGCTCCCCCTCGAGCAACAGCGTGCCCGGGGCCTCGTCCGGACCCTCAGGGTCCAGCAGCACGCAGTTTCGTAGCAAGATCCGGGACATGGAAGGGCGAGTCTATCTCAGGCAGCGAATGGGCAGGGCGTAGGTAAATGCCCTCAAGCGCGTGCGCCGTGGATCCGATGGCGACCGGGCATGGCGAAGATAGGTACGGACATCAGCCAGGATCTCCAGCTCCTGGAGAACAAGATCAAGCAGGCCAAGTTCGAGTACAACC
>CAMYOO010000449.1 GCA_947260035.1 uncultured delta proteobacterium
GGCCTGGGCGTCGTCCAGTTCCTGGCCGGCCCGACCAAAATCGAGGTGCTCTTCGACGGCGTGAAGCGCGTGCTGGTCCACGACCGGCCGTCCCCGTAGCGCGATCGCGTGCACGACCGGCCGTCACCCTAGGCCGGCTGGATCATCTCACCGGGGTGACCCGGTTCCCGACGCGCTGGCTGCTGCTGCTGGCGGTTGCGGCGTGCCCCGCCGCGGCCGGCGCCGGCGAGCGGGAAGCGATACTCGGCCCTTTCCTGGCGCAGCACTGGCGCCTGCCGGTGCCGGCCCAGGGCGCGCCGCCCGAGGCGTTCACGCCCCTGGAGGCCGCCCTCGACCCGGCCAGCTGCGGCTCCTGCCATCCTCAGCAGTACGCCGACTGGCAGACTACCCTTCACGCGGGCGCATACTCGCCGGGCTTCGCGGGACAGCTCATCGAGGGGCCGCTGGCCGAGCGCACGGAGCGCGATGCCTGCCTCACCTGCCACAGCCCGCTGGCGGAGCAGCAGCGCGACGCCGGGCTGCGCGCCCAGGGCATCGTGTGCGCCGCCTGTCACGTGCGCAGCCACCGGCGCTTCGGCCCGCCGCGGCGCCCCGACGCAGCGCCCGCTCCGTCGCCCGCGCCCCACGCGGGCTTCGAGGCGCGCGCGGAGTTCCAGGACGCCCGCTTCTGCGCCGAGTGTCACCAGTTCTTCGACGCGGACGCCCCGGGCGGCAAGCCGATCCAGAACACCTTCGTCGAGTGGCAGCAGAGTCCGCAGGCGGCTCGCGGAGAGACCTGTCAGAGCTGCCACATGCCCGACCGCGCCCACCGCTGGCGCGGCATCCACGATCCGGAGACCGTGCGCGACGCCGTAGACGTAACGCTGACGCCCGTGGCTGCGGGGCTCGAGGGTCCGCGGCTCGAGGCGGCGCTGGTGGTGAACAACCGCGGTGTGGGCCACCACTTCCCCAGCTACGTCACGCCCCGCGTGCGGGTGGCCGTGTGGCAGGAGGACTCCTCCGGGCGCGAGCTGTCCGGCACCCGAGAACAAGCCTGGATCGCCCGGGTGCTGGACTTCAGCGATTGGAGCGAGATCTCCGACACACGCATTCCGCCGGGCGAGTCCGTGAAGCTGGACTACGCGCAGGAGCGCGCCGCGGGGGCGGCCGTCCTGGTGGGTCGGGTGACGGTCGATCCCGACTACCACTACCGCGGGGTCTACCAGGAGCTGGTGCAGACGTACAGCGACCCGGCGGCGTTGAGTCGGATGCGCGAGGCACTGCGGCGCGCCGACGCGTCCAGGTACGTGCTGCGCGAGCTGCGCCGGCCGCTTCCGTAGCGGGGGAGAAGACGGGGCCCCGTCCGTCGGGGTGACGGGACCCCGTCCGCCTGCGATTTCACGTCAGGAGAGGGGCAGCTCTCCAGGCAATCGACGTGACTCGCAAACGCCTGTCCCGATCGACGCGGTCCGCGCGCTCAGTGCTTCCCCGCGCACGGGTTGGCCTTCATGGCGCACGGGTTGGTCGCGTGGCCCTGCTGCACGTGCTCCACGTAGTGGGTCAGCGCAGCCAGCTTGGGTGAGTTCCACGGCAGCGGCTCCGCCTGCATGGGCTGGAGCATGCAGAACTGCACCATCTCGGCCGCGTTCACGGCGTCCACGCCGGACATCTGCTTCACCATCGCCACCTGATGGGGGTAGGGCTTGGCGAAGGACGGCATGAAGCCGGCGCCGTTGCTGTGGCAGGTGGCGCAGGCCACGCCGTTGCTGCTCAGCGAGGTGTCCTTCCAGAGCGCCTCGCCCTGGGCGAGCAGGGCGGCCTGGTCGCCGCCGCCGGTCTTCAAGCCCGCGGGCTGCTTGATCTGGCACGGGTTCAGCGCCGCGCCGCCGCCGCCGCAGGGGTTCTTGCCGGCACAGGGATTCTTGGCGCCGCAGGGGTTCTTGCCCGCACACGGGTTGCACGCGTTCTTCCCGGCGCAGGGGTTCTTCTTCGCCGCGCACGGATTGCAGACGTTCTTCTTCGCGCAGGGGTTCTTGGCCGCGCACGGGTTCTTCATGCCGCACGGGTTGGCCTTCTTGGCGCACGGGTTCAGGCTCTTGGCGGCGCATGGATTCATCTCGTGATGGTCGGCGGCGGCGGGC
>CAMYOO010000450.1 GCA_947260035.1 uncultured delta proteobacterium
CTCGCCGAAAGCCGCCACCCCGGAGGCGCGCCCGGTCGAGGCCGTCCGCACCTCGGTGACCGCAGCCGTCCCCGTGGAGGTGGGCCGGGTCACCCACCACTTCGGCCAGCTCGGCGTAGGCGTGATCGCCGTGGAGAGCGCGGAGATCAGCCTGGGCGACACGCTCCACTTCCGCGGCCACACCACCGACTTCTTCCAGCGGGTGGAGCGGATGGAGCTCGACCACCAACCCGTCGAGCACGTGGGCGGCGGCCAGCAGGTCGCGATCCAGGTCTCCCAACGCGTCCGCGAAGGCGATCGCGTCTACAGGGTGTCGCGCTAGCGATTCCTGGCCGGCCGAGGCGCTTCGGCGGCCAAGGCAGGGCGGCTGTCCTGTCTCCAACCGGAAGCGCGGCGCCGGGAGCCCGACCGTGCCCCCTCCGCCGATGTCCACATTCGTGGCCCGAGCCCGACCTACGGGAGCTGAAGCCGGTAGATGCGCTTGGCGGGGCCTTCGTAGACCAGGTCGACGCGCGGGTCGGCGGCGAGCGCCTGTTCGCGGCGCGGTCGGAGCCCGCGCCGCGCGACCACGATGTAGCCCACTCCGAGATCCGCGAGAGCGGAGACGGCGACGTCCGGCGGAGCACCGCGAACCACGTGGCGCAGCTCTTGAACGTGTGGCGGCGCGAAGCCCGAGTAGCCCTCCACGAGTGGCTTGCCGTGCTCCAGCGCCCGGAGCATGCCGACGACCTCCGCGTGGTGATGGCTGGCCTTGGGGCTCCGCGCGACCGGGAGCATCACGATCGGCGCGGGCTCGGCCTGGACGAGCCGCTCGATCCACGCTTCCTTCAGGGCCTCGCCGGCATAGGCGTGAAGCCGCCGACCGGGCGAGGTGGTCTCGACGACGGCGAGCACAACGACGATCGCCGCCGCCGCTCGCCAACCGCGGCGCCACAGCTCACCGAGCGAGATGCCGGCCAGCGCGACGAGGAAGACCTGCGAAAAGGCGGCAAAGCGCCAGGGCGTCCGGAGCTTGTCGAAGCCCGGGTAGAACTGGTGGACGAGCGCGTACGGCTTCGCTCCGAACACGCTGAGATTCGGGCCGAACGAGAGCACGAAGGCCAGCACCGCCCCGCCCACCAGGAAGTACACCGTGCGGCGCCCCCGTCCCGGAATTGCGCCGCCCAAGCCGAGCAGGAGCAGCAACGTGCCGGGATGAAGCTCTCGACCCTAGTCGCGGAGTTCGGCGCTGGTGGTCGCCAGAGAGGCGAGCGTGCGCGTGAAGTCGCTGGTGCCGCGAAGCTGGGGCAGCGCAACGGGCAGCACGAGGGCTACCGCAACACCGGCGGCAGCCGCCCCCATCGCGATCACCCGGACCGTCAGATGCTCGCGGCGCACCAGACTCAGGGCGCCGACGATCAGGAAGAGGCTCCAGAAGAGCCCGTAGTACCCGCACGTGAGAAAGAACGCACCCGACCACGCGCCCGTCGCCAGCGCCGGGCGCCAGGCGCCAGGCGCCAGGCGGGACGCTCGTGGAACTCGATCAGCGCCGCCAGCGCAAAGAAGACGGGAAAGACCGCGGTGAGCTGCAGAAGCCCGAGGTCCGGCGCAACGAAGGGCAAGGCCACGCCGAGCAGGCCGCCCAGGGTCGCCGCGCCCTCGGGCGCGCCCATGCGTCGCATGACGAGACGCGCGCCCACGCCGTTCAAGGTGAGCATCGCCCAGAGCACCAGATTGTGGGCCAGCGGCGGACGGCCGAGGATCCAGCGCAAGGGCGCATAGAAGGCCCCGGTCAGCGGCTGTGCCTCCGAGAACGCGAAGCTTGCGGCGATCCCGTGGAAGATCGGCGCGTCCCAGTAGCCCTGGTAGCCGTGGAGGATCCGGTCGGCCTTCCATTCGAGGATCCAGACATTCAGAAGCGGGACGGTGCCCCGCGACAACGCATCATCGAGGATGTGCGTCGCGGCTCCGCCGAGAAGCGGCCACGTGACGTAGAGCGCGCAGCCCAGATAGAGCAACAACGCACCGAGCGCCTTCAGCCAGCGAGGCGCATTCACGGACCAGCGGTTGCCAGCAAGCGAACTCACGCGCACAACCTAGCGCCGAGCCCGCCCGTAGCCCTACCCGGGAAGG
>CAMYOO010000451.1 GCA_947260035.1 uncultured delta proteobacterium
GCCGTCGGACCCGAAGGCGGCCATGCTCCACGTCCTCGGCTCGTTGGCACGCCGATGGCTCCAGCTTCACGAGGAGATCAAGGTGCACACGCGGGCCCTCGAGCAGCTCACGGCCAGAGCCGCTCCGCGACTCGTGGAAGCCTTCGGAATCGGTTTCGACTCGGCTGCTGAAATGCTCGTCATGGCCGGCGACAACCCGGGCCGCATCAAGTCCGAGGCCGCTCTGGCCAAGCTGTGCGGCGTCTGCCCCATCCCCGCGTCCTCGGGCAAGACCCACGGGCGCCACCGACTCAACCGGGGCGGAAACCGCCAGGGCAATGCCGCGCTCCACCGAGTGGTCATAGTCCGGATGCGCTGGCACGAGCCGACCCGTGCCTATGTCGCGCGGCGCACCGCCGAAGGGCGTTCGAAGAGAGAGATCATCCGCTGCCTGAAGCGATACGTCGCTCGCGAGGTCTACCGCCTGCTCCCGCATCCCATGCCGGAAACAGCCGGATGACGCCTTGACAATCTATAGGAGCATCAACATCCCGGGGATCTCGGCCTAGCGAGACCGTAGGCGGCTCTCGGGCCGGGAGCGCCGGCGCGCCGCTTCCGGAGGCGCATCACCCTTCCCGATCGCCAACTCTGTGATGGATCGCCCCGGGGCTGTGGCTGAGCCTGAATGTGCGCGCCGTCACGGCGGCGCGCGGACCGGCGTCCGATGCTCCTGCTGGAGCTTCGACACCCATGCCGCACGCTTTCCGACGACGCGCCTGCCTCTTGCTGCTCGCGGGTCTGCTGCTGGCTCCGGCCGCAGCGGCCGAGGCGCCCCTGGGCTGCCCGGTGGACTTCGAACGGGAGGTCGTAGAGCTCGTCAACGCCGAGCGCGCGCAGGCGGGCCTGGGTCCCCTCGAGATGGACGTGCGGCTGATGGAGGCGGCGCAGCTCCACAGCGACGACATGGCCGACAACAACTTTGCCTCCCACACCGGCAGCGGCGGCACCGCGCCGGACGATCGCATCGAGGCCGCCGGCTACGTGGGCTGGAACGGCTGGGGAGAGAACGTCGCCGCCGGCTACGGCACGCCCGCAGCGGTGGTGGCGGCCTGGATGGCCTCGCCCGGCCACCGCGCCAACATCCTGCGCGCCAGCTTCGATCACCTGGGTGTGGGCTACCGCTTCCAGAGCGGCACCACGTATTGGCACTACTGGACCAACGACTTCGGCTCGGCCACGTTCCCCGCGGACGCGCCCGAGGACCTTTGCCCCGCGTGCAGCAACGGCGTGGACGACGACGCGGACGGCGCCTTCGACTTCCCGGCCGACATCGGCTGCAAAGACGAGATGCACCCGTTCGAGGCCCCAGCTTGTTCCGACGGCATCAACAACGACCCGGGCCAGGACGCGCTGATCGACTTCGACGGCGGCCTCTCCGCCCTGGGCTACATGGCCAGCGATCCCGACCCCCAGTGCCTCGACATGCCCTGGAAGAACAGTGAGAACACGGGCGGCTGCGGCCTCGGCTTCGAGCTGGCCCTGATCCTGCCCGGCTTGATGTGGCTCGACCGCAGGCGCAGGCGGCTGCGCTAGGCCGGCCACCGGCGAGGACGCGTCCGGCATGCTGGTCGAGCATCCCGGCCCGGCTCCCTACGCGCGTGTCCCGCCCAACTACTTCGTCGCGGAGGGACTGAACGCAGCGATCATCCTGGCTCTCGTGGTCCGCGCCTACGCCCTCAGCGACGCGCTGCTGCGACGCCAGGCGCGCTGGGTGGCCTTCACCGGGGGGCTGGCGGCCGTCAGCATCGGGTCCTACGACGTGCTGAAGATCCTCGGGGCGCCGCTCGCGCCGTCACGGCAGTTCGTGCAGCTCTCGGTGATCATCGTGCCCCTCGGCACCTGGATCGCGATCGCGCGCTACGACCTGTTCGATATCGATCGGCTCCACGGTCACCTACGACGATTGGAAAGATCCGTGGGGTCGAATTCATGAGCATTGGACCGATTCCGATCTATTGAACACGGAGTATGAGGCGACGATCCAGAATGGCGACGGCGCGCGCGATTACTGGGGACCGAATCAGCAACCGACGATCAGCTACGCGATTCAG
>CAMYOO010000452.1 GCA_947260035.1 uncultured delta proteobacterium
CGTAAGCTCGCCCACGTGGGCCATGAACCCCAGGATCGCGTCGGCGCCCACGTAGGAGCCGGCCAAGGCGCTGCTGCCGGGCATCCGCCAGATGCACTTGTTCGACAGCAGATCGTTCAGCGCCGGGACGTCCACCGTGGCGATGGCGTCCCACAGCTTGCGCGCGATGATGAAGTTCTCGTGCTCTTGCATCGGTCCCCTGAGAGCGCAGCGTCGCACGGCTGAGCCCGGACAGGAAGAAGATTGTGCTGCGGGCCCGGCCGCCTAGGCGATGGTCACGGTCTCCGGCAGGCGGCGGCCCAGGATGTCGGCGGCCTCCTCGACCATCTCCTCCACGATCCGGGCGGCGGGCTTGATCTCTCGGATCAGGCCGGAAACCTGGCCGGCGAAGGGACCCACGTACTCCACGTTGCCCGCGCTGTTGAACATATCCACGATCGCGGAGGCCAGCACCACCTGCACCGGGAAGCGCAGCGGCTCCAGACCGGACTCCTCCCAGAGGTCGTGGAAGCGGTTGTAGGTGGCACGCGACGTCTTCCCCGTGTAGATCGTCGTGCGACGGGTCGCCTCGTCGTCGGCGTTGACGATGGCCTGCTTCTGGATGTCCAGGGCGCCGCCCTCTTCCGAGGCCAGGAAGCGCGTACCGACCCAGACGCCCACGCAGCCCATGGCCAGTGCGGCCGCCAGGCCGCGGCCGTCGCCGATGCCGCCCGCCGCCAGCACCGGGGTGGGCGCCGCCGCGTCGATGGCCTGGGGCCAGAGCGCCATGGAGCCGACGCGTCCGGTGTGCCCGCCGGCCTCGTGACCCTGGGCCACCACCAGATCCGCACCGCCGGCGGCGATGCGCCCGGCGTTCTTGGCGTTGCCCGCGATGCCCAGCACCTTCATGCCCACGCCGTGGGCGGCCTCGACCATGAACTCCGGACTGCCCAGACCCGCGCAGAAGAGCGGCACACCCTCCTCGATGCACGCCTCCACGGCCGCGTGGGGCCGCGCGGTGGTGGTGCCGCCGCTGATCACCGCCTCGGTGTCCGGAAGCCCCAGCTCTTCCTTCGTCTTCTGGAGCCACTCCCGATGCGCCGGCGGCAGCGCGTTCAGGGCGTCCGCCAGGGGGATCTCGCGCGCACTCTCGGCGGGCGCGTCGCCGGCCTTCACCGTGGCGGCCGGGAGCAGCACGTCCACGCCGAAGGGCCGATCGGTCTGCTTGCGGATCTCGCGGATGGCCTCGCGAAGCTCCTCCACCGTGTAGCCGGCGCCACCCAGCACACCGAGGCCACCGGCCTCCGAAACGGCAACCACCAGCTCCACCGGAGCGCCGGTCTTCTCGCCGATCAGGCTCGGCCCCATGCCCGCGCTCAGGATGGGGTAGTCGATGCCCAGCATGTCGCACAGCGGCGTGCGGAAGGTCCTCTTGGCCACGATCGTCCTCCAGCGGCGCGCCGGTCGCGCGGGTTGCGTTGGGAGTCTGAGCATAGGGCTGCGGGAGAAACCTGCCGAGGCGCCTCAGCGCTCGAAGGCGCCTCCTGACTGCGCGTACGCGTCCACGATGCGTCGCACGTCCTCCATCTGGAAGCTCCGCTCGCGGCCCATCCGCCCAAGCGGCTCCTCACGGCTCAGGTCCGGCGGCAGCCCCAGCTGGCGCAGAACGTGGCTTGCCGGAACTCCGGTCGCATGCTCCAGGTCGCTCAGGGTCATCGAGCCGCGCAGCTCGTGGGTGCTGGAGGCCCCTGCGCCGGCGCCCTCCCGATCGACGCGCTCCACGGGGCTCACCAGCGGGGCCAACGCGATCGCCAGCACCGCCATCAGGCCCACCGACCCCAGGGCCGCGCGCGAGCCCGATCCCTGGCGCGGGCGGCCGCGCACTACCGAGAGGATCCAGCGGGCGTGCAGAATCAGGTGGAACGCCAGCACCGCCAGGAAGGCCGCCGAGATCCAGAAGTGCAGCGCACCCCAGTCGTGGCGGTCCAACCCCCAGACCACACTGCGCGCCCCGCTTCCGGGCGGCAGCACGTAACGCATCAGCACGCCGGTCGAGACCAGGAACACGAAGCCGACGAACGCCGCCCCATCCACCAGCAGGTTCAGTG
>CAMYOO010000453.1 GCA_947260035.1 uncultured delta proteobacterium
AGGACTCCCGGCAGCTGGTCCAGATGCCCGCCGAAGCAGAGCGACTCCTGCGCAAGGACATGCTGGATCACCTCGCGGTCCTCAATCAGCTGCTGGGGCAGGTGGCGGCGTCCGAGTTTCAGCAGGCGAGCGCTCTGGCGGAGTCTCGTCTCGGCAACAGCTCCATGGGCAGGCACCGCGGGACCGGCATGGGACCCGGCCGCTTCATGCCTCCGGCGATGCACCAGCTTGGGATGGCCATGCACCAGGCGGCGACGGACTTCTCGGCCACGGCTTTGAAGGGCGATCCGAAGGACACGGTTGCCGGCCTGCAGCGCATCACGAGCTTCTGCGTCGCCTGCCACGCCGCTTTCCGGATCCGCTAAACCCGCTAGGACGAAGCCTCGCCCGTCGACGCCGGCTTCGCCTATCCTTGAGGCGGGAGGCGGGCATGTCCGAGCACCCCGAGCGACGCGTCCCCTGGTACCTGTGGCCGTTCCACGCCGTGTGGCGCCTTCTCAGCTTCGTGCTCACGGCCACGGGCCGGCTGCTCTGCGCGATCCTCGGCATCGCGCTGATCGTCGTGGGGACCGTCCTGGCCCTGAGCGTGGTCGGAGCTCCGGTCGGGG
Organism: uncultured delta proteobacterium; assembly: GCA_947260035.1. Classification (GTDB taxonomy): domain Bacteria; phylum Myxococcota_A; class UBA9160; order UBA9160; family JAFDET01; genus JAFDET01. Next base: position 609 of record CAMYOO010000453.1, read on the forward strand.
TTCCCCTCGTACTGCTGGGCTTCCTGCTGCTGGTCCGCGCGCTCTTCTGAGGCGGGCCCATCTGCTCTGATAGAATCGCGTCCACGCACGGCGACCAGACACACGCGCCGGGAGGGAGCCAAATGATCGGCTACGTGACGCTCGGAACCAACGACCTGGAACGCGCCGGCAAGTTCTACGACCAGCTCCTGGGCGAGCTGGGCGCGAGCCGCATGATGGACCAGGACACGTTCATCGCCTGGGGCACGGCGCCCGGCGCCCCGATGCTCTCGGTGATCAAGCCGTTCGACGGCCAGGCCGCCAGCGTTGGAAACGGCGTGATGGTGGCGCTGCTCGTGGACTCGCGAGAGAAGGTGAGCGCCCTGCACGCCAAGGCGCTCGAGCTGGGCGGCGCCGACGAAGGCGCGCCCGGTGAACGCGGCGCAGGTTTCTACGCGGGCTACTTCCGCGATCACGACGGAAACAAGCTCAACGCCTTCTGCCTGGGCTAGAACCACGCGGGGCGAAGCGCGATGGCAGTACTTCTCGACGTCTTGATCGGGGCGGCGCTCGGCGCGGGGTTGATCGCCCTGGCCCGCGGCCGACTCGCCGCTCCCGGTTCCGCGAATCCTGCCCCCGCCGTCTGACCCTCGGCACGGGGCCTCACCGGAGTCGAAACCATGGCCACAGTCGAAACCGCAGCGCCCCAGTTCCTGGTGGACGACCTGAACCAAACCCTGGCGTTCTATCGGGAGCGCCTCGGCTTCAGCGAGGACTTCGTCTACGAGGGCTTCTACGCCAGCGTGTCCCGGGACGGCGCCCCCATCCACCTGAAGTGCGCGCCCAAGCTCGAGGCGGAGCGCAGCCACCGCAAGTCGGAGGAGCACCTGGACGCCTACATGGCCGTGGCCGGGGTTCGCGAACTCTACGAGGAGCTGACCGAACGCGGCGCCCCCATCGTCAGGCCTCTGGAAGAGCGCCCGTGGGGCGTCATCGACTTCCACATCGAGGACCCGGACGGCTACATCCTGTGCTTCGCGGAAGGCGTCGAGCCGTCGCGAGCGCCCGGCGAGCGCTGAAGCCCGGAGCCCGAGGCCTCGGCTCATGAAGCTCTACATCACACCCCTCTCTCCCTATGCACGGCTGGCGCGCATCGTCGTGCTGGAAAAGGGGCTCGAAAGCCGCGTCGAGGTCAGCGCCGCGCCGACGTGCGGCGGGCTCAACATGGCGCAACTGGCCCTGCCCTGCGGCTTGCAGTACGGGTCGTACATGCTTGGGCTGGATTGGCACGGGGCCCACCCGAACCTCGCCCGCTGGCTGGACGAGATTTCGCAACGGCCGGCCCTGGCGGCGACCGCGCCGTCGTCGGGTCGTTGACGGCGTGCCGGAGGTGACGGTGCGCGACTCCCCGAAGGGCGGGCTGGGCTTGTTCACATGCGCAGCGCTGGCCGAGAGAGAAATGGTGCGCGAGTTCGTGCTCCGCCGCGAGGTCACGCGGG
>CAMYOO010000454.1 GCA_947260035.1 uncultured delta proteobacterium
CCGGTCGGCGATCGCGTTGAACTTGATCACCTCGAACCACGGCGACAGGTCGAAGTCGCGCGGGGTCAGCAGGGTGGGGTGCCTCCGACGGTAGAGCCCCGAGTAGTAGATGTGGTCGCGGGGTCTGAGCAGGCCCCACAGCCCACGCGGTCGGGTCGGAGGGAAGTCTTCTCCGTCGGGAAACTCGATCTGGGGAGCCACCGGGAAGCCGACCGACTGGAAGAGCTGACCCAGGTGACTGGTACAGATCACCTCTCCCGCGGCCCCGCTGCCCAGACGCCCTGAGGTGCGCCGGAAGCGCGCCGGGCGAACTCCGAACGGGAGCAGGTAGCTCATCAGGTCGACGATGTTGCGCAGGTCGTAGCGCCACCCGAGGCTGCGAACCGCGTGGTCGAGCACGGTCTTCATGTCGAGGGGCTTCAGGTTGTGGGGGCGGCAGACGCGGATGTTCAGGTGCTGGTACTTGGAGAGCGGCGAGGCAACCACGCCGTCCAGCAGGGCCTCCACCACCATGTGATGGGCGTCTTCCCCGAAGCAGGCCAGGGTCTCGGCCCGCAGCTCCTCCCCGCGCAGGAGCAGCTCATCGCCCACATAGATGGCGGCGTGGGACCACGAGCTCTGGGTCAGGTAGCGGATGATCGCCGAGATCCGCTGCTCACCTTCCACCAGCACCACGTCGCCCTTGTGCACGTGGCGCTGGAGAGCCTCCATGTCGTTCCAGCCGCGCCGCTCGTACCGGCCCAGCGGCTTGGTGAGCTGATCGATCATGAACTGCGTGAGCCAGCGTCGCATGGTCGGAATCCCCGTTTCCTCTTCGGCAACACGGGGCTCCGAGCGAAGATCTCAGGGGAAATCCGGACGAGGTGATTTCCCAACTCTCCCGGCGGGGACGGCGAAAAAAGGACCGAAAACGCACACGATCCCGTAGCCCTTTCCAGGACCGTGATGTATCTTAACCCGGCGACCCGAAAAATACTTGTATTTCAAAGACTTAGGTAACTTTCGGACTCTCAGCAGGGGCTCGAAAAGCCACCGGGGCGCTGGGTCCGACACTCTCAAGGCTTCTCATGAACGTTCGGATCAACGCCACCCTCGAGTTCTCGATCACCGAAGGCGCCATGGAAGATGCGCTGGCGGAGTACGACGAGATCACGGTAGAGGGGGCAATCCGCGAGGTCCTCGACAAGGCGATCGCCGTTGACGACATCAAGGTCAAGGTGATCGAGGGGCCCAACACCCTCGAAGAGTACGACCAGCAGTCGAACTCATGACCCGCGGGGCGCCGGGCCCCAACTACTCCTAGAGCTTCAGGCGAACAGATCCAGCTGCACCGCACCCCCGCCGGGCGCGGGCTGCGGAGGCGTCGCCCTGCGCGGCGGCGAGGCCGGCGGCGGCGGCGCGGGCTCGGCCCGGGGCGCCAGAGCGGGCGGACTCGCGGCCCGGCGCGGGCGACTCGGCTGATAGATCTCCGCCTCTCGGGCATAGGCCAGGATGCGGAGATAGAAGTCCTTGAAGCGGGGCCCGTGGTTGAAGTGGCGCAGATGCGCCAGCTCGTGACAGAGCGTATTGACCAGGCTGGAGTACTTGAGCGGCCGGCCGGTAGTGGCATGGCGCAGTCGGATGCGGATCGTGCCATCCGAGTAACAGATGCCGTAGCGGCTGGTGGCATTGGCCCGATCGGCCTCCACTGCGCGATAGCGCAGGCTGAAGCGCGCTGCGATCAGTGTCGCATCGCGGTTCAATCCTTCAACAAGCTGCTTGCGCGTCTTCCTGTCCATCGACTCGCGCGCGCCTGGGGCCACCGGGATCTCGCGCGCAGAGGGGTGGGGCGCGCGTGGGGCCGCGGCTTACGAGACCGGAGTCTATCGGCTTGTCGCGCATGGCGCTCGGGTCGACGCGCGCGGGGCGCTCGGGTCGACGCGCGCGGGGCGCTCGGGTCGACGCGCGCGGGGCGCTCGGGTCGACGCGCGCAGCGCTGCTACCTTGAAGCCGTGTCCAGTGACGAGATCCCGATCTTTCCCCTCTCCCAGGTGGTTCTGTTCCCAAAGCTGCGCTGTCCGCTGCACATCTTCGAGCCGCGCTAC
>CAMYOO010000455.1 GCA_947260035.1 uncultured delta proteobacterium
CCCGTCACGGCATCCAGCAGATCTTCGGAAGGGGCCTGCCAGACTGTGCCCACGGACTCGAACAGGGCGAGGGTCGCTTGGACGTCGGCCTCCTTGGCGGTAGAGCTGGCACAGAAGCCCGTGGCGCCCGCATGGACCTGGGCCGGAGTGTTGGGCATCGCCCTCACGATGCGAGCGCTGGCGCTGAGGGCAGCCTTCAGGCGATCCAACGTCACGCCGGCAGCGATGGAAATCCATAGCGGCCGATCGGGATCGCCGTTCAGGCGCGTCAGGGTGCCGCGGACCTTGTCGGGCTTTACGGCCACGACGACGATGTCGCAGTCTCCGACTGCGTGATTGTTGTCCTCGGAGGTCGAGATCCCGAGGCTGTTCTCGAAGACCTCGCGTCGGGCCGGATCCGGGTCGCTCGCGGCCAGGCGGTCCTTGGGAAAGCCAGAGGACACCAGCGCGCCGGCCAAGGCCTCGGCCATCGCACCGGCCCCGATGAATCCGATCTTCTTGCCGTCCAAGGGATTGCCCACGGGGACTCCTTCCGGTGGACAGCATACCCCGGATCACCCCCGGGGCGCGCAGCTGGCGGGATCAGACCGACCGCGGCCCGAAGAGGGCGGTGCCGACTCGGACGAGGGTGGCGCCCTCCTCGATGGCGACCTCGAAGTCGGCGGACATCCCCATGGACAGGTGAGAGAGGTCTTCGCCACCCGGCTCGCGTCGCAGGCGCTCGCGCAGCTCGCGCAGCGCCGCGAAGGCGGGTCGCGAGCGTTCGGGATCCGGCTCGAGCGCGGGCACGGTCATCAGACCCTGGACCTCCAGCGCCTCCAGGTCGGCGCAGGCCTCCAGCAAGCCGGACAGGTCATCTTCCAACGCACCCGACTTCTGGGACTCGCGGGACAGGTTCACCTGGATCAGCACCGGCAGCGTGCGCCCGGCCGCGCCGGCGCGGGTGTCCAGCGCGCGGGCCAGGGACACGCGATCCAGCGTCTCCACCATGGCGAAGTGGCGCACCGCGTCCTTGGCCTTGTTGCGCTGCAGGCTGCCGATCAAGTGCCACTGGGGGGGCGTGGACACCGCGGCGTTCACCTCCAGGATCTTGGGCGCCGCCTCCTGCACGTAGTTCTCGCCCAGGTGGGTCAGCCCCGCCTGGACGGCTTCGATCACCCGCGCCGCGGGCACGGTCTTGCACGCGCCCACCAGGGTGACGTCGTCGGCCGAACGGCCGGAGCGCTCGGCCGCCGCCGCGATGCGCCCGCGCACCGCCGCCAGACGCTCGGCCAGCGTCCCGCTCATGCCCCCTCCACGCCGGCCCGGCGCAGCAGCGCCAGGGTCTCGTCCATGGGCAGGCCGATTACGTTGGTCTCGCTGCCCTCGATGCGCTCGATGAAGCGGCGCCCCTCGCCCTGGGCGGCATAGGCGCCGGCCTTGTCCAGGGGCTCGCCCCCGGCGACGTAGGCGCGGATCTCGGTTTCGTCGGCGTCGCGCATGACCACGTCGCTCTCCACGGCGAAGCTGTGGGTCGCTGCGCTTCCCGCGACGAGCGCGACGCCGGTCACCACCACGTGGCGGCGGCCCACCAGTCGCGACAGCAGCTTGACGGCGTGCTCGGGGTCGTCGGGCTTGCCCAGTGCCTCCCCGTCGATCACCACAAGGGTGTCGGCGCCCAGCACCGCGGCGTCTTCACCGGCTTCGGCCAGGCGCTGCGCCACGTCCTCGGCCTTCTCCCGCGCCAGACGCAGCGCCTGCTGCTGCGCGCTCTCCCCGGCGTGCGCAGACTCGTCGACGGCGGACGGCTGGACGCGGAAGGTCAGCCCCGCGCGCGCGAGCAGGTCGCGGCGCCGGGGACTCCCGCTGGCCAGAACCAGCGTAGCGGTGCGTCGGGGCATGGCGTGCGTGATAGCATCGCGCCATGAGCGACGCATCGACGCAAGACATGATCCAGACCGTGCTCGACCTCCTGGTGCCCTATGGCCTCAAGGTGGTGGGCGCGATCGTGCTGCTCCTGGTGGGGCGCATGGTGGCGGGTGCGCTGCGCAAGGGCGTGCGCAGCGCCATGACGCGCCGGAAGGTGGACGAGACCCTGATCCCC
>CAMYOO010000456.1 GCA_947260035.1 uncultured delta proteobacterium
TGTCGTCGCTGTTGACGAAGGGGAGTCCCAGGTACTGACGGCCGCCGGTGAGGACGATCCCCTTGTGGCGGAGCTTGGCGTTCGCGATGCCGAGGACGCCGTATCCCTCCTGAACGGGAGCGAGCAAGCCGGTCCCGCCCCGGTCGTCGGGAGCGACCAGCGGCTGCGAGGTGAAGCCCTCGACCTCGACGGCGAACGCGTCCTCGAGCCAGCCGGAGTGGTAGTAGACGGACCCGCCGATCGCCCACGCCTCGCTGAGCAGGTCGATCGTGCGGTCCTTGCGCAGGTAGTAGGTGCGGAAGCGAGCCTCGAGCTGCGTGTCGGCGAGGAACGGAGGCAGCCCCTGGAGCTGCCGGCGGAGCCCCGGGAAGAGGGAATCCCTGCGCTCGGGAGGGAGGAAGGTCCGCTCCAGCGGGGTCTTGATCGCCTCGGTCGTGGTCGGCGCGGTCTCCTTCTCGAGCTCGCGCTCCTCTGCGCCGCAGGGGTCGGCGGCGAGCGCGACGAGCGCGGCTCCCAGGAGGAAAAGAGCTGCCGGATGCCGGCTTCCCATCGCGCTCCCGCGCACCTAGAGCGCCAGGCGCGCTCGCAGGCCGAAGACCCAGTTCGTACTTCTGTCCGGGTTGAGCGCCGGATCGATCAGCAGCTGAATGGAGGGCGTGATCGCCAGCTCGCGGGTCACCTGAAGACGATAGTACGTCTCGATCGTGAACTGATCGTCCAGGCCCGAGCCGAACAACGCACGGTTCGGCTTTCCCCAGCTCGCGCCGAAGCCGAGCTGACTGCCCGAGCCGAGCGTCTCGAGGCCGCCCGGCGTGTAGCCGCCCCCGATGCTCACGGATTTCCCGAGTAGGCTGCCGCCGTCGTTCGCATAGCCGGCTCGAACGAACACCAGCCACTGGTCGCCGATGGATTGATTGAACGACAGCACCGCCCCATAGCCGCTCTCGAGCCCCGCCCGGTCGTCCGTGTGCCACAGGGTCAGGTGGACGTTGTCGAGGAAGTAGGCCTCCTGGGAGGCCCCGGTCCAGCCGATCTCGAAGTGGCTGAAGTACTCGTTGTCCCTGAAGAAGGTCTCGAAGCCCTTCCAGGGCCGGGTCGCGTTCGCGTTGAGGTCGACGAGGCCCGCGATCGCGTAGACCGAGTCGCTCAGCCAGGCGCCGCCTGCGAGGCCCAGCGCGCCGTCGTTGGGGATGTCGAGGGTACCAGCCCCGATGCTGAAGCTGAGGTTGAAGAAGTCCGTCCAGGGGCTGACCAGCGGATAGACGTCCACGTAGTCGCTGACGTCGAGGAAGCCGGCGACCACCTCGTACTTGCCGCCGCGGAACTTCTGACTCCAGTAGAGGGTGTTCAGCCGCCACCCTTCATCGTTGTAGGGGAGATTGGAGACGCCCACGTCGCCGGCGCTCTCGAGCAGGAAGGAGCTCGGCAGTGGCAGTGTATCCGTGTAGTCGTGCGTATTCTCGAACAGGAACAGCAGGGCGCCGGGGTGATCGGTGTCGCGTCCGAAGAGCTCCCACGACCCAAAGGAGCGGAAGATCCCGCCCGCCGCTTCACGGTCGGCTCCCGGCAGACGGTCGCTGCTGGTCAGGAACGCCGCGTTGTATTCCGCCCCGTAGGCGAAACCGTGGCGCTCTCGAATGCGGTCCTTCCAGTCCCAGTAGGGTTCCAGGAAGCCGGTCTCGAAGAGGGCACCACTCCGCTGACGGTCGGATTTGATGAGGTTCGGAACCGCGTCCGGACCGCCGAAGCCTGGGCGGCTACTCGCGGGCTGCGAGGACTGCGCGAATCCGGGTTGCCCGGATCCGAGCACCAGCATCGCAGTCAGAACGATCAGGCCGGTTTTCATGGGGACCCACTTGTGGGAGTGCAGGCTGGCGTGCAGCAGCGGGCCCCCTGCGGCACTCCATGGCCAGAGCGCCGCAGGGGGTCCTCGCTGGAGGGCGGCTACTACGCTTCCTTTACATTTGCTCGCACGTCGTAGGTTTCAGAGCCAAACCAGTCCAGCATCCGGACGTTGACGTCGTCGGGGTGATCCAGCATGGACCAATGGCCACCTTGAATCATTTCAATACGGCA
>CAMYOO010000457.1 GCA_947260035.1 uncultured delta proteobacterium
CCGCTCTGCTGTCGGTGATGCAGCGCCGCCATGGCCGCCAGGGCGCCGTGCAGGCCGGCCAGCTCGTCGGCCAGGAAGGTGGGCGATTTCAAGGGAAGCTCGGAGTCCGGGGGGCCGTTCAGCGACATGTAGCCGCTCTCGGCCTGGGCCAGCGGGTCGTAGCCGGGGCGATCGTGCTCGGGGCCCCACTGACCGAAGCCGCTGATCGATACGAAGATCACGTCGGGGCGCACGCCGCGCACCGCGGCGTAGCCGACGCCGAGGCGATCCAGCGCCCCCGGCTTGAAGTTCTCCACCACGATGTCGGCACCAGCGGCCAGCTGCAGGAAGGCCTCGACGGCTTCGGCGTGATGCAGGTCCAGGGTGATGCTCCGCTTGTTGCGGTTCAGCATGGCGTGCATGAAGCCGACCGGCGGATCGGTTCCCGGGATGTACGGGGGCAGGTAGCGCGCTACCTCGCCGCCCGGATGCTCCACCTTGATCACGTCGGCGCCGTAATCCGCGAGCAGGCAGCCGCACATGGGCCCGGCCCAGGTGGTGGTGATCTCCAGCACCTGGACGCCGGCCAGCGGTCCCGGAGAGCTGGCGTCGGCTTCGCGGTAGAAGTCCTGCTTGTCCACTCAGCGCGACCAGAAGTGCCGTGAGAAGAGCACGAGCACGGTGAAGATCTCGAGGCGGCCGGCGATCATGGTGACGCCCAGGGTCAGCTTCACGTAGCCGGGGAAGTGGGCAAACGTCTCCGTGGGCCCCACGGCGCCGAGCCCCGGGCCAACGTTCGAGATGGCGGTCAGCGCGGCAGAGACCGAGGTCAAGATGTCGTATCCGGCCAGAGAGACGATCACCGCCGCTGCGGCAGCGATTCCCACGTAGGCGGTGAAGAACGCGCCGACGGCCGCGAGCACGTCCTCGCCGACGGGTGCGCGGCCGTACTTGACCGGCCGCACGGCGTGCGGATGGACCGCCCGGGCGACCGCCGCGCGCAAGCCCCGGAAGAGCAGCACGGCCCGCAGGCTTTTGAGGCCCCCGGCCGTGGACCCGGCCATGCCGCCGATCAGCATGCACTGAAGGAGGATGAACTGGGCGAGCGCGGGCCACAGCGCGTAGTCGGCCGTGCCGTAGCCGGTGGTCGTCAGGATCGAGACCGTCTGGAACGCGGAGTGGCGCAGCGGTGCCGCGTCGCCGCCCTGGTGCAGCAGCCAGGCGATTGCCACGGCCGCGCTGCCCACCAGACCCAGGAACCAGCGCAGCTCCACGTCCCCTAACACCGCGCGCAGCTGGCGCGTCAGGATCCGGTAGTGGAGCTCGAAGTTCACCCCGGCGAACAGCATGAACCCGATCACGATCCACTCCACCGCCGGCGAGCCGAAGGCTCCGATCGAGGCGTCGCGGGTGGAGAACCCGCCGGTGGAGAGGGTGGTGAGCGCGTGGCAGATCGCATCGAAGGGCCCGAGGCCCGCCAGCAGCAGCGCGACGATGCAGAGCAGCGTGGCCAGCCCGTAGATCATCCACAGGCGTCGGGCGGTCTCGGCGATGCGCGGCGTCAGCTTGCTGGCGACGGGGCTCGGCACCTCGGCCTTGAAGAGCTGCATTCCGCCGATTCCCAGCAGCGGCAGGATGGCGATGGCGAAGACGATGATGCCCATGCCGCCCAGCCACTGGGTCAGGGCCCGCCACAGCAACAGCCCGTGGGGCGTGCCCTCGATGTGGGTCATGACCGTGGCGCCGGTGGTGGTGAAGCCGGCGATGGCTTCGAAGAGCGCGTCGACGGGCGAAAGGGTGTCCGACAGGAAGTAGGGCAGGGCGCCGAAGATGGAGGCGAGCAGCCAGCCGACGCCGACTACCAGGAAGCCGTCCCGCGGCCGCATGCGGCGGTCCTGCCCGCTGTTGGCCAGCGCCAGGGGAAGTCCGCACACCACCGTGACCAGCGCCGAGGCCAGGTGGGGGAAGAGCGCTTCCCCGTAGAAGAGCGCTACGCCGCCGGGCAGCAGTTGAATGGCGCCGAGTCCCACCAGCAGCCAGCCCAGGATCTGGAGAGAGCGCTACGCCGCCGGGCAGCAGTTGAATGGCGCCGAGTCCCACCAGCAGCCAGCCCAGGATCTGGAGATCGAGCAGCGGATTCACGTGTTGGAATCCTAACTGGAATCGCGCGCGAACGGGTCGTCGATATCGACGCCCAGCTGGGAGATACCGCCGCGCAGCCGCGCGGCCAGCCGGTCGGTCAGGTCGTAGACACAGGGGACTACCAGCAATGTCAACACCGTCGAGACGGCCAGTCCTCCCACCACCCCGGCCGCCAGGGCTTGCAGCACGTTCGAGCCGCGCCCCAGCCCCAGAGCCATGGGCGTCATGCCCAGGATGGTCGTGCCGGCCGTCATCAGGATCGGGCGCAACCGCACGGCCACGCCCAGCGCCAGTGCGTCCCGGCGCGCGATGCCTCGGCGGCGCAGCCGGTTGACGTAGTCCAGCAACACGATGGCGTTGTTCACCACAATGCCCGCCAGCATGATGATGCCCACGTAGGCCGGCACCGTGAGGTCGTGGCCGAAGATCGCCAGGCCGGCGTAGACCCCCGCCACGGCGAGCGGCAGGGTGACCATGATGACGAAGGGCTGCATCAGCGATTCGAAGAGCGCCGCCATGATCATGTAGACGAGCACGATGGCGATGGCGAGGGAGACCGCCAGCCCTCCGAACGCCTCGCTGCGGCGCTCCTCCTCGCCGGAGAACTCCCAGCTGTAGCCGACGGGGAAGGGCACGTCCCGCAGGCGCCCCTCCATCTGGCGCGCCACTGTGGCCACCGACGTCCCCTTCTCCAGGTTGGACTCCACCTGGATCATGCGTCTCTGGTCCATGCGGCGGATCTGCACCGGCCCGCGATCGGCATCGATCCGAGCCACCTCGCGCAGCACCACGGGCACCCCGGCCGCGTTGCGGACCACCAGATCGCGCAGCGTAGTGAGCGCGGCCCGCTCGCTGGGCTTGTATTGCACGCGGATGTCCACCTCGTCGCCGCGGTCGGTGTACTGCCCGACCACGCGGCCCTCCATGGCGGTTTCCACCACCTCCGCCACCGCCCGCACCGAAAGGTTGCGGTCGGCGACCCGCAGGCGGTCGATCTCCACCCGGAGCTCGGGTCGGCCCTTCTCCATGGACGTGCGCACGTCCACCGCGCCGGGAATCGCTTCCAGCTTCTGGCGCACGATGGTGCCCAGCACCGCCAGGCGTTCCGGGTCGTCGCCCAGCACGTGAACGTCCACCGGGCGGCCGCCGCCTCCGCCGCTGAAGGTGCGGACGGCGACCTCGGCGTCGGGCACGTCGGACAAGGAGTGGCGCAGTTCGGCCTGGATGTCCTTGGTGTGGCGGCTGCGGTTCTGGAGCAGGGTCACTCCGACCATGATTCGATCGCCCGCCCGTACCGACGCGAAGACGCTCTTCACGTCGGGGTCGGCCTCCGCGATTGCCTCGGCCCGGTGCGCGATGTCGTCGAGGATGGAGAAGGCGGTTCCCTTGGGCATGCGAATGGTGATGGCGAAGACGTCGCTGTCGCTCTCGGGGAAGAAGCCCTTGGGATGCAGGGCGAGACCCACGATGGAGAGGGCGAAGATTCCGAGGGCGGTCCCCAGCACCGCGGCCATGCGGCGACGCCGCGCAAGGATGGAGAGCAGGAACTCGCGCATGCGGGCCTGGGGCCGCCGCAGCGACGCGATTTCGTCCTCCATGCTGACATTCCCGTCCACGATGGCGCCTTCCGGGCGCGGCAGGAACTTGGAGGCCAGCATGGGAACGATCGTCACCGACACCAGGAGCGAGGTGGCCAGCGAGAAGGAGACCGTCAGCGAGAGGTCGTTGAAGACCTCGCGGGCGATGCCTTGCACCCAGGCGATGGGCAGGAAGACGGCCAGGGTGGTGAGCGTCGAGACCAGGATGGCCAGGGTGACCTCCCGCGCGCCCTCCACGGCGGCTCGGCGCGGAGCCCGTCCCAGGGCCATTTGGCGCGAGATGTTCTCGATCACCACCACCGAGTTGTCCACCAGCATGCCGATGCCCAGGGCCAGGCCGCCCA
>CAMYOO010000458.1 GCA_947260035.1 uncultured delta proteobacterium
ATACGGGCCTTGATCGCGCGCCACAAGGCGGCGCGGCGGAAGGCGGGTTCCAAACCCAAGGCGATGGCCAGGTTGCGGTACAGATCCAGGCGCGCGAAGTCGGTCTCTGCCAGGTAGATGAGCTGATAGCGGTGTGGGTTGAGGTTGGCGGTGAGCACCCGCAGGGCGGCGGTTTTGCCCACGCCGGCCTCGCCGGTGAGCAGGCCCACACCGGGGCTGTCGAGCAGCCACCCGAAGCGCTGCTTGAGCAGCGCCAGCGCGCCGTCATCCCACAGCTCGGTGGACTCCTTGCCCAGTGGGGGGTGTTTCAGGCCGAAGTGGTGCAGATACATCAGCGTTTCTCCTCGGCGCTGTCGCCGTAATACTCGCGGTAGGCCAGCTCCACGGCATCGAGCTCGGCCGTTATGCTCCGGGCGGTTGGTTCAGCGGGTTTGGGCTGGTGGCGCTTGCGATTGACATTGGCCACGGCATCCAAGGGCGTGGCGGCCCCGAGCGATTGACCCTCCTCGTCTTCGACCCCGTGCACCTGCCCGGTATGGGGATCGACCACGAGCACCACGCGCTGCGCGGCCAGCTCATAGGGAACCTCGAAGCGATCGCCCTGAAAGGAGACAGTCCCATCCTTGCGCACCTTGCGCACGAGGCGGTGGTAGAACAGTTCATCGAGCCGCGCAGCCCGGTGCCCCAAGGTGCGGATGCGGGGCAGATCCTGGCGATAGCGATCCAACGGCGTGCGTCCGTGAAGGCCGGCGTGTGCGCCTCGGTGATAGACGCTCTCGATCCACGCCCAAAGGCGCGCGTTCAGATCGGCCAGATCTTGGATCCGAGTCGGATCGAGCTCGCTCAAGAACTGATCGCGAAAGGTGCGATGCCAACGCTCGAGCTTCGCCTTTCCCTGCGGGCGGTAAGGACGACAATAAATCAGATGGATGCCCAGGCGGGCACAGATCCCCTGCAGCGTCTTGGCACGGTAAGCGCTCCCGTTGTCGATGACCAGGCGTGTGGGCCGCCCCCGCTTCAGGACCGCCTGTTTGAGCACCCCCTCGATGTCCAGGGCGCGCTCGCCGGGGCAGAATGCGCTGTGGGCGATCAGGCGCGAGGCATCGTCCATCAAGGAGACCAGATACGCCTTGCGCAGGGCTCGCCCCATGGAGACCTTGGGGCCATGCATCACGTCCCCGTACCAGATATCCCCGGCATACTCGGCCTCATAGGCGCGGTATTCCTCCGGCTCGCTGGCCGAGCCGGGAATCCGCGACAGACCATGGCTCTTGAGCAGACGATGGACGCTGGAGCGCGGCAACGTGTCCTTGGCCACTGTTCCGCGTTGCTCGAGCAGATGGCGGATCTGGTTGATGGAACGACGCGGGTTCTCGCGTTTCGCCGCCAGGATGGCCGCCTGAATCTCGGCGGGGAGCTTGGATTGTCCGCGGTCGGCACGCGGGCGCGGCGTCAGCGCATCGATCCCACCGCGGCGCCAGGCATAGTACCAAGCCTCGATCGTCTTCTCGCCGATACGGCTGTTGCGCGAGCCGGGAATGGCATAGTCGCGGGCGGCCAACTCCCGAATGGTGGCCTTGAGCTCGCCACGTTGCAGGCGCCCACGGCTGACCAGCGCGCCCAAGACCGAGTAACGGAACAGGGCCACGGCATGAATTTCGCTCATCGGATTCTCCTGTGTCTGAATGGAGCGCACAGGAGAAACCAACAGGCCCAGCGGCGGCAGGGGCAACCTCTGTGGGATGCCAATGGCGACGTTCGCGCCCTTTCCCGCCGCCGTTTCGGATCAACACATCACGGAACGAGCACCCCCTCGTGCTCAATCCAGGCCATCGCCTCCCCCAGGGTCATGCGCTCAAAACAGGCGAGCCAGAAGGCGGGTAAATTCACCGCTCGCCCGAGATCCGAATACCGGCTGCGTAGGTGAAAGCTGTGCTCGGCAAAGCGTGCCTTCAGCCACTGCCACCAGCGCCCGACCGTGCGCCGGCTTGGTGAACACGTGCGCGCCACCTCACGCAACGACGCCCCGGCGAGCAGCCGCTCCAACACCGCCTGC
>CAMYOO010000459.1 GCA_947260035.1 uncultured delta proteobacterium
GCCAGGCCGAAGCCCAGGATCTCCCAGTCGTGCTCCAGGCAGAACTCGTGCACGGCTTCGACGACGCCGTACTTGTTCATGTCCTCGGAGTTGAAGAACACGTAGTCGTTCAGGCCGATCCACCCGTCCGGCTTGACCGCGCGGTGCGCCGCCGCCAGGTCGCGCTTCGCGCCGCGGTAGGAGTGGTCGCCGTCGATGTAGGCCCAGTCGAGCGAGCCGGGAGGCAGCGCGTCCACGCTGGCCACGGTGTCGCCGTGGTGGACCTCCACCACCCCGGCCTCGATCTCCTTTGCGTAGCGCTCGCGCACCTCGGCGACGAAGGCCGCCTCGTAGTCGATCAGGTGGAGCTTGCGTGGAGCGGTCACGTCCAGGATGTGGGCGGAGAAGTTGCCCTTGTGGCAGCCCATCTCGGCCGCAACCGCCCCGGTGGGGAACATCTCCAGGAGCGCCACGCGGTGCTCAAAGAGGCGTGCGTGGCGCACGTGCTGCGCACCCAGTGCCGCCGGCATGGGCCACAGCTCGTTGCGCGCGGCCATGGGTCGATCCTCGAGCGCCGCGAGGCCCAGCAGGATGCGCAGCTTCCCGCGCGCAGGTTGCTTGCGGAAGAAGAGCCAGCGCCGCCGCCCGCTACGCGCGCTGCGCCGCACGCGTCGCCCCAGCTTGCGCAGCAGCGACGCGGTCCGCAGGACCACCGCTCGTACCATGCCGACCGGCTCGCTCGCTCGGCTCATCGCTGGACCGCTTCGAGGCGCTGCACCAGGACGGCGTGCATCCCGTCCGGCAGGGCGCGCTCGAGCAGGGTCGCCAGGTGGCGCGTCGACACGCGGCCGCTCGGCACCGCCACGCCCAGCGCGCGAAGCTCGGCGGCGGCGTGTCCCGCCCGCTCGAAGGCGTCGCCGGCGCGGGTCAGCTCGGCCTCCCGCTGCGACTCCGGCAGGGCCGCCGCGTGCGCCCGGCGCAGCTCCATGGCCGTCGCCTGGCGAGCTCGCTCGCGGCGCAGGCCGCGCACCCGGGTCAGGGGCTCGCGGGCCGGGCCCAGCCACAGCACGGCCCGGACGCCGGCCGCCGCCACCACGGCCAGCCAGCCGGCCAGGGCGGCGCCGCCGGGCAGCGCGCCCAGGGAGACCACGATACCCGCCAGAGCCGTCGCGCGCGGCGCCAGGTCCAGCAGGGCGGCTACGCCCAGGACGGCCAGAGCGGCGGCGACCAGGGCCGGCGCGCCCAGCAGGGAGGGCTGGCCCAGGCAGGCCGCGGCGAGCCAGACCCCCCCCAGGCCCACCCGCAGCACTCCGTCCATGCGAGCCAGGGCCGCGGCGGGGTCGGCCTCCGCGAGCGGACGCTCGCCGGGGCGGGTCAGGTCGATCACCTCTCGAGTCACCTGGTGATGATCCCGTCGTCTTCGGCTCTGCACAAGCGCCGTGGTCGCTGGGCCGAAAATCCGGTATGGACTCGCGCAAGGAGCCTCCCATGTCTTCTGAAGTCCGGCGGCGCGTCGCGGTGGTTGGAGCCACCGGGATGGCCGGTCAGCAGTTTCTCGTCACGTTGCAGGACCACCCGTGGTTCGAGGTGGCCGCGCTGGCCGCCAGCGAGCGCAGCGCCGGCAAGACCTACCGCCAGGCGATCTCCCGCCCCGACGGCTCGTCGTCGTGGCAGTGCGACGAGGCCTTCCCGGAGAGGTACGCCGAGCAGCCGGTCGTAGCGGCAAGCGAGCTGGATACAGACGCCGTGGACATCGTCTTTTCCGCCGTGGAGTCCGACGCAGCCCGGCAGCTGGAGCCCGTCTACGCCGCCACCACGCCGGTGATCTCCACCGCCTCCGCCTTTCGTTACGAGGACGACGTACCGGTGCTGGTGCCCGGCGTGAACCTGGAGCACGCGGCCCTGCTCAAGCGCCAGCAGCGCGAGCGCGGTTGGAAGGGCTGGGTGGCCCCCCAGCCCAACTGCACCACCATCGGCCTGGTGATCGCCCTGGCGCCCCTGGTGCGCGCCTTCGGTGTGGAGCGCGTGTTCATGACCTCGCTGCAGGCCCTGTCGGGCGCGGGCAAGA
>CAMYOO010000460.1 GCA_947260035.1 uncultured delta proteobacterium
ACGCGCATCATCCCGGGCTCACACACCCGGGACCACTCGCCGGACTACGGCAAGCCCTACGACTCGATCCCCGCCGAGATGCCGCGGGGCTCGGTGTTGATCTGGCACGGCAGCCTGTGGCACGGGGGAGGGGCCAACACCACGCAGGAACGCCGGGTCGGCGTCGCCATGAACTACTGCGCCGGCTTCGTGCGCCAGCAGGAGAACCAGCAGCTGGGGATCCCCCTGGAGACGATCCGCGGCTTCGAGCCGCGCCTGCGCCGGCTCGTGGGCTTCGGGATCTACCAGGGGCTGGTGGGCCACATCGACAAGCGCAGCCCGGACGAGATTTTCTGCGAGCAGGGCGCGCGGGGCGTGGTCTGGGATGCCGATCCCATAGAGAAAACCAATTAAAATCAGCCGGTTACAATAAAATACGCATTGCGCGAAAAAACCGCGTCACCGCCTTCGGGGTCGGGGCCACTTCCTAAGTACAACACAGATCCCCTTCCCAACTTGGATGCGGCTTTCTCCCCTCGGGGAGAGAGCCGCTTCCAGTTTGGGGCGATGGATCCGCTTTCCAGGGCCGGCTGCGGGTGGCTAGATGTAGTTCCCGCCGCTGGGCAGCAGGCGGGTGTCGGTGCGGCGCACGCGCTCGACCTCATCCAGCAGGTCTTCGGTCACGACGCGTTCCACGTCCTCGCCGGCCGCCTCACAGCGGGCCTTGCGGCGCAGGGCGGCGTGCATGATGCGGACCCAGTCGCCGGTGGACGGCTGCCGGTAACGGCTCACCACCTGGTGCCAGTCCACCGCGTCGAAGAGGCTGCGCCCGGCGCGCTTCTCGGCGTCGGCCGCGTGGATCAGCAGGGCGGCCACGATGTCGTCGGGAAAGACGGGGTTGACCTCCACCACCCGCTCGAAGCGCTCGGGCGCCAGGAAGGCCGGGCGCAGGGTCTCGGGGTTGGAGGTGGCGCCCACTACCTGGCAATCGTTCGCCGCGACGGTGCGGTCCACCAGCTCGAGCAGGAAGTCCATGATCGGGCCGATCGGCAGATCGCTGCGCTGGGTGCCGATGTCCTGGGCCTGGGAGAACTCCAGCTCGTCGAAGAAGACCGTGACCGGCCCCAGCTCGTCCAGGGTGTGCTGCCAGTCGGAGAGCAGCTCGCCCACCTTGCCGCCGTGCTGCAGCACCTCCATCACGAAGCGCGGCACGGAGACGCTGCAGAAGGCGCTCTCGGTGCGCGCGGCCAATGCCTCGGCCAGCAGGTGCTTGCCGGCCCCGCGCCGCCCGATCAGGATCAGGGCCGAAGGCGGGAGCGTCCCCCAGTTGCCGTATACGTCGGGGTTGGTGGCCGCGCAGGCGTAGGTCAGCAGCTCATCCTTGGCGGTGGCCAGGCCGCCGATGGATTCGAAGCCCAGGGACGGCGCCGGGTCGATGCGCGTGGCGCGGTCCACCAGGGGGTGCTTGCGGGCGAAGCTGTTCCACAGGTTCGTCGTGCGCTCGCGCTGGATGGCCGGATCGTCCATGGGCGCCAGTCTAGCCCACGGTATGCTGCCCCCGTGGAGACGAAGGCAAGCCTGGACCCGGAGCTCATGGCGCGCGCCTGCCGCAGCCTGCGCCGGCGCGACCCGCTGCTGGGCGGGGTGATCCGCCGGGTGGGGCCCTGCGGGATCGAGGCGCGTGGCAACCCCTACGCGGCGCTGGTTCGCTCGGTGATCTACCAACAGCTCGCCGGGGCGGCCGCCCGCGCCATCGATCGCCGCTTCCGCCGCCCCCACGGTTACCGCTACCCGGCGCCGGCGCGCCTGCGCCGCATCCCGGAGCCCACCCTGCGGGCGGCGGGACTGTCGCGCCAGAAGATCGCCGCGCTGCGCTCCATCGCCGAGGCCTTCGAGTCGCGGCGGGTGACCGGGCACACTCTGCAGCGGCTGCCCGATGAGGATGTGATCGAGGCCGTCACGCAGATCCGCGGCGTGGGCGAGTGGACCGCGCACATGCTGCTCATGTTCTCCCTGGGCCGCCCGGACGTGCTGCCCGTGGGCGACTACGGCGTGCGCAAGGGAGC
>CAMYOO010000461.1 GCA_947260035.1 uncultured delta proteobacterium
TCGAGGATCAGCTCGATGTCCTCGAGGGGATTGCCGTCCCACAGGAGGATGTCGGCGTAGGCATTCGGCGCGATGGTGCCGAGGGCGTGGGTCGGATACGGATCGAGCGGACCGGACCACCTCAGCACCTTGCCGGCGTTTCCGGTCCAGTGCTTCAGCGCCTCTGCAGGCGTGAATCCGGCCTTCACGTTGCACGTGAGGTCCTGCTTGACGATCTCCTGGAGCCCCGGACCGAACATGTCGGAACCGCCGACGATGAAGACGCCGTGCTTCTTCATCATGGCCGCGGCCTTCCGGGCTCCCTTGCCGACCGCGACGCCCTTCAGCTTCTGCTCGTGGGTGAAGAAGTCGGGCATGGTCTCGTAGGCGCCAAAGGAGTTGACGCTCATGTAGCACTGGAAGCTCCAGGCGATCTCCTCGCCCTTCGCCGCCATCTGCTTCACGATGTCATCGGAGACCAGGAACCCGTGCTCGAAGCTGCGGACTCCCGCGTCCAGGGCCCTCTGGTAGGACGCGTCGTTGTAGGCGTGGATGGCGACGTAGGTGCCATAGTCGGTGGCGATCTCGACGGCGGCCTCCATCTCCTCCTGGGTGGCTCCCAGGATCTCGAGCGGATCGAAGCGGCTGGCGACGCCGCCGCCGGCCATGATCTTGGTGAAGTGGGCGCCGTTGCGGTAGTTGCGCCGGGATGCCTCGATGACGTCGTCGCGGCTGTTTACGATCATGGAGTGCTGGATCTTCGCCCCGTGGTCGGACACCTCCAGGTCGTTCCGGTCGCCCCAGTCTCCGTGGCCCCCGGTGTGGCTCAGAACGCCGCCCGAGGTGTAGATGCGTGGCGCGATCAGCAGCCCGCGCTGGGAGGCCCGCGCGATCCCGCGGGAGTTGCCCGCGATGTCGCGGATCGTGGTGATGCCCTTCATCAGGTAGTCGTCGCGAACCGCCTGCGCAGCCATCGCGCCACCACCGGGGCCGTCCCACTCGTCCTGGTAGGTGTTGGTGCCCTCGGGCGTCATGAACACGATGTGGGTGTGCATGTCGATCAGCCCGGGCGTCATGGTCTTTCCGGTCGCGTCTACGACGAAGGCTTTGGGGGCGTCGATTGGCGCCGTGGAGACCTGGGTGATGACGTTGCCCTCGACCAGCACGTTCGCGCCCTCGGTCAGCTTCGGGCTGAAGCCGTCGAAGACGGAGGCGTTGGTAAAGAGAATCTGCTGCGGGGCCTTCTCCTCCGCCGCGGAGGTCACCGAAAGGGCCAGTCCGACCAGCAACACGAACGTGAAGCGCATCACCACTTGATCTCCTCTACTGCGACGGGAACGAAGCGCCCCTTCGCCTCCTCGGGATATCGAGAGCGAGCTCACCAGCGCTCTCCTGTTCTTCATCGAGGCCTGCCTGTTTCGCCACCGTGAATTGGGGCCAAGAACCCATGCCAGGACGGCGACCACGAGATTTGCGCCTCTGCGGCGGGGCAGTTAGCCATTTCCGGCAATGCCCGAGACCTTTTGCAGGAAGGCGCCCGAGGAGCGCGTGGCCGGCCCGGCCGGGGTGCCCCTGGTCCGCGCAGGCCAGCTTGCGCCTTTCGTGTCGGCCGCAGAAAGACTCGGCGTCCGCACGGAGCGCTACCTGGACCGGGTTCACGTCCCGGCTTCCGTCCTGGAGCGCCCGCAGCAGCTCATCGCCCGAGCCCGGGTCTGGGGCTTCGCGGACCGGATCGCCCGGGAGCAGGGCGTCCCCGACCTTGGCCTCGAGGCGGCGGCGATCGACCCCGTGACGACGCTGGGAGCCTTCGGGCGAAGGCTCCTCACCATGCCCACGCTCTTCATGGCTCTCGCGCAGCTGGCTCGGGAGTTCGGACGCCACAGCACGCACGTCCGCTTTCGCATCGAGGAGGTGCCGGGAGGCATCGGTTTCATCCGCCACGACGCGGGCTACGTGCGCGGCGGCAGCGACGTGGTGGAGCAGTACACGCTGATGCTGCTCATCAGCGTGATCCGGCGCGCGGTCCCCGAGTGGCGACCGGAGCGGCTCTGGCTGCGCTC
>CAMYOO010000462.1 GCA_947260035.1 uncultured delta proteobacterium
TCGAGCACGGCGGCGAGTCCATCTTCTACTACGGCGGTGGCGGCCAGGGAAACCACATGCCCGCGGCCTACTCGCGCTCCACCCTGGCGGCGCTGGGCTCGCGCTACCGCACCAACGCGCTGGCTCAGGAGAAGACCGGCGAGTTCTGGGTCAGCGCGCGCATGCTGGGCGGCTCCTTCACGCGGGCCGACTTCGAGAACTGCGAGGTGGGCGTCTTCATCGGCAAGAACCCGTGGTTCTCTCACGGCCTGCCCCACGCCCGGCTCACCCTGCGCGCGTTGGCCAAGGATCCGGAGCGCTGCATGATCGTCATCGACCCGCGGCGCTCGGAGACGGCGGAGCTTGCCGACATCCACCTGGCTGTGAAGCCGGGAACCGACGCCTGGCTGCTGGCGGCCATGATCGGCGTCCTGGTGCAGGAGGATCTGCTCGCGCGCGACTGGCTGGCGGAGCACAGCGACGGCCTCGACCAGGTGGTGCCCCACTTCGCCGCCCTGGACGTGGCCCGCTACTGCGAGGCCTGCGGAGTTCCCGAGGAGCAGGTGCGCGAGGCCACGCGGCGCATCGCCCGGGCCGAGAGCACGGCGATCTTCGAGGATCTGGGTGTTCAGATGAACCGCCACTCCACCCTGGTCAGCTATCTGCACCGCCTGCTCGGCTTCGGCACCGGCAACTTCGCCAAGAAGGGGGCTGCATACTCCCCGGCCAGCCTCCAGCCCATCGCCTCCCACACGGAGCCGCCCAGCGGCAAGGATGCGACCAGCCCGGTGACCGGCTCGCGCATCATCTCCGGCCTGATCCCCTGCAACGTGGTCCCCGACGAAATCCTCACCGACCATCCCGGGCGCTTCCGCGGCATGATCGTGGAGAGCGGGAACCCGGCCCACTCGCTGGCAGACACCACCCGCATGCGCGAAGCGCTCTCTGCCCTGGACCTGCTGGTGGTGATCGACGTCGCCATGACCGAGACCGCGCGCCTGGCGGACTACGTGCTGCCGGTGGCGACCCAGTTCGAGAAGGCCGAGGCCACGTTCTTCAACTTCGAGTTCCCGAAGAACTACTTCCACCTGCGCCACCCGCTCTTCGAGCCCCCGGACGGGCTCTTCTCCGAAGCCGAGCTTCACTCCCGCCTGGTGGAGGCGCTGGGCGCGATGCCCGAGCCGGCGGTCAAGGCACTGCGCGAAGCCTGGGACGAGGGTCGCCCCGCGTTCCGCGCCCGCTTCTTCGAGTTCCTGCAGGACGAGCCCGGCTTCTTCCCCATGGCGCCGGTGGTTCTCTACCGTGCCATCGGCGACAAGCTTCCGCCCGGGCTCAAGGAAGGCGCCGTGGTGTGGGCGCTGGCGCAGATCGCGGCGCAGCGCATCCCCGACTCGGTGCGGCGCGCCGGCTTCGAGGTGGATGCCGCTGAGCTGGGCGATGCGCTCTTCGACGCCATCCTGGAGAGCCCGCGCGGCATGATCTTCGCGGTGGACGATTGGGAGGAGGGCTGGAAGCGGGTCGGCACGCCGGACGGCCGCATCCAGCTGGCGCTGCCGGACCTGCTGGAGGAGGTGGACACCCTGGACGCGGGGCCGCCGCAGGAGACCAGCAGCGACTTCCCGTTCGTGCTCTCGGCCGGTGAGCGCCGCTCGTTTACCGCCAACACCATCTTCCGCACCCCGGAATGGCGCAAGAAGGACGCGCGCGGCGCGCTGCGCATCTGCCCCGACGACGCCCAGCGCCTGGGCCTGGCCGACGGCGGGGCGGTACGGGTGACGACGAAGCGCGGCTCCGCGGTGACGGTGGCCGAGGTCTCCGAACGCATGCAGCCGGGCCACGTCTCGCTGCCCAACGGGATGGGCGTTGACTTCACTTCCGCGCAGGGCGGGCTGGAGCGCGCCGGCGCCGCGCCCAACGAGCTGACGGCATCCGAAGATCGCGACCGCTTCGCCGGAACGCCCTGGCACAAGCACGTCGCCGCGCGGGTGGAGGCGGTCGCCTAGCGCGGCGCGAGCCGTAGGGTGGCGCCGTCATTCAGGCGCCGCGGTCGCGGCGGT
>CAMYOO010000463.1 GCA_947260035.1 uncultured delta proteobacterium
TACACCGGAACCTCGTGGTTGCGGTCGGCGTTCCACGACTGGTTCAGAACCTGACCCAACCCCGCGAAGTGATCCGAGTGCCAGTGGGTGATGAAGACGGCGCTGATGCGCTGGACGGGCAGCCGCAACTCTCCCATCGTGCGGCTCGCCCCCTCGCCGGCATCGAGGATCAGGAACTCCTTGCCTGCGATGACCGCGTTGGCCACCGGCATGCGGCCTCCGCCCAGCTGCGGCGATCCGGTGCCCAGGGTGAAGACGTGAAGCCTGCCGTCCTCGAACAAGCCGGACTGCTGATCCTGGAGGATGCGCCGGATGGCGAGCTGCTGGACTCCGTCCAGGCCACCCAGCCGCCAGAAGGCGATGGATCCTCCGGCCAGCAAGATGACGATCAAGACCGCGAGACTCTTGACGATCCGTTTCGGCATCGCAAACCCTCCATGCCGGCCGCGTCGCCGGGTGCTCACTCTAGCTCGGGAGGCCGACTTTCAGGATCCGATCGTGCGTGCTCGCATCCGCCTGCGCAGCGCGCCCGGGGGCACCCTCTGCGTCAAGAGGCGGGAGCTTCTCTGGGCCGCCGGCCGGCGCAAGCGCATGCCGCCTGCTCGCGTTGATCCCGCGGGAAGCCCGGCCCCGCCCGCCCGTAAACCGTCAGGCCGTGCGGAGATTCATGGCGTCAGGTGTCACCGGAGCGCGTAGAATGCGGCCTTGCGTCCGGGGAGGGGGGTGCGATCCCAGGAGGATCCTGCATGAGTCGTATCTCGATGACCGTTTCCCTTGCCTTGGCCCTGCTGATCGGGGGCGCCGGGGTGCCCCAGCCGGCCGCCGCGGCCCACCACGAGCCGGTGACCATGGCGATCACCGTGAACGTCGAGCCCGGCCAGATGGCGGAGTACCGCGCGCGCGTCGGCAAGCTCAACGCGATCATGAAGCGCCTCGGCGTCGCCGGCACCATGCGCATGTGGAGGCCCCAGCTCGCCGGCCCCGCCGCCGCCACCGGCAATGTGCTGGTGGGCATCGAGTACCCGAACGCCGCGGCCTGGGCGGCAGCGCAGTCGGCGCTCCAGGGCGATGCCGAGTACAGCAAGATCATCGGCAGCCTCGACGAGATCCGCACGATCGTCGACTCGGGGCTCTGGAGCGACATCACGCCGGCCAAGGTCACGCCCGGCGTAGCCGCGGGCCCGGTGCTGGCGATCACCGGGGTGGCCGTCAAGCCGGGCAAGCTCGAGGACTACCGCAACCGCGTCAGCGGGTCGCAGGCGCTGGTCGAGCGTCTCGGCATCGCGATGCGCCTGCGCATGTGGCACGCCACGATCGCCGGCCAGGACACGGGCTCGGTCGTGATCGGGTTCGAGTATGCCGACCTCAAGACCTTCGTCGCCGACCGCGCCAAGATGCAGGCCGATGCCGACTGGCGGAGCTTCATCGCGGGCCTCGACGCGGTGCGCACGCTGGGCGGCACGACGCTGTACCGGGAGATCAAGCCCTAGGGCCGTCTCCAAGCGGGGCGGGCGCCGCGCGTAGCGGCGCCGGCCTATGTCCGGCCAGGTCCGCACCGTGCCGAACGCGGCGCGCGATCCCGGCCATGCCACCGCCCCACAGGCCCACGTCCCGCCTGGGCAATTCTGCCGGCCGCGGTCCCTTGGCTCAGCGGTAGAGCACCCGGCTCATGGCCGGATGGGCCCGGGTTCGAATCCAGGAGGGCCCACCACCTGACCCGCTGATTCTCCTCGGTTCTGCCTGCCGGATTCCTGTCGGTGGCCTGTCTACCTACAATCGAGCGGCCGAGATTCCTGGAGGCCCGCGTGCCACCCTCGCGTGCGGCCGCCGCGCCCGCGTCGGGGGGCTAGCCGAGGGCGCGCAACGCTTCCCACGTGGCTTCGTCGAGGGCCTTGGGAAGGTTCACGGCCAGCACGGATCACGATTGCCCCACCAGTCCCTTCAGCACGAGCTGGTCGTAGGCAACGAGGCCCTTGATCTCGTCGCCGTCGATTACAGGCGCAGTAGAGATTCCAAAGCGCTCGAAGAGCC
>CAMYOO010000464.1 GCA_947260035.1 uncultured delta proteobacterium
GGCGACTTGCCCCGTCCCGGCCCGTCTCGTAGAGTCGCGCGCGATGGCCCACGACGTCGAACGACAGTCGCTGGCGCGCTATCTGGACGACCACAACCTTCGTCACACGCGCCAACGCGACGCCATCCTGGATGTATTCCTCGACGCCGAGGGACATACCACTGCCGAGAGCCTGTACGAGCGGGTTCGCGGCAAGCATCCGAACATCGGATACACGACCGTCTACCGCACCATGAAGCTGCTCTGCGATGCGGGTCTGGCAGCGGAGCGTCGCTTCGAGGACGGCATCACCCGCTACGAGATCATGCACGAGCATCACGATCACCTGGTGTGCACGCGCTGTGGAAAGATCATCGAGTTCGAGTGTGGGATGATCGAGTCGGCCCAGGACAAGATCGCGGACCGCTACGGCTTCCGCATCCTGCGCCACCGCCACGAGCTCTACGGCCATTGTCGGGACTGTCAAAGCGACTGACCCACGCGGGCCTCGTCGGGGGGCTCGTGTGGGTGTTGCTGGTTGCGGGGTGCGGGGCGCCGGCGCGTGAGCCGCGTCTGGTCCTGCTCCTGGTGGTGGACCAGTTGCGGGCCGATCGCCTGGACCCGGAGCTGCCCGGCGGCCTGGGGCGGCTGGCGCGCGAGGGCCGCGTCTTTGCCGACGCAGCCCTGGATCACGCCTTCACCGAGACCTGTCCCGGCCACGTGGCTGCGTCCACCGGGCGCCATCCCGGTCCCGTCGGTGTGCCCGGAAACCAGTGGGTCGACGCCGAGGCCGGCCAGCGTTTCTACTGCGTGGACGACCCATCGCCGGAAGCGCGCACGCTGGGCGGAACCCTGGGCCGCTCGCCCCAAGCGATCGGGACCACGGCCCTGGGCGACTGGCTCAAGTGGGCCCATCCCGAGGCGAAGGTCTTCTCGGTCTCGGCGAAGGACCGGGCCGCCATCAGCCTGGGCGGACAGCGCCCCGACGCGGCGTACTGGCTGGACCGCACGGAGGCTATGGGCTTCACCACCAGCCGCTGGTACCGGGAGGCGCTGCCCGAGTGGGTGGAGCGGTTCAACGGGGAGGGCGTCTCGGGGTTCGTGGCCACGCTGCCAGCCGAGTGGCAGCACGCCACGGGGAGCCCGGCCAATGGGGCCCGCCCCGACCCGCATCCGCGCGAGATGGATCGTTTCTCCGCGACCTCGCCCCACCCGCTGGCGGGGGCCGCGCGGGGCAAGACCCTGGAGCGCCTGTGGGTCACCCCCTATCTGGACGAGGTGACCCTCGACTTCGCCCGGGCGCTTATCACCCGGGAGGGGCTGGGCGACGACCCGGTGCCCGACTTGCTGACCATCTCGCTCTCCGCCGTGGACCTGGTGGGCCACTACTACGGACCCTGGAGCCAGGAGTCGAGGGACGCCCTGCTGCGGCTCGACCACTCCGTGGGCCGCTTCCTCGACACGCTGGAGGCGCAGGTGGGGCGCGAGGGCCTGGTGGTGGCCCTGACCTCCGATCACGGAGTGCTGGCCCTGCCGGAATGGCTTTCGGAGTCCGGCCTTTCGAACTGCCCCATCCTGGGTGGCCGGGTGGATGCGCGCGGTCTGCTGGCCGCTCTGGGATCCAGTCTGGACGACGCCTTCGGCGTCGAAGGCGCCGAGGCGGGTCCCTGGGTGTACGAGGCGGGCACGCGCTTCACGGTGAACGATGCCCGCTCGCGAGCCACCGGGGTGCCTCCCGATGCGATCCTGGGCCGGACCCGACGCTTCTTCGAGTCCCAACCCGTGGTGGCCCGGGTGTGGACGGCCGCCGAGATCGCCGCCGGCGACGGCCCAGAGCCGTTCGCCTCGCTCTATCGCAACTCGCACCACCCGACCCGGGGCGGCGACCTGGTGGTGCAGACGCTCCCGGACTGCCTGGTGAGCCCGTACTCCGCCGGCACCAGCCACGGCTCGCCCTACCGCTACGACCGGGCCGTGCCCCTGGTCGTCGCGGGCGCCGGCGTCGTGCCGGGCCTGCTGCGCGGTCGCGCCTCC
>CAMYOO010000465.1 GCA_947260035.1 uncultured delta proteobacterium
TTCATCGCCAGTTCCTCTGATCGGATATTGAGCCATTCGGCGCGGCGCGGGCCGCGCACGCCCACTTTCAGCAGCGCATCTTACGTAATCCAGGTACCTCCTCTGGTGAACGGATCGGCCCGGGAGCCGCCCCTCACTCGTTAGTGTAGTCCAGGGAATGCCCGGCGGCAGGTTGGACCGATTCCCAGCAACACGTCGTGCATCTCCCGGGTGCCCTCATGCCATCGACTCCAGCAGGGCTTTTGCATTCCGGAGGTCGGCGGTGTGGACGCCCTCGGTGAACTCGTCCAGAACAGGTGCGAGCAGGGCGCGGGCCTCCTCTCGCCGGCCCGCCTCCAGCAACAGCCGCGACAGATTGGAGGCTGCCCGCAGTTCGAGGGACTTCGCCCCCTGCTCCTGTGAGACCCGAATCGCCGTCCTTAGGCTCGCGAACGCAAGCTCCTCGTTGCCGGCGTCCTGATGCAGTATCAATTCGCTGCGAGTGAGGTGGATTCTGGACTTCCACCAGCCTTCGCCGCTTTCGCCAGCTCTGGCGAGGGCTTCCTGCAGGTAATTCTCAGCATCCTGGTAACGGCCGGCCCGCAGGGCGCACTCGGCCAACAAGCAGTTGAACGGCGGAAGGTAGTGTCTGGCGCCCATGCGGTGCCAGATCGCCAGCCCCGCCTGCAACTGCTCCGTGCCTTCCTTGGGCTCACCCTGCTGCGCCAACGCCCACCCGCCCAGGATTCGGGCGCTGGCATAGGTCTGCACCAGCTTTTGTTCCTCGCTGATCTGAACGAGCTGCTCAGCGACGGCGAGGGCAGCGGCGCTATCGCCTCGGGCCGCGTGCATCCCGGCAATGAACCACAGTGCCAGTGCCAGCGACGGCGGATGATCCAATCGATTCGCGAGGGCGATGGCGTCGTCCGCATGTTGACTGGCCCGGTCCAGATACCCGAGATTCCAAGCCACTACAGCCCCCAGAGCGTGACCACACACGGCCGGATCGTGACCCATGTAGACGAACGCGTGATGACTGTGGCGCTCGTAGTCGTATAGTCCCAGGCCTTGCTGTATGTGCTTGTAGGAGGGCGCGAAGGCGCCGCGCAGCATCGGGGTCGGCCACGCCGCATGCTCAGCCTGAAGCAGCAGGTCTGGATCGTCCAACGCACGACCGAGCTGGAATAGCTCGTCCGTGGCCTTGTCAGCGGCGTCATACTGGGCCCTGCCCTGGTAGTGCACCCACGAGCCCACCAGTGCCGGCACGAGCTCCATGGGATCCTCGAGGCCGCGGGCCAGCCGGGCGGCCCGTTCGTAAATCGTGCCGACCTCGGCGGACGCCCACCCCTGGGTCAGCATCAGAGCCGGACCGAATTGAATCAGTACCTTGAGCTCGGCGGCGTCTCGCTCGCGACCCTCCGCCCGGTGGTCCAACAACTTGAGCGCTCTCTCGAAGTGCTGCACGGCTTCGGGTGCCGCGGCTCTCCGCGCCGCTCGTTCCCCCGCCGAGCGCCAGTAATCGATCGCCTTGTCGGTGATCCCCGCTTCGGTGCAGTGATAGGCGAGGAGCTCCGGCTGGGTGCTGGCGATATCGGGAAATCGTTCCTCCAGGATCTCGGCAATGCGTCCGTGCAGCTGTCGCAATCGGGACTTGAGCAGGGATTGGTAGGCGGCGTCCTGGACCAGGGCATGCTTGAAAGCGTAGGTTGCGTCAGGGACCGTCCCGCGACGAAAGATGAGCTCCGAGCTCACGAGTTGGTCCAGAGATTCGCGTAATGTCGCCTCCGGCATCGGCGCGACAACCTCGGCCATGAGCCGATGCGAGAACTCACGTCCAATGACCGCGCCAATCTGCGCTATCTCCTTGATCGGGGCCAAGCTGTCCAAGCGAGCGGTCAGGGAGTCGTGCAGGGTCGTGGGAATTGTTAGTGACTCGAGATCGCCAGTTAACTCGTAGGAATCACCAGAAATCTTGACCAGGCCTGATTCCAGCACCGTTTTGGTCAGCTCCTCGACGAAAAGCGGAATGCCGTC
>CAMYOO010000466.1 GCA_947260035.1 uncultured delta proteobacterium
CGGAGCGAAGTACGCCACCTGGTGCAGCATCTGTTCGCCGTTTCCTGCGTAGAAGGCGCTGTAGGGCGAGAGCGCGTCATTGGTCTGCTGGATCAGCTCGATCTGCACACCGCTCTGGAAGGCCAGGCCGACGTCCATGGTCACCTGGCTTTCCGCTCCCTGGAAGCTGGCGGTCACGGGGACGTTGCGGAAGCCCCACCAGGGTCCCACGCCCAGCTGATCGACCCAGCACGCCATGGCGCGATCCAGGTCCTTTACCAGGAAGCCCCACTGTTTGATGGGGCCGAAGAGTGCGTCGCAGAACATGATCCTCTCCGATGCCGCCGCCGAACCCGAACGCTGCGGTCAAGCCTTCAGCTGGAAGTACTCCATGTAGGCGGCGAAGCGGTCCAGGATCTCCGCCTCGCCGACCCCGATGTCCTGCTTCTGGTACTGGTGCTCGCCGTGCTTTCCCTGGGGATGGGCATCGCGCCACGCCTGCAGCTGCTTCTCGCCTTCGGGAGTGAGCTCTTGCTCGAAGTGGACGTAGATCCGCCGCACCGAACCGATGGGATCCGCCATGAAGTCGGGAAAGTGAAGGTCGAAGAAGGCGGCGGGATCGCGCTGCTTCCGCGCCTCCATGCCGGCCTCCGCCGCGCGGGCCCAGCCCTCCATCTGCTCGCGCGCGATGGCCTCCAGGTCCACGGACGTCTCGTGCACGGCGCGGATCTTGGAAAGGAAGCTGGCATAGGACGCGATCACCGTGCGCGGATCCCGGTGCGTCTGCACGATGCACGCGTCGGGATAGACGTCGAAGAGCGCCGGCAGCTGTCGGAGATGGACCGGGTACTTCAGCAGCCAGCGGCGCTGGGGATCCGTCGAGCCGATCAGCTCGATCACCCTGCGGTGACGCGCATAGGTCTGCGGATGGGGCGTCTCCCAGTACCACGAGCAGTAGCGCGGAAGCGTCGCGGAGCACTCGAAGCGATCGTCGGTGAAGCTCTGGGCGAGGATGTGGCGACACTCCTCGGGCCAGTCGGGATGCATCTCGTGCACGGCCATCAGCGAGGGCGTCACCCGGTAGAGGAACTCGAGCTCCGCCTTCGAGGCCTGGAAATCCGCGTGCTCCTCCCACTCCGCACGGGGCGGGCGCGGCTGGGGCTCCGCCGAGAGCCAGTACTCCAGCTTCTGAAGGCTCGGGTCCTGGCCCATCAGGTAGTGCAGCGCGGTGCTCCCGGTGCGCACCAGGCCGGTGATGATGATGGGCCGTCGGACGTCGTTCCCCGCAACCGCAGCGGTCTCCTGGAGCCGACGCTCCACCCGAAGCCGGGTGGCCAGGGTCTTCACGATCTCGTTGCGGAAGATTGCGGCGCCCATCTCGCTGAGCTTCTCGTCCTCGTCCAGCGACTCCAGCAGGACCGCCAGTCCCTCCAGATAGGCCGGGTCCCCGAAATCGTCCAGCCCGGCGGCGCTCCGCGCCTGCTCGTGGAATGTATCCAGCGATGCTGCGAAGCCTTCTACACCCGCGGCGCTCATCGGAATTCCCCTTCCCTCTCTGCACGCACCGTTGCCGCGCGCCCCGCTCGTCGGCCGAAGAAGGTCCCATCCGCCAGGGAGAGACCGCTGCTGTAGCCCTGGGCCGCCAGACCCGAGGTGGTGCGCCCGGCGGCGTAGAGCCCCGGGATCAGCTCGCCGTCGGGAGTGAGGGCTTCGCCCTCCGTGTTCGTGCGCAGGCCGCCCATGGTGAAGACCGCCCAGATGGCCGTATCCGTCGTGTAATCCAGCGCCGCGAAGGGCGGAGTCACCAGCGGGACGACGTAGGCCGAGTCCTTGTGGAAGACCGGGTCTTCGCCGCTCTCGGCGTGGCGGTTGTAGAGCTGTGAAGGGCAGCACGATGCTGGCGGTGTCCATGCGCATGGCGTCGGCACCGGCGCCCATGCCCATGCGGATGCCGCGGCCGTCGTCCCCGTCGCAGGCCAGGCGCATCTTGCACTTGCGCAGCAGCGGCGCGTAGCGGTCCACCATCTCGCGATTGTTGATGAAGCCTCCGGCTGCCAGGATCACGCCACCCCGGGCGCGGTAGTGACGGATCGCGCCTTCCACCTTGGCTACGACTCCCACCACCCGGCGCTCTTCGTCCACCACCAACGTCTCGCAGAGCGTATCCACCTGGATCCGCGTCCCGGACCCCCCCACGGATTCGAGCAGCCGGCGCATCAGCATGCCGCCGGCCTCGATGTCTTCCTGCTGCACGGTGTGACCCCGGGGCGCGGGCTTGGCGATGTCGCGATAGGGCCAGGCCAGCTCGCTGCCCGAGTAGCTGAGGCAGTCGTCGGTGGGCGTGTAGGAGCCGTCTCCGTAGAACGACTCCTTGAAGGGCACGCCCTGGGCCACCAGCCAATGGAAGTGGTCGACGCACTCGTCGCAGAAGAGCCGGATCTTGGGCTCGTCCTCGCCCGGGCCGCACGAGGCCATCAGGTACTTGTACATCTCCTCCGGCGAGTCCTCGAAGCCGCACTTCTCCTGGATCGGCGTGCCGCCGCCCAGGTAGATCTGGCCCGTGGACATCGCGGACGTCCCTCCGCCACCGCTGGCCCGCTCCAGCGCCAGCACGTCGGCGCCGGTGCTGCGGGCTTCCAGCGCGGCGCAGGCCCCGGCGGCGCCGAGGCCCACCACCACGACATCGGCTTCATCATCCCAGCCCGGAACGTCGCGGAGCGGACGGATGGCGGCGGCGCGCCCCATGTCGCGCCGGCTCAACGCAGCGCCCTCGACGTGATTCGTGACTCGCCCAAGACCCTCAGTCCAGCTTCATGTCCGTGCGCGGAAGGTCGGTGTAGACCGGCTTGCGCTTCTCGCGACGCGCCTCGATGCACTCCACCAGGTTCTCGGTGTTGCCGAGGATGAGCTGGTTGCGGTCCTCCAGATCGATGGCCGCCGTCAGGCTGGTGGCCTCGACGTTCGCCCAGCAGACCTTCTTGGTCATCTGCAGACCGAAGGCGCTGTACTCGCACATCTCCTCGGCGGTCTCGATCGCGCGC
>CAMYOO010000467.1 GCA_947260035.1 uncultured delta proteobacterium
ACGATGCCCGCCGAGTTGGGCGAGTCCTGCACCGACAGGCGCGCCTCCAGCTCGATCGGCGCGCCGCCGAAGCCCTTGCCCTCGATGCGCAGGAAGCAGAGCTTGTTGTCCTTCTGCCACGGGACGTAGTCGCTCGGGCCGATGTGGACGTTGTCTTCGCCGATGTCGTAGGGGATCTGCGAGGTCACTGCCTCGGTCTTGCTCACCTTCTTGGACTTGAGGCGCGCGCGCTCCAGCATGTTGAGGAAGTCGGTGTTGCCGCCCGTGTTGAGCTGGTAGGTGCGTTCCACCTTGACGCCGCGGTCGGCAAAGAGCTTGACGGCCATGCGGTGCAGGATGGTGGCGCCCACCTGGCTCTTGATGTCGTCGCCCGCGCAGGGGATGCCCGCTGCGCGGAAGCGCTCGCCCCACTGCGGGTCGGACACGATGAAGACCGGCACGCAGTTGACGAAGGACACACCGGTCTCGAGGCACGCCTCGGCGTAGCTCTTGGCGGCCTTGTCCGAGCCCACCGGCAGGTAGGAGAGCAGGATGTCGGCGCCCGTGTCGCGCAGCACCTGGGCCACGTCCACCGCTTCTTCGTCGCAGACGCGGAAGGCCTTGTCCGGCGGGTAGTCGGCCATGTGCGCGGCAACCCCGTCATGCACCGGGCCCATCTGCACCAGGACGTCGCTCTTCCCGACCGTGTCGGAGATCACGGTGGTGCAGTTCGGCGGCGCGAAGGCGGCCTCGTGAATCGGTCGACCCACCTTGCGGGCATCGATGTCGAAGCAGGCGACCACCTCGACATCGGCCGGCCGGTAGCCGCCCATCTCGCGGTGCATCAGCCCCCAGGCCTCCTGGGCCTCGGGCGACACGTCCCGGTAGTGCTCGATTCCCTGCAGCAGGGAACTCGCGCAGTTGCCCAAACCGGCAATGGCGATCCGCACGCGGCGGTCCCCATCCCGGCCCTCTCCCCCAGTGGTGTGGTCGGTCATGGCAACGGAATCTAAGCGCCGCCCGCTACCCGGTCAACCGGCAAAACAGGGCATGCAGAAGGAGACGTTCTTGCACAAGTGCACCGAGTTTCACTCCTGAAAAAGCTGTTACTTCGGTAATTTATGTAAGGGCGTCTCTCTCTGCATCTCCCTCTGCAGGCGCGATGGGGGGCGATTCCCCTCGGTTGTTCGCCCCGGCTCGGTAGAGCCGGAGCAGGGGAATGCGCCGCAGGATCTCGGTCGCCGGCAGGCCGTGGACGTCCGCCAGGTGCTCCAATCCGGCGCTGGCCAGCTGCGCCGCCCGCTCGATNNCAGAGACAGGAGTGCGTAGAAGAAGGCGCCGCGGTCCTCGGCGCCCAGTTCGGCCGCGGCCCGGAAGACGGCGTGGCGGGCGTCGGCGGCCACCGGCAGCTCGGGCTGCCAGACCGGCAGCCGCCAGGCATCCACCTCCAGCGCCCGCGCATCGGCCGGCAGCGCCGCCAACTCCTCCGGCGCGAGGTGGGCGTAGAGGGCCAGCACGGCGTCTTCGCGGGGAGGGAAGCCCAGATCCTCCAGGCGCCCCGTACGCCAGCGCTCCGCCCATACCCGGGTCTCGGTGTCGAGCTCCCAGATCGTGCCCTGCATCATGCGGAAGTAGAACCAGTAGTCCTCGCGGAAGAGCGCATCCATCAGCTTCGCCAGCGCCTCCAGGTCGTCGCCCTCGTGACGCGCCCGCCAGTAGAATTGGCCCTCCAACGTTCGCGTTTGCTGCGGGGGCTCCCAGTCGTTGTCGCCGCTCGGCTTGAGCCACACCTCGATCCGGTCGCGCAGCGCCAGCACGATGAGCTCCGGGTCCAGCGCCTGGGCGGTGCGCAGCAGGGTGGGCTCGCCGGCGGCGACGGCGGCCTCCAGCCACTCCCCCAAGGCGGTGGGGTTGGGCGCGTCGAGGGCCCAGGCGTCGAGGTCCACCGCGGCCACCAGCTGCTCCGAGGTCGCGTGCTCCAGGATCCAGCCCGCGTCGGCCAGGCCGATGGCCTTGACCGTGAAGCAGAGCTCGGCTTCCGGCATGCGCGGGATCAGGGTCTCGGGCTCGCGGGCCAGGCCCAGAAGCTCGGCGCGGCGCGCTACGGGCGCGCGGCACACCAGCTCGACCTGGGTGTCCAGGGGAAGCTCGGACATTGCAGCCCGGGCCGCTGCCCGGTCGCTGCGCGCAAGATCCAGGATGCGGCGCGCCGGCGCGGGGAGGAGGGGGAGGGGCATGGGACGTGCGAAGGTAACGCGTGGGCGCTCCAGGTGCGGTGGTATGCTGCCGTGCCCCGACGGTCCGGCCAGCCAGGGCCATTCGCAGCGGGGGGAGGGCGGAACCATGTGGCGCGCCGGGTGCTTCGCAGCGGGCCTGCCCGTCGGCGCACTGGCGGGCGTCGCCTTCGCCACGCCCGACGTGAAGGTTGCTGCGGTGGGAGCGCTGGTGGGCGCCGCACTGCTGTTGCTGATCGGAAGCCAACTCGGCCGCGGTGGCAGGGGGCCCTCCGTGGCCGCAGGGGCCCAGACGGGCTGGCTGGCCCTGCCGGCCCTCGCCGCGGCCTGGCTCGAGCTGGCGCCGGGGCCCCTGCCCTTCCTCGCCCTTGCGGTGGTGGTGGTGGGCATGGCCCTGGCCGGCGCCGCGCGCGGGCGCGCGCCGGGCTCCGCGTGGCGCACCGGCATCGTCTCGCTGCTGGCCGGCATGGCGCTGGTGCCCGCGCTGGCGCTGGCCCTGGCGGCGGGAGGCGCCGCGGCGCCGGCGCTGGGCGAGAGCACCGCGGCGGCCATCTTCGATCTTGACGCGCGCGTCGTGACGCGGCCCCTGCCCCGCTGCTCGGCCGCGCCGGCGGGGGTCGAGGTCCTGCTGGAACGCGGGGTCCAGCCCCGGTTGACCGCCTCGGGGTCGTGGCTCTTCTTCGAGGCGGCCGGAGACGACGGTCGCCGCCAGGTGCATCGAATGGACGTGGCGGGAGGCGAGCCTCAGTGCCTCACCTGCGCTGAGCCCGGCAACAACCGGCGCCCTGCGCCCGGTCGCGACGGCAGGATCGTCGTCTTCGACAGCGACCGCTGGGCCGACTGGAACGCACCCGCCAACACCGAGCTGCAGCATCTGCGCGTCACGAAGGACGGTGCACCCCATCCTTCC
>CAMYOO010000468.1 GCA_947260035.1 uncultured delta proteobacterium
TTGCGCGGGTCCGAGATGCCCGCCTTCTTGTAGAGCTCGGCGGCGCAGTCCTTGCCCGCCTGCGGGTTCACCTGGTCGCGCCCGGAGAACATGGTGGGCTCGCTGCGCATGGCCGTGGCGTGAACCCAGGCCGGCCGCTCGACGCCGCGCGCCGCCTCTTCACTGGCCAGCACCATGGCGCAGGCGCCGTCGGAGGACGGGCACGTCTCCAGGAACCGGATCGGATCCCAGAGCATGGGCGAGGCGGCCACCTGATCGAAATCGATGTCCGGGAACTTCAGGTGCGCGTAGGGGTTCTTGAGCGCGTTCTTGCGATCCTTCAGGGCCACGCGGATGCCCGTGTCCTCGGGCGCGCCGGAGCGGTGCATGTAGCCGCGGATCAGCGGCGCGAAGTAGCCGCCGGCACCGGCCACCACCGTGGCGCTGAAGGGGATCTTGATGGAGAGCGCCCACATGGCGTTGCTCTCCGACTGCTTCTCGTAGGCCACCGTGAGCACGCGCTCGTGGATGCCCGCCTGCACCAGGCTGGCGGCGACCACGGCCGTGGAGCCGCCCACGCTGCCGGCCGTGTGCACCCGCAGCATGGGCTTGCTCGCGCAGCCCAGCGCGTCGGCCAGGAAGAGCTCGGGCATCATCACGCCTTCGAAGAGATCGGGAGCCTTCCCGATCACCACGGCATCGATGTCGCTCCAGCTGCAGCCCGAGTCCTCGAGGGCGCGCTGGGCGGCCTCGCGCACCAGGCCCACCTGGGACACGTCGATTCGCTTGGCGTCGTGCTTGGTCTGACCGACGCCGACGACTGCACAGGGCTGGCCCATTACTCCGCCTCCAGGACGCAGACCAGGTTCTGCTGCAGGCAGGGACCCTGGGTCGCATGGGCGAGCGCGCGGCTCGCGTTGCCGGACTGGATCCTGCGGGACGCCTCACCGATCCGCGCCAAGCCGGTCACCATCATCGGATCGGCCGCCAGTGCACCGCCCGATGGATTGATCTGCACGTCTTCGCCCAGCCCCAGCGCCTGGCGCAGGATGACTTCCTGAGGCGCGAAGGGCGCGTGCAGCTCCGCCAGGTCGAAGGCGCCGCTCGCTCCGGCCTTCTCCGCGGCGAGGGCCGTGGAAGGAGACAGGGTCAGATTGCGCACCCCCGGATGGTGGGGATCGAGCCGGTGGTCGATGCCGCGGATCCAGACCGGCTTCTGGGCGGCGTCGCGTACCCGGTCGCCCGCCGCGATGACCATGGCCGCGGCCCCGTCGGTCACCGGCGGACAGGCGTGGGGCCGGAGCGGAGAGGCGGTGCACGCCTCGGCCAGCACGCCGCGAGCGCACCGCGATCTCCGCCCACTCGCGCTCGCTGGAGCGGCCGGAGTCGAGCAACGCCCGGGCCTGCAGGGCCGCCAGGCTGATGGCATCCGGGTGGAGCGGCGCCAGCACGTAGGGGTCGAGCTGCATGGTCAGGACCGACGGCAGATCGCCCATGGAGGCGCGCCCGAAGGAGAAGGCCAGCGCCGAGTCCACCTCACCGGTCTGGATCTTCACCCACGCCTCGTACAGCGCCCAGGCGCCGTCCATCTCCACGTGGGACTCGCGGATCGGCGGCCAGGCGCCCAGGGCGTCCACCGCCATCACGAACGAGAAGGACTGACCGGCCAGGTAGTCGGTGCTGCCGGAGCAGGTGAAGCCGATCTCCTTGCGGGGGATGCCCGACTTCTCCACGGCCTCGGAGAGCACGGGCATCAGCATCTCGACCTCGTTGCGCGCGGTTTCGGCGGCGCTGTACGGGGTCTGCGCGTAGGAGAGGATGGCGACGTCGCGCATCACAGGTGCTCCTGGAACTGTTCGAACGGCACGTCGGGCTCGTCGATGGGGTGGAACCATTTGATGTTCTGGAAGGTGGGGCCCAGCTCGGAGTCGTCGACCCACTGCGCCTGGACGCGCATGCCCATGCGGATGTCGGCCACGTCCACGTCCCGGAGCAGCGCCTGGAAGGGGATGTCGGCGCCGTCGAGCAATATTGAGCCGGCCGCGTAGGGCAGCTCGAGCGCGATGTTGTCCGAGGGCACGCGCACCACGGTGAAGCTCACCACGGTGCCCTTGTCGGTCAGCTCCACCTCTTCTTCCGTGGGCAGGCCGCAGCGCGGGCAGGCGCCCCGGGGCGGCACGTAGACCTTCCCGCAGCCGGTGCACTTCTGACCCATGATCTTCTTGCGCTCCATGTTGCGCAGGAAGCGGGTCGCCGCGCGGCCCGGGGTGTAGGTGTACTCGAGCCGCGTGGGCGTCTCGATGGCCTTGACGGTCTTGCCAGTCTTACCGGCCTTGCTGGGTTCGTCGGCCATCAGGCGCCCTCCGGTTCGAAGCAGGCGATGTCCTGGATGCGCCCGGTCCGCTCGGCCGCGAAGCGGGCGCGCACGCGCATGCCCGTGCGCATGCCGCCTTCCTCGCCGGCGTCCACCGCGTGGAGCAGCCCGGTGTCGGCGCCGTCGAGCTGGACCAGGGCGAAGGCGAAGGGGCGGTCCAGGGGATGCTGGTCGCGCGGCTCGGCGATCCACGCCCAGGTGGTGACGGTGCCGCCGGGCCCCACCTCCACCCAGTCGTCGGTGGTGGCCTCGCCGGTCTCGGGGTCGTGCTCCAGGGGCGGGCAGAGCACGCGCCCCGCCTGCGTCTTCACGCCCTCGATGCGACCGTCGCGCAGGCCGCCGAAGAAGCGCCCCAGCACCGGGCCGACGCTGCGCTTGTAGGTGTACTCGAGGGTGTGCGCCCCGGAGAGGGGTGCGGGTTCAGTCACTTCGCGTCTCCTCCGCGTTCGCCATCTCCCGCGCTGCCGAGCAGCCGTTCGCTCAGCTTGACCAGGAAGCGGGTGTGCCGCTCCAGGGCGTCGGGGGAGAGCAGGTCGATGTCCAGCACCTGCCCCAGCGCGCCGGCCAGGGCGTAGTGCCCGAAGATCAGGTGGTGGTAAGTCATCAGCAGCAGCGGCAGCTCCTCGCGGTCCCAGTCGCCCAGGTTGGGGCTGCGCTCCAGGGCCAATGAGGCGCGGGCGTAGACCGGCTCGAGCCAGCGACGCACGAAGCGCATGGCGTGCTCGCCTCCGGCCAGGGTCTCGTGCTGGATCAGGCGAGCCAGCGCGGGCGAGGCCGA
>CAMYOO010000469.1 GCA_947260035.1 uncultured delta proteobacterium
GGATGGGCTCGAAGCGGCGCTGGGCGACGCGCCCTGGCTCAGCGGCGCCGACTACGGCCTGGCCGACATCTCCTGGGTGGTGAACGCCAACCGGCTGAACCAGGCCCAGGTAGACCTGTCGGCGTGGCCCCGTTTCCAAGACTGGGCGGAGCGCGCCATGGCGCGCCCCGCGTTCGATCGGGCCGTGGCCTCCTACCGGCCCTGAGCCCCTCCCCTCTACCGATTCAGGAAGGAATCCCCATGAGCGAAACGAACCGACAGTGGCTGATGTGCTCCCGCCCGGTGGGCATGGTGAAGGAGAGCGACTTCGAGCTGCGAAGCTCTCCGGTGCCGGAGCCCGGTGACGGACAGGTCCTGGTCCGCACCCGCTGGCTGGCCCTTGAGCCCGCCATGCGCGGCTGGATGGAGGACCGTCCCAACTACATGCCGCCCGTAGGCATCGGCGAAGTGATGCGCGGCATGGGCGTCGGCGAGGTGGTGAAGTCCAAGCTCGACGGCTATGCGTCGGGTGATCTCGTCAGCGGGATGCTGGGCTGGCAGGAGTGGGTGCTGGGCGACGGCGGGTTGCGCAAGCTGCCGGAGGGCACCGACCCGCGACTGGCGCTCTCGACCCTGGGCATCACCGGGCTCACCGCGTACTTCGGACTGCTCGAGGTGGGACAGCTGAAAGAGGGCGACGTGGTGGTGGTCTCGGGCGCGGCCGGAGCTACAGGGTCGGTGGTGGGCCAGATCGCGAAGCTCAAGGGCTGCCGGGCGATCGGCATCGCCGGCGGCGCCGACAAGTGCGCCTGGCTGACGGACAAGGCCGGCTTCGACGCGGCCATCGACTACAAGAACGAGGACGTGGGTGCGCGCCTTTCGGAGCTGTGCCCCGACGGGATCGACGTCTACTTCGACAACGTGGGCGGGCCGATCCTGGACCAGGCCCTGGCGCGGATCGCGCGCGGCGCGCGCATCGTGGTCTGCGGCGCAATCTCCGCGTACAACCAGGAAGAGACCCCTCCCGGCCCGCGCAACTACTACAGGATCGTCGCGCAGCGGGGCCGCATGGAGGGCTTCGTGGTCCTCGACTTCCTGCCCCGCGCGGCCGAAGCCGTGGCGGACCTGGCGAAGTGGGTGGCCGAGGGCAAGATCGCCTGGCAGGTGGACGTCCAGCACGGCTTCGAGAACGTGCCGCAGACCCTGCTGCGCCTCTACACCGGCGCCAACTTCGGCAAGCAGCTCCTCGAGCTCTGAGAGAGACAACGATGATCAAGCTCCTCTTCGCACTGGCGGTGCTGGGCGCGGCGGCGTGGTGGGCGTGGGAGCGCTCGCGCCGGCGCCGGCACCCCGTGCCCGAGGGATACCAGGCAGACACCGTGCTCCCGCACCAGCAGGAGTTCGAGCTCTACCACAACGCGCTCTCCCTCTGCTCCATGAAGTCGCGATTCTGCCTGGCGGAGTTAGGCATCGACTACGCCGGCCACCACGTCGACCTGATCGAGACCGGCGCCTACGAGAACATCCGGCCGGCGTTCCTCGCCGTGAATCCGGGCGGAACCGTTCCCGTCCTGCTCCACAACGGGCATCCCATCTACGAGTCGCACTGCCAGATCCGCTACGCGGCGGAGCACGCGCCTCCCGGGAGCCCGGCGCTGACGCCAGGGGATCCCGTTCTACAGGATGAGATGGAGCGCTGGATCGATCGGTCTTCCATCACCGACGACCCCTTGAACCAGGGCGATCAGAGCGCAGGCAATGCGATTCCCGGGCTCACGTTGCCGCTCTTCGCCGCCATGATCGACCGATCGCGTACTGGAAGATCCTGGAGGGTGTGCTGTTCCACTTCGACAAGCAGCGCCCCTTCGTGTTCCTCGCCTTCAAGGCGCTGGGCCTCGCCAACCTGAGGCGGCTGACGCCGGCCATGAAGATCCTGGCCCGCAGCCGTCGCCAGATGGGCGTGCATCTGGACGCGTTGGAAGCGCAGCTTCGCGACGGCGGCGGCCCCTGGATCCTGGGCGAGACGTTCAGTCTGGCCGACGTGAGCTGGCTGGTGATCTTCGAGCGGCTGGTGCAGGCCGACTGCCTGCACGTCCTTGTGGGCGCAACGCGACGTCCGGAATGCGCCGCGTACTGGGAGCGGCTGCGCAAGCGGCCCAGCTACCACCAGGCCATCCTCGAGCAATCCCACCCGACGATCGCCTACGGAACCCAGCGGCTGAAGGACGCCAAGGCCGCGGACCCGGCGCTGCGCGCGGCGCTGGAGGGCCCGGAAGGATAGATCCACGACGAAGGATCACGGTCGCTTGTCAGGCCGCGGGCAACGACGACATGAGAGTCACCCACTGCCCCTCGTAGAACTCTCGGCCGATCGGGCGCCAACCAAGGCGCTCGTAGAGGGATTCCGACCCGTTCGTATAGAGGAACAGCTCGTGAACCTTGAACTGCCGAGCCGCAGAGAGGGCACGAGCAACC
>CAMYOO010000470.1 GCA_947260035.1 uncultured delta proteobacterium
CTCCTCGAAGCGATGCTTCTGGGCATCCGTCAAGATCGAGTAGCAGAGCTGCTTGGTTTCGGACGCCGAAAGCGGCGGCATCTTGAGCGGATGGAGCTTGCCGTCGACCCGCAGCTGAGGCGGGCTGCTGGTGGTGATGTGGAGGTCACTGGCCCCCTTTTCGATCATCGCCTTGAGCAGCTGGTGCAGATTCGCCATGGATGCCTCTAGTTGTCCGCCGCAGACATGCGGAGGACTTCGCTCAGGGTGGTCACGCCTTCGACCATCCGGTTCAGTGCGCTGCGACGCAGCGTCATCATCCCGCCCCGGATGGCTTCACGCTTCAGCTCGGCGGCGGACGCGCCGTTCAGCACGAACTCCTTGAGCTCCTCGGTCAGCTCCATCACCTCGTAGCAGGCGATCCGGCCCTTGTAGCCGGTGTCCGCGCAACGCGAGCAGCCGCGCCCCTTGTAGGGCGTCGTGTTCTTCGCGTCCTCTTCCGACAGCCCCGCCCGCACCATCGCCTCCACCTCGACCTCGGCGTCGGTCTCCTTGCACTCCTCGCAGATCCGCCGGGCCAGGCGCTGAGCCATGATGCAGTTGACCGACGACGCCACCAGGAACGGCTCGATGCCCATGTTGAGAAGCCGATTCACGGACGACGGAGCGTCGTTGGTGTGAAGCGTCGAGAGCACCATATGGCCGGTCAATGCGGCCTTGACGCCGATCTCGGCGGTCTCGAAGTCACGAATCTCACCGACCATGATGATGTCCGGGTCCTGGCGCAGGAAGGCGCGCAGGGCGGCCGCGAAGTTGAGGCCGATGTCCTCGTGCATCTGCACCTGGTTGATGCCTCCCAGCTTGGTCATGTCCAGCTGAAGGTTGCCCTTGTCCAGCAGGCGGAGCACCACCTTCTCGCCGAAGAGCGTGGGCAGAACCGAGACGCGGTAGTCCATCTCGCGGCCGCGGCCCATCTTGAGCTTGATGCGCCCGTCCTGGGGGAGCCGCCGCTCGGCGATGTCCAGCTCGGCCATGATCTTGATACGCGACGTGATGGCGTTTCGCAGCTTGAGCGGCGGCTTCATCACCTCGTAGAGCACGCCGTCGATCCGGTAGCGGACCCGGAACTCCTTCTCGTAGGGCTCGATATGGATGTCCGACGCTTCCTTCTTGATGGCATCGGTCAGGATCAGGTTCACCAGCTTGACGACCGGAGCGTCCTCGGACTCCTTGGCCAGCTCGCTGAGATCGACGTCGTCATCGTCGGCGATCACCTCGAAGTCGGTGTCGTCGAAGTCGCCGATCACGTCTTCGAGGGACGAGCTCTGGTCGTAGTAGCGTTCGATCGCCGCCTTGAGGGCGTCTTCGGCAGCGACGACGACCTCGACGTTGTACCCGGTCAGGAACTTGATGTCGTCGATCGCAAAGATGTTCGAAGGATCGGCCGTAGCCATGATCAGCGTGGAGCCCGCACGGTTGACCGGAAGCACACCGTGCTTGGTGGCCACGTCCTCGGGAATCAGCTTGATGACGGCCGGATCGATCTCGAATTCCTCGAGATCGATGGCGGGCACACCGTACTGTTTGGCGACGAAATCGTTGAGCTCGGTCTCCTGCAGGTAGCCGAGCTTGCTGATCTGCGCGCCGAGCCGCTGTCCGCGACGCCCCGCCTCGTCCTTGGCCTTGGAGAGCTGCTCCGCGCTGAGCAGGTTCTCTTTGACCAGCAGTTCCCCGATTTTCTGATCGTCCACCGCGTCCTCGCCCGGCCGGCTCCCGGCGCCCCTTCCACCGCCCCACCCGGAAATCCGGCTGGGCGCGTAGGCCCTTGCGCCGCGGGCTGCACCCGCAGGAAAACGCCGAAGGCCCGGTCGGTTATCGGCGCTCGGTGGAGGGATCTTTACCCGGGCTTGGGGCCTCGGAGAGCTGCTGCACCTCGCTGTGCTCCTCCAGTTCGTGGAGGGAGGTGCGGCGGGAGGCCAGGACGGCCATTCCTGCGGCGGTGACGGTGAGCCAGAAGATTCCGTGGACCAGGGTGCCCAGGGCCACCGCCTGGGCGCCGGGAACCCCGAAACGGGCCAGGGCCAGCCGGCAGGCATAGTGATAGGGGCCGAAGAAGCCCGGTGCGGAGGGCATGGCCACGGCGATCCCGACCGCGGTCAGGGTCACGTAGCTGGCCGCCAGCGTGCGCCCGAGCGAGCCGAGATCGAGGTCGAACGCCACGATGGCGGCCCAGAACGGCACGACCGAAAGCACCAGCCAGAGGAGCACCGAGTGGACGAAGATCCAGAACAGGTGGCCCCCGCGGGAAATGGCGCCCAGGCCCTCGGCGAAGCTGCCCACCATCTCCTGCACGCGCAGGGCCAGGGGCTCCGAGAAGCGGCCGACCACCGCACCGGTCAGCCGGACCAACGCATCGGGCCAGAAACGCAGGGCAGCCACGAAGGCCATCGGAGCGGAGAGCACGAACAGCAGCGGCACCCCGACCGCGACGCCCTCGGCACCCAGACGAAGCCCGTAGACACCCACGATCGTGCCCACCAGCAGCAGGAAGACCGCGCTGTCGATGACCCG
>CAMYOO010000471.1 GCA_947260035.1 uncultured delta proteobacterium
GAAGCAGGCCTACCTGAACGTCAAGGGCTACTGGGAGTTCGGCGGCAAATACCGGCCCGAAGGCTGGAACACCTGGCTCACCGTCTCCCTGCCACTCGGAGGATGATTCTGAGGGAGGTTCCGAAGGGTGGCGCGCTAGAGAATCGAAGCTCGACCCGAGCCGCGGGCATGATGCGCTGTCTCCAACGCCGAAAAACACGCCAGGCAAGAACGTGCTGCCCTGAAGTCGTTCCAGGCGGCGCCGCTCTTTCCCACGAAATCAGCGTAGCTCGTTTGGGTCAACCCGCGATTGCCCGAGCCACCTCTTTCGTGGAGCCGCCGAGCGCGAGCAGCGAGCGAGTCAGCTGGTCCAGCGTCGCCTGACCCTTCTCGAGCTTCGACACTCTTCCCTGGCTTGTCTTCAGGATGTTGGCGACTCGCTCTTGAGAGAGCTTCTTCTTCCGGCGGCATGCCTTGAGCTCTTCACCCAGGCGA
Organism: uncultured delta proteobacterium; assembly: GCA_947260035.1. Taxonomy (GTDB): domain Bacteria; phylum Myxococcota_A; class UBA9160; order UBA9160; family JAFDET01; genus JAFDET01. The sequence continues at coordinate 475 of CAMYOO010000471.1, forward strand.
ATCTTCATGTCGATGACGGCCACTTCCTCCGGCGTAAGGTCGAGCCACTCTTCGACGGTGGTCACTTTTCCACCCATCGCCTCGATTCGAGCCTTCTTCTTGGCATTCAGGGCCATTTTCACCTCCGTCGTCAGTCAGCGTCATACTCGTCCGCCCGATCGTCTCCCATGGCAATGGGGAGTATTGCCGGATTGGACATGACCATGTCAAGCCGGATCGGACATAATTCGCCCATAGGGGTGTCAGAGCTGGCCAAGGCCGGGATCGAGATCCCTTTCCCGCAACGCGATATCCACGTGCGAACCCCCACTCCTCCGGAGGTGCCAGCCAATTCTGACCCTCAGCTCAGCCGGGCTGAGGCTCCGTAGGAGGATCTACACAAGCTCCATACGGTGCGCTACTACGGCGAGTACTCGAGCATTGCGCGGGCTCGACGACGAGCCGGCGAAGACTACCTGGGGGCTCCAGCAGGCATACGCCGGCGCGCGACCTCCCCATTTCCCCCCCCCTTTGGGGGTTAGCCCCTCCCTCGCACCCACCTAGTCTTCATCCTCAGGAGCTTGAAGAATTGTCGCTGCGTAAAAAGTACTTCACATCGCCCGAAGTGATGATCCAGGCCACCGGCAATGGCGGCAAGATCGTCGCCATGTCCGGCAAGCGCAACCCCTATGGAAAACTTGGCGTGATCGAGGAAGGCGCGATGGCCGACGTGCTGATCTACTCCAAGAACCCGCTGGAGGATGTCGCAGTCGTGGCGGACCATGAGAACAACCTCAGGGTTGTCGTCAAGGACGGCAAGGTGTACAAGAACAGCTTGTAGGAGGAATAGCACTCCGATGCAACGCGCTAGATCGCGATGGGTAGTGACGACAGCCCTGTGTACGCTCGCAGTGGTGGCGGTTCCGCTGACGACCGCTGCCGCTGCGGGCTCGGGGTCGCCCGATGACCCCGAGGAGCTCGAGAAGATCATCGAGGCCCAGCAGCAGCAGCTCGAGGCGCAGCAGCGGGAGCTCGATGCCCAGAGGCGGATGCTGCAGGAGCTTCTCGAGCGGGTCGAGACGCTGTCTGCCGGCGGAACCGCGGCGTCTGACAGGCCGATGGCTCCGGTCGCCCCTGCTGCCCCTGCCGCCCCGGTCAGCGAGGCCGCGACGAAGCAGTCCGAAGCCCCCGAGGCGGCCCCGGTCGAGCCCGAGTGGCCGGGGTCCTTCAGCCTCTTCGGCTCCAAGACGCGGCTCGCCGTCGGCGGCTTCGTTCAGCTGGATGTCATTCACGACACCGACGCCATCGGAGCGCCCTGCCAGTTCATCACCGGAACCATCCCCACCGACGGCGGCTCCAGGGTGGACGGAGCCGATGGACGGACCAGCTTCTGCGTCAACACCTCCCGCCTGACCTTCGAGTCGCGCACGCCGACCAAGCTCGGCCGACTCAAGACCTTCCTGTCGCTCGACCTCTTCGGCGACGCCCTCTCGACCTCGCCGAGCCTGCGCATACGCCAGGCCTACGGCGAGCTCGAGGGCGCTCTCTGGGGCGGCGATCTGCTCTTTGGCCAGGCGTGGGGCACTTATGTCGATCTCGAGGCCTGGCCCGACATTCTCGACTTCGAGGGGCCCGGCAGCGCCATCGCGACCCGCCAGCCGATGGTGCGCTGGTCGAAGGGCGTCGGCGACCACGTCGACATCAGGATCGCGTTCGAGCAGCCCGGCGACGGCTCCGTTCAGGGCGCCGACATCTTGACCCGCTGGCCCGACCTGGTGGGCGCGGTCAAGTGGTCGCGCGGCGGCAGCCACCTGCGGGCCGGCGGGATCCTGCGCGACCTTCGCGCCAGCGCCAACGACGGTCCAGCGGCCGACGCCACGGGCTGGGGGGTCGCCGGGTCGGGCAGGGTGACGCTGCCGGCCAGGAGCAACTTCGTCTTCGAGGCCAGCTATGGCGAGGGCGTGGGCGGCTACTACAACGACGGTCCGCCCAACGGTGTCTACAACCCGGCCACCTCGAGCCTCGACCTCCTGCCGCTGTTCGCCTACTACCTGGG
>CAMYOO010000472.1 GCA_947260035.1 uncultured delta proteobacterium
CCACGTCGGCGCACCTGGCGCGACCCCTGGTGAAGGTCGGACAGATCGTGGCGGGTGGAGAAGCGATCGCACTCTCCGGCTACAGCGGCCTCGATTCCCTGGTGACCTTCCCCTTCGGCACCCCCCACGTGCACTTCAACACCTGGCTGGACGGCGAGCCGGTCGACCCCTTTCCCCATGCGGGGAAGGCATCGCTCTGGCGAGCCGGCGAGACGCCTGCGCCGATCGGCGAAGGCGATTTGGATACAGATTTCGTCCCCTCGGTCTACTCCGAAGCGGGCGTCGGCGAGGCCATCGCGGCCTGCAAGACGGCGAGCGCCCGGGACGAGCTGGCAGGGATCGAGTCCCTCTCCGCGAGAGCCGCACGCACCGTGATCGAGATGAACTACTACCCGACGCGGTTCCCGCGCCGCACGGGTCTCTACGCGGACGTCCACCCGCGAGAGCCCCGCCTGGACCTGCCGTTCCCGGCCGCATCCTTCGACGGCATCGTCTTCGCCGACGACCTGTAGGCCCGCGTTCGCCTCGCGGGGCCCTCAGATCAGCTCGGGATCCGCGACGATCTCCACCAGGCTCGGGCCCGGCTGGTCGATCGCCTCGGCCAGTGCGTTGTCCAGCTCATGCGCGGTCTGCACCAGGAAGCCCCGAGCGCCGCAAAGCTCGGCATAGTCGGCGAAGCGCGGGTTGTGCAGGCTGGTTTCCCACACTTCCCAGTCGCCGGCGCGCTGCTCCTTGGAGATCTTGCCCAGCTGGTCGTTGCGCAGCAGGACGTGGGTGATGTTCATGCCGTACTTCACCGCGGTGAGAAGCTCGCCCATGTACTGGCCGAAGCCGCCGTCGCCGGAGCAGTGCGAAGCCGATCGAGCCCAGGTAGCCGGACATCAGCACCGCCTGCTCCGCGCACTCGAAGTAGCGGCCGAAGGAGTAGGTGTTGTTGCCCACGTCCACCGGCAGGATGGCGTCGTCCGGCGCGTGCTTGGTGAGCGCGGCGAAGATGGCGGCCGAGTTCACGCCGCGGCCCCGGTCGTCCGCGCGTCGTCGATCCTTCTCCGTGCGCCAGATCTTCCAGCGCTCGGCGATCTCTTCGCGCTGGTCGGTGGCGCTGGTGCTTCCCGCCAGGCGCTCGCGCAGAATCGCCACCGTGGTGGCGATCTCGCCCCAGACCGGCACGTCCACCTTGTGGAACTTCCCCAGCGCCATGGGGTCGAAGTCCACCTGTATGGTGGGCTTCTTGGGCGTGATGCCGGTGTGGTTGCTGAAGCTGGCGCCCAGCACCAGGAGCGCATCGGACTCGTTCATGAACCAAGAGGCGATGGGCGTGCCGCTGCGCCCGAGCACGCCGCAGCCCAGCTCGTGATGGTCGCCGACCAGACCCTTGCCCTTGAACGTCGTGATGATCGGGCACTGGAGGCTCTCGGCCAGCTCCAGGATCGCCGGCATGTCGAAACGGGCGCCATGGCCCACGATGAAGACGGGCCGCTTCGCTTTCGCGAGCAGCGCCACAGCGGCACCCACGGCGTCGGCGGGCGGTGCAATGGCTCGTGACGCCAGGCGTCCCTCGGGCCCCCCGGGCGTGGCGCCTTCCGTCGCCGGCCGGCTCTGCACCTCGTCGGGGAAGATCAGGTGCGAGACGCCGCGGTTCAGGATGGCGCTCTTGCAGGCCAGGTTCACCAGCTCCGCGTGCTTGCTGGTGTGCAGCACGGGCTGCGACCACTGGGCCACCTTGCCGAAGGCCGCCGTCAGGTCCACCTCCTGGAAGGCGCCCGGGCCCAGCACCTGGGTGTCCACCTGTCCGGTCAGGGCGATCACCGGCGCGCGGTCCACGTTGGCGTCCCACAGGCCGGTGAGCAGGTTGGTTGCGCCCGGGCCCGCGATGCTCAGGCAGGCGGCGGGGCGACCGGTGAGTTTGCCGTAAGCCGAGCAGGCGAACGCCGCGGCACCCTCGTGTCGGATCCCCACGTAACGCAGGCGGCCCGCGGCGGACTGGCGCCGCAGGGCATCCGCGAGTCCCAGGTTCGAGTGGCCCACCATGCCGAACACATTGCGGACGCCCCAGTTGGTGAGCGTCTCCGCCATCACGTCGGTCACGGTGGTCTCGTGGGGGGCGTCCTCCTCGAGCCCTACGTAGATGCCGTCTTCGCGAACCTCTACCGGGAAGGTGGGGACGCCGTCACCGTAGCCTTCGGGCGAGCGGCCCGTACACGGGTGGTAGTCCCATCCGTGCCAGGGACAACGCAGCATGCCGTTCTCGATGGAGCCCTCGCCGAGCGGTCCGCCCTGGTGGGGGCACTTGTTCGAGAGCGCTGCGTAGCGGCCCTCGAAGTGGGTCATGCACACGGTGTGCACGCCGAGGCCCTTGGCCTTGACGCGGCCCTCGG
>CAMYOO010000473.1 GCA_947260035.1 uncultured delta proteobacterium
CCGTCGGCGAGTCCATCGACTGGCTGGCCCACGTGCTCTTCCCGGATGCGCCGGTACCCGCCGCGCGGCTGCTGGCCGAGGCCTCGCGCTCCGAGCCCGGCGCACGGGGCATGCTCTCCACGTTGGGATCCCATCTCTTCGACGCGCGCAAGCTGTCCTTGCCCGTCGCGAGCCTCTCCTTCTCGCATCTGGTCGCCGCCGCAGCAGACGGTGCGCGCCACCATCTGCTGCGCTCGGTCGTCGAGGGCTGCGCCTTCTCGCTGTACGCCAACCTGGAGCAGGTGCTGGCGGTGACCGAGAGCGACCCCGACACGGTCCACCTGGGCGGGGGACTCGCGCGAAGCGACTTCTTCGCCCAGCTCCTGGCCGACGTCAGCGGCCGCGCCCTGCGCCGCGCGCCCCACACCGAGGCGACCGCCCTGGGCGCCGCCATCTGCGCCGGGGCCGGCACCGGCATCTTGGCCGATGTCGATCAAGGAGCGGAGTTGCTGGCTCCCGCGCACCGCACCTTCGAGCCGGATGCGAAACGACACACGCACTACGCCGAGCTCTTCGCGCGCTGGACGGAGCTCCACGAGAAACGCGCCCCCGCCGATGACCTGATGCGCGGCCATGCCATGCCCGCGGTGCTCGGGGCCGGCGACGGGCCGCCCGTCGCGCCCCCCCAGGCCCGGCCCACGATCCTGGTGACCGCGGACCTCGACCCGGTGTCGTTGGACGCACTGGCGGAGCTGGGAAGCGTCGAATACGCGCCCTTCCGCGAGAAGCTCCGCCTGCTCAGCGGCGACAGCCTGGTCGAGGCGCTTTCCGGCGTGCAGGTGCTGGTGACGGAGGTCGACGTAGTCGACGCGTCCAGCATGGCGCGCCTGCCGGAGCTGCGTGCCGTGGCCGCCTGCCGTAGCGACGCCGTCAACGTGGACGTCGAGGCGGCCACCCTGCTCGGCATCCCGGTGCTCCACGCCCCGGGCCGCAACGCCGACGCGGTGGCGGACCTGACCCTGGCCTTCCTGCTGATGCTGGCGCGCAAGCTCGCCGCAGCCAATACCTTCCTGCGCGAGCCCGGCGGCCAGGCGGGCGACATGGGACGCATGGGCCAGGCCTTCGGCGCGCTGCGCGGCCGCGAGCTGTGGCGCAAGACGGTGGGCCTGGTCGGCTTGGGCGCCGTGGGCCGCGGCGTGGCGAAGCGGCTGGCGGGCTTCGGGGCCCGGGTGCTGGTCTTCGACCCCCATCTCGCAGCCGAGGACGTGGTCCTCGCCGGCGCCGAACCCGTGTCCTTCGAGGCGCTGCTCGAGCGCAGCGACTTCGTCAGCTCGAGCGCAGCGACTTCGTCAGCCTCCACGCTCCGCTGACCGAGGCGACTCACGGAATGCTGGACGCGGGAGCGCTGGCGCGCATGAAGCCCGACGCATGCCTGGTGAACACCGCGCGCGCCGCCTTGGTGGACGAGGCCGCGCTGCTGGCAGCGCTGCGGGAAGAACGGCTCGCCGGAGCGGCGCTGGACGTTTTCTGCGTGGAGCCCCCGGCCTCCGACGACCCCCTGTTGGCACTGGACAACGTGATCGCCACGCCCCACGTGGGCGGCAACACGCTGGACGTGGCCACACACCAGGGCGCGATCCTCGTGGCGGAGCTGCAACGACTGGTGCGCGCCGAGCGGCCCCATCACCTGTTGAACCCGGCTGCGTTCGACGCCTTCGACTGGTCGCAACCGCGGCCGGCTGCCGACCTCGCCGAGATCGAGCGGCTGGCACGCAGGCCCGGCCCGGCGGTGAGCGATCTGCAGAAACAGAAGCGGCCGGCAAGCGCGCCCTCCGCACCGCCGCCACCGACGCCCGCCGCCACAGGCGCCGTCGCCGAAGCCATGCGCAAGGTGCTGACCGGGTTCGTCGAGGGCATCGCCGGCGGCGACGCCCTGGATCGCTTTGCGGCCGATCGCGACGTGACTCTGCACTTCATCGTCAGTGACCTGGGCGATGCGTTCTGGTTCCGGCTGCGAGACGGAGAAGTGCGCGCGGCCATGGGCAATCCCGACGCCGAGCCGGAGGTCGAGCTGCGGCTTGCAGCCGACGTGCTCGACGGCATGTTCACCGGGCGCGTGAACCCCATGCAGGCGGCCATGGAGGGTCGGCTCTCCTTCTCCGGCGATACCGCCAAGGCGATGAGCCTGCAGGAGTTCCAGGAGGACCTCTCGTACCTGTACCGCGAGGCCCGAGGCACAGCCGGCGACCCGGGAGATCTCACCAGCCTGACCCTCGCAACGCCCGCCGCTCCCGGCGCGGATGGCGACGACGTCCGCACCGAGGTCGTCCAGGTCGTCGGCGAGCTCTACGCCCAGCAGCTCATCACCGCCACGGGCGGCAACGTCAGTGTGCGCGCCTCCTCAGACGACGAGCTCTGGATCACACCCAGCCAGCTCTTCAAGGGCGACCTGCACCCCGCTGCCCTGGTGCGCATCGACCTGGAAGGCCGCGGGCTGGCCCCCGGGGCCCGCTCCGCCTCCAGCGAGAGGTTGATGCACTGCGCGGCCTACCACGTGCGCCCCGAGGCCCGCGCCGTGATCCACGCCCACGCACCCAACGCCACCATCCTGGCCAACGCGGGGCTTCCCTTCCTACCCATCTCCACCGAGGCGGCCTTCTTCACCGACCTGCCGCGCATCCCGTTCGTGATGCCGGGCACGGCCGCGCTGGCGGAAGCCGTAGCCGAAGCCTTGGAGGAGAGCTGGGCGGTGTTGATGCAGAACCACGGTCTGCTTGTGGCAGGACGCAGCCTGCGGCGCGCGGCGGATATGGTCGAGATCATCGAGCGTTCCTGTGAGATCATCCTGGGTTGCCG
>CAMYOO010000474.1 GCA_947260035.1 uncultured delta proteobacterium
CGGGTCAGGAACAGGCAGGCCAGGATCGCGAACAGCACCACCGCGCTGTACGCACGCGCGTCGGCTCCGAAGCGGATGAACCACGGATGGATCGCCAGCCCGAACGCCGCCGCGGCGCCGGCCGCCGGGAAACCCCACTCCGCCAGCAGCAAACCCAGTGCGACGACCGCGCCCATGGCAGCCAGCAGCGCGGGCAGGCGCACCACGCGCTCGTCGAAGTCCGGACGCTGGCGACCGGTGGCCCAGCGCCAGGTGGAGAGCGTGGCGCGGCCGACCACGCTGTAGAGCACCTGGTTGGTGGGCTGGTAGTAGAGCCAGAGCGTGTGCTTCCAGCCGGGGCGATCGAGATCCAGCCGCGGCGATCCGTCCCGGGCCGGGTGCAGGTAGCCGCCGATGGTGTGCTTGACGGTCCAGGCTTCGTCGGACCAGAGGCCGGTGCCCGCCAGGTTCCAGCGCAGGCCGCCGGCCAGCAGCGCCGCCAGGCACAGCAGCACCACGAAGCCGCGCGTGCGCCGCGGGCGCTGGTAGGGCACGTCGGGCGCCGCGGCGCCGGCGGCCCACATGGGCGTGGTCAACAGGAAGAACAGGGCGAGGATTGCGTTGGGCAGCGCGGCCCACCACAGACCGATCCAGGCGGCGTGGGTCAGGGGCCGGTCCACGGGGCCGAAGAAGTCCGGCCCGCTCGGGAACGCCCACGGCTTGGGCGCCAGGATCAGGAAGCCCAGCAGCAGCGCCAGCAGGCCGCCCCACAACAGGCGCGCCCGATGCACGTGGCCCACGGGGCCGCTCACCCGGCGCCTCCCGGCGGCGCGCGTCCGGTCCAGCGCAGCACGCGCACCATGCGCTCGTCGAAGATGGCGTGCAGCAGCGCCTCCTCCTGGAAGAGTGCCGGGTCGTCCAGGCTTTCGAACGCATCGGGTCGCACGTCGCGGTTCTTGTACGGGTAGGCGTAGAGCACGTAGAGCGGGCGTCCCTCCGCGTGCGCTTGCCCGAGCAGCGCCGTCAACTCCGCGCCGTCCTCGATCTCGCGCAGGTGGGGATCGTAGAGGACGAAGTGCATGTTGCCGCCGCGCAGGCCCAGCACCGCGATCAGCGTGTCCGGGCCGCCCCGCTCGTGGGCCAGGCCGAGCGCCTCGCGACTCGCCAGCTGGGGCCGGGTGAGGAGCAGTGCGGTCTGCGGGGCCACCAGAGCCTGATAGGCGCCGACTCCGGCCGCCAGCCCCGCCGCCACGCCCAGCTGCCGCGCGCGCGGCCCGGGCCAGGGCAGTCGTTCCAGAAGGCTCTCCAATCCGATCGCGCCGAAGGCCACGGCGTAGAGCAGGGTCCAGCCCGCAAGCCGCCCCACAGCGCCAGGAGCGGCAGCAGGCCCACGACCAGCGGGTAGAGCCAGGGACGCCCGACCGCGCGGCCGGCCAGGGAGGGGTAGGCGCCATCGGGTCGTTCGGGTGGATCGCCGGAGAGCCGCGCCTCCATTCCCAGCGCCGCGAAGCTCCACAGGTGACCCAGCGCCGCCGGCGAGAGTTGCGTGGCGCTGCGTCCCACGAAGTGCTCCTGCCAGCCGGCCATCTGCGCCAGGTTGGGTGCCATCACCTGGAGCAGCAGCATGCCGGCCAGCACGTGGGCCACCCATGCGCGGCGAACGCGTTGCGGGCCAGCGCCTCCCACGTGCGCGGCGATCAGCCCCGCCGCCCCCAGCGCAGCCGCCAGGAACACGGCGAACAGGTGCGACCAGACCAGGCCGACCAGGGCCGCTGCGTAGAGCAGCCACCAGCGCCAGGCGCCCAGGGCCAGCGCGCGCCCCAGGGCCAGGCACGCCGCCAGCGCGAACAGCAGCACGAAGCTGTAGCCGCGGGCCTCGGCGCCGGCGGCGATGTGCCAGGGATGAGTCGCCAACAGGAACGCCGCCGCGATGCCGGCGCGTGGGAAGCCCCAGTCGCGCAGCAGCAGACCCAGCAGCGGAACCGCCAGCACGGCGGCCAGCAGGGCCGGCAGGCGCACCGCGCGCTCGCTGAAGGCCGGCGGCTCGCGTCCCGCGGTTCGGCGCCACGCCTCGTTGCTGGCCCGGGCCGCCACGCTGTAGAGGACGTGGTTGGTGGGCCGCTCGTAGGCGAAGAAGGCCTCCTGCCAGGTGGCCACGCGCACGCGCATCCGCGTGGGGTCGCGCCGGGCCGGCCGGGTGATGCCGGCGACCGTGTTCTGGACGGTCCAGGCCTCGTCGGGCCAGAGGCTGGTGCCGGCCAGGGGCCAACGCAGCCCCAGCGCCAGCAGCGAGGCCGCCAGCAGGAGCAGCGCAAAGCCCCGCGCGCGGGCGCGCGGGGCGGGCGGAGTCGGCTCCGCAGCGGAGGCCCAGCGTCCGGCCGTCGCCATCAGTAGGAGACACAGCGTCGTGTTGAGTGCCGTCGCCCACCAGAGGGCGATGGGGACGGTCGCTGAAAGCGGGCGCCCGTAGGCGAAGAAGCCCGGGCCGCCGTCCACGCCCCAGGGCCGGGGCAGCGCCAGCAGCGCCGCCGCCCCCAACAGCGCCAGCGCTCCGCACGCTGTGCGCGCGCGCCGAACCCCCCGATCGGCTTGCGTGGTCATCCGCGTCGTCCCGGTGGCAGGGTGGACCGCAGTCGTCCCGCCGTCAACGGAGCGCCTGCGGCGCGCTATCGTCCCGCCCGTGAACGACGCGGTGGATCGCCGAATCTGGATCGATGGTGCGCTGGTCCCCTGGGCCGACGCCACGGTCCACGTGTTGTCCCACAGCCTGCAGCG
>CAMYOO010000475.1 GCA_947260035.1 uncultured delta proteobacterium
TACGACTTCGGCGCCAGCGACCTGGCCGCGCGGGCCCGTGCCGGATCGATGGCGCTGGTCTTCGAGCAGGGCTTCTGGCGCCCCCCGCCGCCGCAAACGCTCTTCCTGCAACGAAAGCTGGGAGGAACCTTCCTGCTCTGCATGAAGCTCCGCGCGCGAGTCGATGCGCGAGCGCTACTGGAGGACGCGATGGATCGCCCGGCCGTCCCGCCCAGAGCCTGATCCATGGCCCGTGGCTACGGGCCGACCCCAACAGGAGAAATGCCATGCGACTCTGGATCCCGTTTGCCGGCCTGGTGCTGGCTCTCGCCCTGCCGCCCGTTTCCAAGGCCGAGCCCGCATCGTTCCTCGATCTCGAGGCCAAGCGTCTGACGGGGCCGGTGGAGCCCCTCTCCACGTACCGCGGCCAGGTGCTTCTGGTCGTGAACACCGCCAGCCAGTGCGGACTGACGCCCCAGTACGAGGGCCTGCAGGCCATGTACGAAAGCTACCGTGAGCAGGGCTTCAGCGTCCTGGGCTTCCCCTCCAACGACTTCGGCCGGCAGGAGCCGGGCGACGCCAAGCAGATCGGCGCGTTCTGCCGCTCCAACTACGGGGTCGAGTTCCCCATGTTCTCCAAGGTGCGCACCAGCGGGAAGGATGCGCATCCGGTCTACGCCTACCTGACCTCGCGTCCCGCGCCCGTCGGCGGCCCCGTGCAGTGGAACTTCCAGAAGTACCTGGTCGATCGGAACGGTGAGGTGGTCGCGCGGTTCGCACCGGCCACGAAGCCGTCGGATCCCCAGATGGTCCAGGAGATCGAGCGACTGCTCGCGCAGCCCGCACCCACGGCGCAGAGCGCGTGGCAGGCGCGCTGAGCCCGCGTCGCATCGCGATCGTCGGCGCTGGCGTGGCCGGGCTGGAGGCCGCGCGCAGGCTGGCGGTGCGCGGCCTCGAGGTGGCGGTCTTCGACAAGGCTCGCCGACCCGGCGGCCGCGTATCCACGCGTCGGTCCGAATCGCACGCGTTCGACCACGGCGCGCAGTACTTCACCGTCCGCGACCCGGAGTTCGAGCCGCGGGTGCGAAACTGGTGCGCCCGCGGCGTCGCCGCGCGCTGGGATGCGCGCATCGCGTCGATCGGCCGTGGCGCCTGCGAACGGAAGAGCGACTCAACGCCGCGCTTCGTAGGCGTCCCGGGTATGAGCGCGTTGGCGCGGGAGCTTTCCCTCGGACTCCGTCTGGAGTGCGGGCGCCGCGTGGAGCGCCTGGAGCAAGGCCCGGGCGGTTGGCGGGTGCTGTGCGACGACGGCAGCGCGTTCGTCGGTTTCGACGCCGCAGTGGTGGCCGCACCGGCACCCCAGGCCACCGCACTCCTCAAGTCCCACCCCGAGATGGCACGCCGCGTCGCCGGTGTGGAGATGCAGCCGTGCCACGCGGCCATGGTCGCGTTCGAGGAGTCCCCGGGCGTTCCTTTCGACGCGGCCTTCGTGCGCGATTCGCCTCTGGCTTGGGTGGCGCGAAACGCCAGCAAGCGCACACCTGGAGGTAGCGCCGGAGAATGCGCTCGGGATGCTGCTGGATGCATTCGCGGAGGCGCTCGGCTGCCCACTTCCCGGGACGCTCCACCAGGCCGTGCACCGCTGGCGCTTCGCTCGTAGCGAACGCCCGCTCGGCGAGTCCTTCCTCTGGGATCCCGACGCGCGACTCGGCGTGTGCGGGGACTGGTGCCTCGGCGGGCGGATCGAGGGCGCCTATCTGAGTGGGGACCGCCTGGCGAAGCACGTGCTGTCCCGGGCCGGAACGCCGCGCACAGCGAAGCTCGCCTAGAGCAGGGCCACGCGACCCTGGCGTTTCAAGGCATCGATCGAGGAGATCGAGGGCCAGAGCAGCTCTTGCGCGGCCCGACCTCCGCGCGCCGCGGCGCGAGACAGACGCGGGGGCCAGGGGTCGGTGTGGAGCTGCGCCATCACCGCTTCGAAGAGCGCTTCCTTGGCAGCCCCCGCGGCGCGCCGCGAAGCCCAGCACGAAGGCGACGAGTACGGCGACGGTGATCGTGAAGGTGCGATTCCGGCGAGGCGGGCAAGCCGGTCTGCCCTCGATACGCCCAGCCTGATGGCCGTTCTGGATCTGTCAATTCGGTTTCCGGCGGCCGCTGCGCGTAGCGTAGCTCCGCCGCAGCGACGCGCGGCGGCCCTTCTGAGGAGGGCCCCCGGTGCGCTCAGGGCGTCTTCGACCAGTCCGTGTGCACGGGCTTGCCGGGCTCATCGTTGCGCTCTACGTGTGGGGCGGCGGCCTCGTCTGGTACCTGGCTTCCGGGCTCTGCGTGCTCGCCTTCTGCCTGCTGTGCGCAGCCCTGACCACGCGCTTCATGCTCGCCGACCGCGAGATCGACTGGAACCACCTGATGGGTGTGTCCTCGGTCTATCTCCTGCTGGGCGTGATCTGGACGGTGCTCTTCGCGATCGCGCGCCTCGCGGATCCGAACGCGCTGGCGAACGTCTCCGTGGCTCC
>CAMYOO010000476.1 GCA_947260035.1 uncultured delta proteobacterium
CGCAGCCTGGTTACCCGGCTGCTGCGTCGCTACCGACTGGGCGACCGCGTGGTGATCCAGAACCGCATGCTCACGATCCCCGAGCTGGTGCAGCAGTACTCCACCGCCCGCGTGGCCGTGGTGCCCTCTTTCTTCGAGGGCTTCGGATTCCCGGCCAGCGAGGCCATGGCCTGCGGGCTGCCGGTGGTGGCCAACGCGGCCGGCGCGCTGCCGGAGGTGGTGGGGAGCGACGGCGAGGCGGGCCTGCTGGTCGCTCCGCGCGACGCGCGCGGCCTGGCCGCCGCCCTGGACTCGATCCTGCGCGACCCGGCCCGCGCCGAGCGTATGGGGCGCGCCGCGCGCGCCCGCGTGGCGCGCCTGTTCCGCTGGGAGGACACCGCCGCCGGCCTGGTCGGCGTCTTCGAGGACACCCTGCGTGCTGCTGACCGTCGACCTCGAGCGGCTTGAGATCCGCCCCGGCGATCGCGTCCTGGACGCCGGCTGCGGCGAGGGGCGCCATTGCTTCGGCGCGCTGGAGCGCGGCGCCCGGGTCGTGGGCCTGGACCTGGATCGGCCCTCCCTGGGGGCGGGCGCCCGCCCTCTGCGCAACCGCGCCGGCGAGCCTCCGAGGTGATGGAGCACGTGCACGACTTCCGCGGCGCCGCCCGCGAGCTGGCCCGGGTGACGCGGCCCGGCGGCACCCTGGCCGTCACCATTCCCACCGCCACCAGCGAGCACCTGTACCTGCGGCTCGGCGACGACTACTTCGAGAGCCCCGGGGGCCACATCCGCATCTTCCGGCCGCGAACCCTGGCGGAAGGCCTGGCCAGCGCCGGCTTCGCCACCGTGGGAGTCGGGTTCGCCCACGGCTTCCACACCCCGTACTGGGTGCTGCGCTCGGTGATGGGCCTGCCCCGCGCCGACACCAGCCTGCTTGTGCGCGGCTACCATCAGTTCCTGATCCGCGCCACGGCCTCGCGCTTCCTGGAACGCGTGGAGGACGTTCTGAACCGCATCTGCCCCAAGAGCGTGATCCTCTACGCCGAGCGCCGCGGAGCGGCCGCCTGACCGTGGACGGGAGACCGCTGCGGATCGCGTTCGCGGCCTACCGTGGCAACATGCAGTGCGGAGGCCAGGGCATCTACCTGTGGTTCCTGGCCCGCGAGCTGGCCGCCCTGGGCCACCGCGTCGACGTCTACTGCGGCCCGCCCTACCCGGACCCGATGCCCTTCGCCGAAGAGCTTCACGCGCTGCCCAACGAGCAGCTCTGGGGCAAGTGGTTCGCCCGGGACTGGCCCGCGTTCTTCCCGCGCGAGGATCCGTTCAGGGTGCTCTCGCCGCTCCATTTCTACGAGCTCGCAGCCAGCTACCTCGGGTTCCTGCCCGAGCCCTTCGCCTTCAGCGCCCGCGCCTTCCGCGCACTGACCCGGCGCGTTCGCGCCGGGCGCCGCTACGACCTGGTCCACGACGTGCAGTGCCTGGGCTGGGGAATGCTGGCCGTGCGGACCCTGGGCGTGCCCGTCGTCACGACGGTCCACCACCCGCTCACCGTGGACCGACGCGCCTCGTTCGTGCGGGACCGCGACGTGCGCGAGGCCGTCGGCACCATGGCATTCCACCCGGTGGGCATGCAGGCCTTCGTGGCCCGGCACATCGACCGCGTGCTGACATCGTCGGAGACCAGCGCCGCCACCATCGCGCGGGACTTCGGCGTTCCCCGCGAGCGCATCCGCAACGTCTGGAACGGCCTCGACACCGAGCTCTTCCGGCCGGATCCCGACGTCGAGCGCAGCGATACGGAGCTGCTCTGCATCGGCCGCGCGGCGGATCCGACCAAGGGCGTGCACATCCTGCTGGAGGCGCTGGCGCGGCTGCCCGAGCGGGTGCGGCTCACCCTGGTGGACGACGCCAGCCCGGCGAATCCGGCACGCGGCTGGGCGCGCAAGCTGGGTTGCGCAGAGCGCGTCGTGCTGACCGGGCGCATTCCCAACGACGAGCTGGTCCGGCTCTACAACCGCGCTGCCGTGGTCGTAGTGCCCTCCCGCTTCGAGGGCTTTGGACTGCCGGCGGTGGAGGCCATGGCCTGCGGTGGTGGCCAGTGCGGCGGGCGCGCTGCGCGAAGTGGTGCGCGCCAGTGGCGGGGGCGTCCTGGTTCCCGCGGCCGACCCCGAGGCACTGGCCCGGGCCCTGAACGCGCTTCTCGATGCGCCGGAAGAACGCCGCGCACTGGGCGCCCGCGGCCGCGAACGGGTGGTGGAGCAGTTCTCCTGGCCGCGCATCGCGCGGGCCACGGTCGATGCCTACGGCGAGGTGCTGGACGCCCGCGGCCGTCCGGCCAGCAGCACCACGTCCGCGTGGCGCGGCAGCCGCCGCGCCCACGCCCCCAGCGCCTGAACCACGCCGCGCGCAGCCGCGTCCGGAAGCCGCTCCAGCACCCGGCCCCAGCCCGGGAAGCCCCAGCCGAGCGAGATCCCCTCGACCCGCTCTACCTCCAGCGAGCGCCCCACCTGCTCGAGCATCAGATCCAGGTCGTAGCGGGTGAAGTGATCGCTGGGCACGTCGTACATGCGGCGGCCCGGCCGGATGGCGCCACCGGCGCGCTCGCGCAGCGTGTCGATGCCCTTGGCCAGCCGGCAGGCCGCCGATTCGAAGTTGGCGATGGCCAGCACGACCCGTCCCTGGGCCCGGGTGACGCGGGCCATCTCCGCGATGGCTGCTTCGGGCTGATCGAAGTGGTCGATGGATCCCTTGCAGAGCGCTGCATCGAAGGCCCCGTCGGCGAAGGGCAGCGCATCGGACCAGGCTTGGACCAGCCCGGGAATCGGCCCCTCCCCCTCCAGCGCCAGACTGCGCGCCAGCCCCAGCATGCGTGACGACGGCTCCACCCCAACCGCCAGCGCGCCCTGGCCAGCGCGCCTTGGGCCGCCAGGCTGCGCGCATCCGCACCCGGCCCGCTGGCCACATCCAGGATGCGACTCCCGGGTGCCGGCTCCGTCCACGCCAGGGTGAGGCCGGTCATGCGCGCGAACAGGTACTCGCTGTCAGGACCCATCCCGGTCGGGATGACGTCGCGCATGTCGCGATCGAGGTCGGCTACTCGCACGGCCGGAACGGTAGCGGGGGCGAAGACCCGCGCTAGCTGGCCAGGCGACCCGACACGTAGCTGGCGAGGATCTCGCGCAGGCCGGGGTCCACGTCTTCGAAGAGCAGGCCAGCCCGCGAGCCGGACGCATCCGACCAGACCACCTGGCCAGCCAACTCCAAGGGCAGCCCGATTCCGGGGAGGGGAAACTCCGCCAGCAGCGACGCACCCACCTGGGGAACGACCCCCTTCAGACCCAGGCCGTCGGCCGAGACGTCGAACGTCGACCCACGCACCCGGCCATGGGCCGAGGCGATCTCCACCCACGCATGCAACTCCGCACGCGGCGCTCTGCGTCGCTCGTTCACTTCGATCCCCGTGCCTTCCCGATTGTTGGTGCAAGAAGCGTGCGCGTCGCGCGCGCCGGGCCGGGTTCCAATGGAAACGCGGGGTTGGAGCCCGGAGCCTGCCGCGAAACCGGCCGAGCGGTATCCTATCCGCGACTTCATGGCGACTTCATTACCGTCGAAGGGAAATCCCTTTCCCCCGTCCGCCGCCCGGGAGCGCCTGCGAGACTTGGCGTCCTTCCGCACGACCTACGTCGCCATCGTCGGGTTCGTCTTCCTCTACGTCTTCAGCGTGCAGGGTGCCGAGAGTCTGCTGGAGCGCCATCTGCATCAGGCGGTCCAGCAGGCGGCGACCGCTTCGTCCAGCGTGGGTGAGATCCGGCGCGACGTTCGCAGCGCGGTGAACGGCTCGGGCTGGGTGCGGGTCGGAGGCGTCCTGGTCACGGCCATCGTGCTGGGCGCCGACGGCTCCCCGGTCTATGCGGGCGCCCTGCCCGTTCCGCCGGCAGCCGTGGACCCGGTGGCCCGCGCTCGCGAGGCCGAGCGGATC
>CAMYOO010000477.1 GCA_947260035.1 uncultured delta proteobacterium
CCGTTGATGACCCACTCGTCGCCGTCGCGCACCGCGCGCGTCTGCAACGCGGCCAGGTCGGTTCCGGCGGAGGGCTCCGTGTAGCCGATTCCGACCAGCAGCTCGCCGTCGCGGATCTTCGGCAGCAGCTCCGCCTTCTGCGCATCGCTGCCCCACTGCATGACCATGGGCCCGACGGTGTTCACGGTGATCACCGGCAGCGGCGCCCGTGCCCGGTACGTCTCGTCCCAGAAGATGAACTGGTCCAGGTGGCCGCGGCCCTGGCCTCCGTACTCCTCGGGCCAGCCCAGCACCAGCCAGCCGTCCTTGCCCATGCGGCCCATGGCCTCACGGAAGGCCGGCCCGCCCAGCTGGTCCCACTGCTCGTCCAGGGCGCGGCGCAGCTCGGGCGTGAACAGGCCGCGGTAGTACTCGCGAAGCTCCTGGCGGAGGGCCTGCTGCTCGGGGGTGAACTCGATGTACATGGAAATTCCGCTTGCCGGACGGGGGGTTGCGGGAAACAAGGGCCTGGCCCGGCGATCCGGAGTGAAACATGTTCTACTCTGGTTCGCAAGGCATGGGCTGGCTCGACTTCGACGCGACCGACGACCGGCTGCTGGGCCGCTGCCTGCGGCGCCAGGCAGAGGCGATCCCGGACGCCGACTTCCTGGTGGAGGGCGACGTCCACTACGGCTTCGGCCGCAGCAACGAGCTGGCCAACGCCTACGCCGCCGGCTTCCGCGAGCTGGGCGTGGAGCGCGGCGACACGGTGGCGCTGTTTGCGAAGAGCGGCAGCGAGCTGGTGTTCAGCGCGCTGGGGCTGAACAAGCTGGGCGCCGTCTGGGTTCCGACCAACACCGACTACAAGGGCACCTGGTTGCGCGAGACCTTCGAGGACAGCCGCGCGAAGATCCTGGTGGCCGACGCCGAGCTGCTGCCGCGGGTCGCCGAGCTGGGCGAGCTGCCCTTCGAGCGCATCGTCGTGCGCGGCGGCGAGCCCGAGGCCGAGCTCGGCGTTCCCACGCTGCCCCTGGCCTCGCTCGCCGACCGCCCCGGCCCCGAGCCCGACGACAGTCAGCTCTACTACGGCGACACTGCGGCCATCCTCTGGACGTCCGGCACCACCGGCCGCTCCAAGGGTGTGATGCAGAGCCACAACACCTGGATCAAGGCGGCGGTCAACGGCGCGCTGACCGCGGGCCTGCAGGATGGAGACGTCATCTACTGCTGCCTGCCCATGTACAACTCGGCGGCGTGGGTGGCGAACGTGTTCCGGGCCCTGGTGACCGGCGTGCCCTGCGGCATCGACGCCCAGTTCTCGGCCGGCGCCTTCTGGGATCGCACGCGCCACTACGGCGCCAGCATGTGCTTCACCCTCGGCGCGATGCACATGTTCCTGTGGAATGCGCCGGAGCAGCCCGACGACGCCGACAACCCGGTGCGCGTCTTCTCGGCGATCCCGCTGCCCGCAGCGCTGGAGGAGCCCTTCAAGAAGCGCTTCGGGCCCGCAGCGCTGGAGGAGCCCTTCAAGAAGCGCTTCGGAATCGAGTCGATCTTCCAGGGCTACGGGCAGAGCGAGCTGATGACCGTGCTGGCGCGCACGCCCGGCGAGACCTGGAAGCCCAACTCCCTGGGCGAGCCCCAGGAGGGCGTGGAGGTGGCGCTGCTGGACGACGACGATCTCCCGGTGACCACGGGCGAGACCGGCGAGCTGTGCGCCCGGCCGACGGAGCCCTTCGCCCTCTTCAACGGCTACTGGGGCAACCCGGAGGCCACGGTCCGCGCCTGGCGCAACCTCTGGTATCACACCGGCGACCTGATGCGGCAGGACGAAGACGGCGAGTTCTTCTTCGTGGACCGCAAGGCCGACTTCATCCGCTTCAAGGGCCGCAACCTGTCGTCCTTTGCTGTGGAAGCCGCCGTCATGGCGCACCCCGCGGTGGCCCAGGCGGCGGCCCATGGAGTGACTTCCGAGGACCTGGAGAGCGAGGCCGAGATGAAGGTCTGCGTGGTCTGCAAGCCCGGCGAGAGCGTGGATGCCGCGGCGCTGGCGCGTTTCGTCAACGACAATGCGCCCCACTTCTTCGTGCCCCGCTACATCGAATTCCTGGAGGCCTTGCCCCAGACACCCACGGGGCGCGTCCAGAAGTTCAAGCTACGCGAGCGCGGGGTCACACCCGAGACCTGGGACGC
>CAMYOO010000478.1:0-1292 GCA_947260035.1 uncultured delta proteobacterium
GTGCGCGGCGATGCGAATCACCTTTCCGCTGCGCTGCTGTCGGAGTTTCGGCCGCAGGCGTGCTTCCACCTGGCCGCCACCTTCGAGCGCAGCGTCGAGAGTGAGTCGTTCTGGGGCGAGAACTTCTGGCACAACGTGCGTCTGAGTCACCATCTGATGACCCTCTTGCGCGGCGCGCCGGAGCTGCGTCGCGTAGTGTTCGCGTCGAGCTACCTGATCTACGACCCGGACCTCTACAGCTTCGATGCGCCGCCGGCGCAGCCGGTGCGGCTACGCGAGTGCACACCGATCCGGCCGCGCAACATCTGCGGCGCTGCCAAGCTCCTGCACGAGATCGAGCTGCGCTTCCTGACCGGCTTCGAGAGTGCGGCGTACAGCAGCGTCTCGGCGCGCATCTTCCGCGTCTACGGCCGGGGCTCGCGCGACGTGATCTCGCGCTGGGTTCGCACGCTGCTGGAGGACCCCGAGGCCACCCTGGAGGTCTTCCGCCCGGAGGGGATCTTCGACTACGTGTATGCGGGCGACGTGGCCGAAGGGCTGCTGCGCCTGGGTGCCAGCGATGCCACGGGCGTCGTGAACCTGGGCAGCGGGCGCGGGCGGCGCGTGTCCCAGTTGGTAGACGTCCTGCGCGATCACTTCCCGGAGCTGCGAACCCGGGAGATCGCGTCGGACATTCCCTGGGAAGGCCACGAGGCGGAGACGGCGCGGCTCCAGATGCTCACCGGCTGGCGCCCACCCACGTCGCTCGAGAACGGAATCACCCACCTGATCACGCACGAGCGCTCTCGGGCCAGGAAGACGCGGCCGACGCAGGCGGATGCTGCGCCCGGCGTGCTGGTGACCAGCGCCTCCCGCAAGGTGGACCTGATCCAGCGACATCGTGAGGCGCTTCACGCGCTGGGACTCGGTGGACGGGTCTGGGCTGCGGACCTGGACGCCGACTGCGTGGCGGCCGAGTTCGCCGACGGCTTCTGGGAAATGCCGGCCCTCACGGGACTGTCCCTCGAGGACCTGATCGGTTTCTGCAAGGAGCACGGTATCCGCCTGCTGGTGCCCACCCGCGATGGCGAGCTGGCCTGGTTCGCCGGGCATGCCGAGGCCCTGGCCGAGGCGGGCGTCGCGCTGCCGCTGGGAGCCGCCGACGACGTACGCGACTGCCTGGACAAGCTGCGCTTCTTCGAACGCGGTCGGGACGCCGGAATCCCGGCCATCCCCACCAGCCTCGATCTCGACACCCTCGCAGAGGAGACAGGTGCCGAACGCTTCGTGGTGAAGGAGCGCTACGGCGCCGG
>CAMYOO010000478.1:1303-2734 GCA_947260035.1 uncultured delta proteobacterium
CGCCGGAATCCCGGCCATCCCCACCAGCCTCGATCTCGACACCCTCGCAGAGGAGACAGGTGCCGAACGCTTCGTGGTGAAGGAGCGCTACGGCGCCGGTAGCCAGAGCATCGGGCTGGGCCTGGACCGGGAGCGCGCCCGCGCCCACGCCGCGCAGCTCCGGCAGCCCGTCTTCCAGCCTCGGGTCGAAGGCAGCGAGCACTCCGTCGACCTGTACGTGAACCGCGAGGGCCAGCTGGTGGAGGCCGTGCCCCGACTGCGCGCGCGGGTGCACGGGGGCGAATCCGTCGTGAGCGAGACCGTGGAAGCGCCGGCTCTCGTGGAAGGCGCTGCCGCGCTGGCGCACGCTTTCGGGCTGCGCGGACATGCGGTGCTGCAAGCCTTCACCACGAGCGACGGCGTGCAGTGGATCGAGTGCAACCCGCGCTACGGCGGCGCCTCGGCCCTGGCCTTCGAGGCGGGGCTCGACTCGCCCCGCCTCGCGCTGCTGGAAGCCCTTGGCCGGCACGTGGCGCCGCAGCTCGGCAGCTACCAGCGCGGCCTGCGCCTGCTGCGCTACTCGGCCGACCGCTTCGTGAGCAGTTCATGACGGCCTGGCGCAGCGGAAAGCGGGTCGTCGTCTTCGATCTGGACGACACGCTCTACCCGGAGATCGAGTACGTGCGCAGCGGATTCCGGGCGGTGGCGTTTGCGCTGGAGTCACGCTTCGACATCCACGCCGAAGAGGCATTCGCGCTGCTTTGGCGCGCGCTCCACGTGCATGGACGCGGCAAGACCTTCGACCGTGTCCTGGAAGAGCTGGGCGTGCACAGCCGGACGGCCGTCCGCTCCCTGGTGGACACCTACCGCAGCCACGAGCCCCGGATCGCGCTTCCCGCCGAGAGCCGCGCAGTTCTGGGGCGGCTGGCTGACCGGCCGCTCTACCTGGTGACCGACGGGCACAAGGGTGTGCAGGCGCGCAAGCTGGCCGCCCTGGGCATCGAGCCGTGCTTTCGCCACTGCTACCTCACCAACCGCTACGGCGTCGCGCGCCAGAAGCCGTCGCCCCACGTATTCCAGCTGCTGGTCGGGTGCGAGGGCTGTGATCCCGGCGACGTCGTCTACGTGGGCGACGATCCTCACAAGGATTTCTGTGGCATCCGACCGCTGGGCTTCAGGACCCTGCGCGTGCGGACCGGTCGGCACGCCCACGCGGAAGTGTCTCCCGAGCGCGACGCCGAGGCGAGCGTGGACTCGCTCGCCCGGGTTCCGGAACAGATCGAACGCTGGGAGCGGATGTCGTGAACGCGCCGCTGCTCACGCTGATCCAGGCTCGGATGTCCTCATCGCGGCTGCCGGGCAAGGTGCTGCTGCCCCTGGGCGACGGACGGGTCCTGGACCAGGTGGTGTGCCGCAGCGCGGCGTTCTCTACCCAGGTGGTGGTGTGCACCT
>CAMYOO010000479.1 GCA_947260035.1 uncultured delta proteobacterium
GCTGCTCCTGAGCAGTGGGCCCCAGGTGGCGGCGTTTGCGGCCCGCAATGGCGTGACCGGCCTGGCCTCACTGCGCCGGCTGGTGAACGCCGTGCGCCGTAGCGAACCCCATGACTGGGAGGTCGCGGCCTAGGAGCTGTGCGGGCCGTGGGATCATGGCTGATGGGAGCCTCCGCACCCAATCGCCTCGGCCTTCCAGCTGGAGAGCACCAGGGTCGACGCCCATACGCTGTTGCCGAAGACGAGCCCCGCCTGACGGAACCAGAGCGTCTCGAACAGCAGCGCGGATGCGCCCGAGGCGAAGAAGGGGGCGCACACCACCGACGACCACATCGGCGAGTAGCTTCGCAGGAAGTCCCCATGCGGCGCAAGGTTGAGTCGGTCGCCCAGGTGGGGTCCCTCATCGAGGGCAGCGGCAAGCTGAGCCACCGCCACACCCCAGCGCCACCCGCTTGCTGCCGGGCAGGGTCGCCTGGATGAGAGCTCACAGGTCCGCTCGGCGGAGTGTGAAAGTTCTGTAACAGGTGGGCGGGCTGGTTTCGGCGTCGGCGACGCCTCCTACCCTTGCCGCGATGAACGGCCACGACACGCTGCCGCGCTACAGCCTGGGCGAGGAGATCGCCCACGCCATCACCCACGGGCTCGGCATGCTGCTCAGCCTGCTGGGTCTTGCCACCCTGGTGGTCGCGGCTGCGCTGCGCGGCGACGCCTGGCACGTGACGGGGGCGGCGATCTTCGGCGCCGCGCTCTTCCTGCTCTTCACGGCCTCCACGCTGTACCATGCCATCACCCACCGCGCTGCCAAGCGGGTGTTCCAGCGCCTGGACCACGCCGCCATCTTCCTGCTCATCGCCGGGAGCTATACGCCGTTCACACTGGTGAACCTGCGCGGTGCCTGGGGCTGGACGCTCCTGGGCCTGGTCTGGAGCCTGGCCATCCTGGGGATCGTGCTCCAGACCGCCGCCCCTCAGCGCACCCGGCGCCTGTCGCTGGCCCTCTACCTGGTCATGGGCTGGATGGTGGTGATCGCCGCCGAGCCGCTGGTGAAGTCGGTTCACCCCGACGGTCTGGCGCTCCTGGTGCTGGGCGGGGTCATCTACACCGTGGGTGTGGTCTTCTACGCCTGGCAGCGGCTTCCCTACAACCACGCCATCTGGCACGTCTTCGTGCTGGCCGGAAGCGCTTGCCACTTCTCCTGCGTTCTCGGCTACGTGATTCCCGCGGGCTCCTAGGCCGGATTCAGCGCTGCAGCCGGCCCTATGACCCCGGTGGTGATGCGGCCGGCCGGCGCCGAGCTGGATCGACTGGCGGATCCCGCAAAGGTCGCCGCCAAGGGTTCGGTGCTGTGGAAGGTGTTCGAGCAGTACCGTGCGCTGCAGTTCGACGCCATCGACGATGGCGATCCCGAAGGCGATCCGATCCAGCGCGCCCGTGTGCGCTACCTGGTCAGCGAGGAGCTCGGTTGGGGCGACTCGGGCCTGGCGGTCAGCCTGGGGGTGGCGGGATTCCCGGCCATGTTCGCGCGCATCTCGGCGCGGCCGGAGCTGATCGAGCGCTTTGCCTCGCCCGAGCAGCCGGAGATCGGCTGCTGGGCGGTGACCGAGCCGGATCACGGCAGCGACTCCCTGGCCTTCGACCAGCCCCACTTCGACGATCCCTCGATCCGACCCAACTGCGTGGCGCGCCAGGACGGCGACGAGTGGATCATCAAGGGCCAGAAGGCGGCCTGGCGGCCAAGCCCGTCGGCGAAGGGCCCGTGGGTTCGTTCGGAAGGCCGATGGGCGGGCTCGAGACGAAGATCCTGGACGACGACGACCGCGAGTGTCCGCACGGCGTCGTGGGGGAGATCTGTTCGCGCCCCGCCGACGGCAGCGCCGCCAGCGTGGAGTACCACGAGAACCCGGAGGCCTCGGCCAAGAAGACCCACGGCGGCTGGCTGCGGAGTGGAGACATGGGCCACACCGACGAGCAGGGCTGGTTCTTCTTCGACTACCGCAAGGGCGGCAGCATTCGCCACAACGGCGACTTCGTGAACGTCGGCTTCGTGGAGAAGGCGCTGGCCGAGCTTCCCAGCGTCTCCGACGTGTTCGTCTACGGGGTGACGGCGGCCTCGGGGGCTCCCGGCGAGAAGGACGTGGTCGCCGCCATCGTGCCCAGCGACCCCGGCGCATTCTCTGCGGCCGACGTATTCGCCGCATGCCGCGAAGCGCTGGAGGCGAACTTCGTGCCCTCCTACCTGCAGGTGGTGGA
>CAMYOO010000480.1 GCA_947260035.1 uncultured delta proteobacterium
TCGATCAGGGCCTCGGCGAAGAGGCCGCGGCCCTTCTTCTCGGGCATTCCGCCCTCGGCGTAGACGCGCACCCGCTCCATTCCGCAGCTTGGGGAGTCCCTCTTCAGCACGTAGCCGGCCAGGTCCAGCTTGCGCAGGGCGGCGACGCGCTTGCGTGCAAAGGCGCGCATGGAGCGCGTGTGGTCTTCGCCGGTCCGCTCCGCGATCATGCGGACGTCGTCCCCGCTCCGCACCAGCCGCACGCTGGGCCGGGGGATTCCCATGCCCGATTCGACCTCGGGGCACACGGGCACCCACTCGACGAAGCTTCCCAGCACGTCGGTCAGGAAGCGGTCGCGCTTGTGGCCGCCGTCGTAGCGGACCTCCTGGCCCAGCAGGCACGAGGAGATCCCGATCCGGATGGGCCGCGCGACCTGGGGCATCGCCGCAGTCTAGCTCCGCACGGCATCGAAGCGCCGCAGCGCCTCTTGCCGCTGGACGGCGTGATCCACCAGCGGCGCCGGGTATCCCGGGGCCAGCGCGGGGAGCTCCCAAGGCCGGTGCACGGCCTCGACGGGGACGGCTTCCAGCTCGGGGATCCAGCGCCGCACGTAGGCGCCGTCGGGATCGAAGCGCTCTCCCTGACGCGTGGGGTTGAAGATGCGGAACCAGGGCTGTGCATCGGTGCCTGTGGACGCCGCCCACTGCCAGCCGCCGTTGTTGCTGGCCGGATCGCCGTCCAGCAGGTGCTGCTGAAAGAAGCGCTCGCCCCGGCGCCAGTCCAGCAGCAGATCCTTGGTCAGGAAGCTGGCCGTCAGCATGCGTGCGCGGTTGTGCATCCAGCCCGTGGCCACCAGCTGGCGCATGCCCGCGTCTATGATCGGGTAGCCGGTCCGGCCCTCGCACCACGCGGCGAAGCGCTCGTCATCGTCGTCCCAGACCAGGGCGTCGTAATCCTGCTTGTAGGCCCGGCGAAGCACGCGCGGGTGCTCGGCCAGGATCGCACTGTAGAACTCGCGCCAGATCAGCTCGTCGATCCACTTGCGGGCTCCGGCTCGGGGGTCGGCGGCGACCCGTTCGAAAGCCTCTGCCACACACTCGCGCGCCGAGACCATACCCAAGCGCAGGTAGGGCGAGAGCCGCGAGGTGCCGTCGATTCCGGGGAGATCGCGCCCGACGTGGTAGTCGGCGACGGCGCCGTCGAGGAAGCCATGCAGGCGCCGGCGCGCGGCGGCCTCGCCCGCCGTCGGCAGCCCGGCCACGGGCGGGACTCCCAGTGCATCCGCGTCCGGCACGACACCCGGATCCAGGCCCGGCAGCGGCGGGGGAAGCCGCGACGCCCGTTCGGGAAGCGGCGGATCCAGCGCCCAGTGCTCGTGCCATGCGTTTCGGTAGGGCGTGTAGACCGCATAGGGGCGGCCCTGCCGGGTGCGGATCTCGTGGCTCTCGAAGATCACGTGATCGGAATGCGTATCCACCTGGGCGCCCGCCTTCTCGCAGGCGATGCGCGCGGCGTCGTCTCGAGAGCGCGCGAAGGGCCCCACATCCCGGCTCCAGTGCACGCGCTCGATCCGAGCGTCTTGAACCAGCCGGGCCAGTGCCTCCTCGGGACGCCCGTCGCGAATCAGCAGCCGCTGGCCCCGCTGCTCGAGATCGCGAGCCAGTCTGCCCAACCCGTCGAGCAGGAACCGCGTACGTGCCGGGCTGGAGCGCGTCCCGCGCAGCAAGCGATCGTCCAGGATGTAGACGCAGGCCAGGCCCTCGGCGCCGTGCGCGGCTGCCGCCAGCGCGCGGTTGTCCCGTAGCCTCAGCTCGCCGCGAAGCCAGACCAGGGTGCGCATGATCAGGAGTCTACTCGGGACTCCAGCGCTGCGGGTGTGCAGCGCTCGGCGTCGCAGCCGTCGCCGGCTCGGCCCGTGAGGCGCAGCCGGTTGCGTGCGAAGCCCCGATAGGCCGCGTCGCAGAGCGGGCGCAGCAGCGGCCAGCTCAAGGGCGCCAGCAGCCAGCCCAGGCCCACCGCGGCGTAGGCGCGGCGAAAGACCTCCATCCCCTCGATGACGCGGCCGTCGCCCAGCACGCCGTGGATGCGCGCCATCAGGGTCGCCTGATCGAGGCCGTAGCGTGACGCCTCGAAGCCCGGCGCGGCGATGTCCTCGAAGCCGATACGACCGCGACCCCGGTCCAGGCGCCTCAGCATGCG